>NZ_SNWA01000001.1:311861-623722 GCF_004361815.1 Paraburkholderia sp. BL10I2N1 | reverse complement strand
ACTCGACGGGCCTTCGTTTTCATGCAGGGAATGGACTCGGCCAAGATGGCAGAACAGCATCGCCACGAAACGACTCCGCCTTGACAGCGCGTTGCCGAGATGAGCAGCACTAGCCTTCTTTCTCTTTGGCCCTGACCTGGTGCGCTCGATGAGCGCGAGGACCTGACTGGACATGCTGCAGGGTGCCTTCACGTCGTGTCTCCTGGCCGGTGGTAGATGTGTTAAACAGTCACCCACACCCTAACGCTCCAGCGTCATAACCTTGAACTGGACGAGAGTTATTACAGGTAAGACGCGCGCTCCTTTGTAGTCGTCGCAACAGAGACGCACTCATGGGTGTTCCAAGCACGATGAATGCTCGGAACCATCACCGGCCGATCGGCCATTTTAAAAATAGAGGCATTTCCAGATAAAGCAACATCTCTTCTGTAATTTTCTGGCCGACATTTGAGATCTTGCCGAATCCGAACGCCTATCGGCTCACAGGAGCAAGGGACCTTGGCGAGCAACTGTCCTTGCGTCACGGCGAACGTGGCCCAATCGAGGAACCACAGATTGCCCGCGCACCGTTGCTCCATGGCAGATGGTTCGCCTGAACAACGTAAGTCAGATCATCCACCATCGTCCACTTCGGCGCGTCGAGACCGAGAGAGAGTCTCGTCCGGGCCGATCGCTCGATCGCTCGAATAGGCTGGCGGTTCCGCAAAGCCGACAAGAGGCGGACACGAACGCGCGGCCGGCAACCCGCATCCACCGCTTAGCGTGCTTTATTGTCGGAATTCTGAAGCCGCCCCTTCATGCGCGGCCGGGGTGCTGCGGCCGGTTCGGCATCAGCCGACTGTCCAGCACGCTCGCGATGTCGCGATCGATGGCCGAGAGGATGGGTTGCATGGGGTGCCCGTCGACATTCGGATTTTTTCGCCCCGACGGCATGCCGTGTCCCGCCCCCCCCCCGGAAGCTCAGGATTACCCACATTTCGGCTGAGCGATCTATTCGTCCTGCCTGAAGATGCGATACATCTCGGTGATTTCATGCAGGACCAGGAAGCCACGCCACATCACGGTGGGGCCGGGTGGGTGGTCGTGCTTGCGGTTCAGATAGCCGCCGAGTTTTGCAATCCACAACACCACTTCGCCGAGCGAGGGTGTTTGAGGCGGCGGTTTGGAGGTGCGGTTAGCGCGGCTATAGAGCGCACGCCACTCGTCGGGCTGCAGAAGCACCGCGCAGGACAGATGGGGATCGACGCGGCCCAGCAACGTCGCGTACATGATGCGCCAGGCGATCACGGCAAATAACGCGGTTGACCGGACGAACCGGTCCAGATTGCCGAACTGACGCTTTTCAATGCTGCATCCGCTCTTGAGCACACGGTGCCACGACTCGATCGTCCACCGCCGCGCATACCAGCCAAGTCGCTCGAGCGCGTCCTCCAGCGTGATGGTCGGCACGGAACTCAGCAGCATCCATTCGAGTGGCTCAACGCCTGCCGGCGGGTCGGTTTCGAGTGCGTGAATGGCAAACACTTCGACTCCGGCGAGCCCGGGCGAAGGTCGCTTCGGCGCGCGCAGCTGAACTGGCGTGCACCGCACCGTCAGACGTGCAGTGCGCTTCGCCGCGTTGCGCTGCGCCGGCACCTGCAGTTCGGTCTCGCCCATGGGCGCTGTCGCGGTCACGGTGTCCCACAGATACCGCTCCGGGTGGGCGGTGCGGCGATCCCATGCCGCACGCACGAGCCAGTCGACGCCCGCCGGCCGCTCGGCCACAAACACCTCGTAGACGTCGCTTTCCCGGTCCCCTGTTGCCACTATCCGGGTATCGGGGCAGCGCGCCTTGAGCGCGGCCAGATGCTCGACTCCTTCGAGCCATTTGGCACTCTCCTTGTCTTCGATCGGGCGCTGCTTGCGCTGCTTCTTCTTGCCCAGGTTCGCGTCCGGGCGTGCCCAGGTCTTCATGCCCAGCACGCCGAGCGGCAAGCCCTCCGGCGTCACGGCCAGCAAGCTGTGCAGCATGAAGCCACGCGATGTGTTGCCGGTGCCGTAGCCCAGTCCTTCAGTGGCCTCGAGGTGCGTCAGATTGAATTCGGTCGTGTCCTGCACTGCCAGCACGACCGGGACCTGTGTCATGCGCTGCAGCGTTTGCTCGACGTGCGGGGCAAGAACACCGTCGGTATCGACCTGTTCGTTGTCGAAGAAACGATAGGCAGCCTTGAGCTCGGCGGCATCAAGCGAGCGCGGAAAGGAGCAGTCGGGACTGGTCGCAAGCCGCCTTGCCAGCGCGACCAGCCGACTCGTCAAACGAGCATCGCCCAGATTGGCCGCACCGAATTCGGTGTCGGCCCAGTCATGGTTATGGGCGTCGTCTACAGAAGGCAATGGCGTGTGGTTTTACGGGACTTGCTCGCAAGTTAACATCGTCTGAGCCCGTTTACAAGCGCTCTTTCTGGAAAGTTGTGGGTAATCCTGAGCCCCGGAAGGGGGGCGCACGAGTCCCGATTGGATTGAAGGCTAGAATCCCGCGCGTGTGCGCCGCGCGCTCGAATAGTTACCTATGGGCACCCACCGGAACGAGCGCATGGCAATCGTCAAGCGCACGCCCGGGTTTGCCGAGCGCCGGGTCGCGGACTTCGACTACAGCATGTTCAGGAAGGCGGCATAACCGCCGTGCCGTTTCGGACTAGAATCCTCTGAGGAGGTGTCAGTCATGTCAGCTATCAAGCGCATCGATCCGGGCCATTCCGCCTATCAGGCCGCGCTGCACAGGACGACCCGCTACCCTACGGAGCACGTCACGTTGACGGCTAGCTCCAGGAAGAGGCTGCGCCCCTGTGCGCCGCATCGAAAGGTCGGGCGCGGCAAGGTCGGCATCGGCGGCAAGTAGGAACCTGCAACCCTTGTATGGCGTCGGGCTTTAGAAGGTGGCTTGACGTGAATTGGCTGTCCGGCGCGAGCACGGATGAGACGCGGTTCGTGACCGACAATCTTGCGATATAGGCAGCCTGTCCCGCATTCGGTGATACTGGTTACAGCTGGGCAGGTACCTGCCAGCGAACGCGGGACAGGTCGTCCGGAAGCGGCGTTTCGAATGTCGCTGATTGGCCGTTCCCGGAAAGTCGCCGGCCACTCAGGTCGAACGGCGCATAGGACACGCGTTTTCGCTCATTTCGCAGGCGTCGCCGAAAGCGGTTCGAGCCCGGTCCTCGAAATCGCGGGCGCCGCGTCCGGCGACGACAGAAAATGGATCAGCGCCTCTGCGCCGGCCGGATTTTTCGCATTGGTGGCGACGCCCCCGGAGAACACCGTGTACCTCTGCACTTCTGCGGGCAAACTGCCGACCACCGTCACCCCCTTCACCGGCAACAGTTCGACGACCTGCTGAATTCCGATCTCAGCTTCTCCATTCGCGACGGCATCGGCGACCTGCGCGTCCGGAATCATGCGGATCTTGCTCTCCATCGGCCCCGCGATGCCAAGACGCCGAAACAGTTCGCTGCCGACATAGACGTCACTCGGGCTGTCCGGATAGACGATCGACTTCGCTGCGAGCAGCGCTCGCCGCAATGCGTCGGCCGAGCTGATATCGGGCTTCGGCGTCCCCTCGCGAACCACCATGCCGATTGCCGAGCGTGCGAAGTCCACCTTACTGTCAGGCAAGACCTTGCCGGCATTGATCTGTTCGTCGAGCGCATACCCAACCACGATCAGCACGTCGGCCCACTCGCCACGCGCAAGCCGCACAGGGATCGCATTCGTAGCCGTACCCACCGCGGGCCCCCAGACGGTGATTAGCTTACGGCCGGTCGCCTCCTCGAATTGCGGGCCCAGTTCGCGATAGGCCGACGCAAACCAGCCCGAAATCATCACCTTGACCTCGTCTGCCAATGCGGCCCCGCTGCCCAGTAACGCGCCCGCTACGCAGAACGCGAGTGCGCGCATCCTCAGCTTGCGGATGGTCACGGCCCCGCCCCAATGTCGATCGGATGATCCAGTCCGGATATGCATCGAGTCCCAATGCCAGGCATCATGTTAGCCGGCATCGCGTGCGGCAGCGAGACTGCCGCAGTCTCAGCTTCACACTACCGCCGTCGACGGGCGATGTTCGACCCGGTGCAGACAGTCATCATCCTGCGAACTGTGCGGCGCGTCTCGGAGTGCAGCGGACATTCGCGGGATGAGGTCGTTGGCGGATTCTCGGCCGAAGCTCGATTGGGTCACGAAGGACAGCGGGTCGGCATTTCCGATGCGCATCCAACGGACTATGCTAACCCTCGATGCGACTACTAAGTTTCTTACAAAATAATGAACAACTTCGATTCGTCTATCGAAACATATCTGTCCAACATACACTTCGGTCATTTCGCGACCCAATCCATAGAAGCCATCGCCGACCTTTACACCTTCAAAGGCCTCGTACTCATTCCCGTGCTGTGGTGGATGTGGTTTCAGCAGGACGAACGCCGCGAATGGCGGCGAGAAATGGTTCTCGCGACGCTTCTCAGTGGCGTCGTGGCGATCTTCGTCGGAAGACTGCTGACTCACTGGTTGCCGTTCAGAGTGCGCCCCATCTATAGCGCTGAACTGCATCTGCACTTTGCAGGTAGCGCTATCAAGGACGCACTGCTGACAAGTTGGAGTTCCTTCCCAAGCGATCACGCGATGCTATGGATGGCGGTCGCCACCGGCATCTTCCTCGTGTGGCGGGGCATCGGTGGGCTGGCGATTGCCTATACCGTGCTGTTCATTTGCGTTCCGCGCGCCTATCTGGGCTTTCACTACCCAACCGATTTGCTGGTGGGCGCCGCCGTGGGAATCGGAATTGCCTATGTCGTGACGCGAGATGCGATCCGCGTGCGCTACGCGACTCCGGCGCTGCGATGGATCGAACGCTGCCCGGGGCTTTCAGCGATGCTGGCCTTCATTCTGTGCCTCGAACTCGTTACGCAGTTCGACGAACTGCGCAAGCTGGTGTCATTGGCGATCTGAAAGTCGTCAAAAACCTACGGTGTGAAACTCACTGAATTTCAAACCGTCCGTTTTCATCGAATTCCACGCCGCTGGTGACAAAGCTGGCGAGCGGTGTGCTCAAACATCTATGAACCACGCATTGCGGTGCGGCGCTGGGAGCGTGTCGGTGGTGGCGCCGCCCGAGCGAGTGGATTTTATCCAAGCTAGGTTCATCGACGCGACACGCGTCGTTGTGATCGAACGGCCGCTCAGAAAGCGGAGCAGTCGCACGAATGTCCATGTGACGGTCTAGATGAACGTCGCTTCATGGCCGGTTTGCGACGATGCTTTCCTGCTGAACCCGGCAGCCAAGATACATAGCCAAATAAGCCCTGGCCAATTAACATCGGATCTCGACGTTATTGACCGCATGGTTTCCGTCTAGCCAATTGACGTGTACTCATCTTGGCTGCGTGATCCAGCATGCAGTGATTCATGACAAGTGCTTAGCCCGGTTTTCCGTTCCTATGGGAAGTCCAGCGTTATGGAAAGTATGCTGATTTGGTGCGCCGGCGCTGGCCTGTCCCAAGGCCAATCCCTGCAACGAAACGCTCTGATTTTATTCACATAATGCTGCCGTCCTGCAGGGCGTACCCCGAAGGAGAACGGATCGAGGCAATTGAAGCTGTGCCGCCACTGTCACTCAAGCGCGGGCGGTTCTCCGCTCCCAACAAGCTGATCGTGTCGTTGCGAGGCGTCTTATTATGGATAGTGGTTGCGGCCGGCGAGGTAGGCCGCTTCGGCCGCAACCAATTCCTGCTTTCCATAACGCTGGACTCCCCATAGGAACGGTTACCGTTTTTTTGCGTAACTGTTCCCCTGCACCTCAAACCCCATAGTCGGCCGCGCCTCGATCCTTTACTGCTGTCCAGAAATGACAAAGGGCGCCGAAGCGCCCTCTAGATGTTTGCGGCTCTGAATAGCGCGCTGCGCGATCAGGCAAGCACCTCCAGGCCGTGCTTTTTGATCACCTGCAGGAGCCTGGCAGCCATGCCGCTGGGCTGCTTCTGACCGGTCTCCCACTTCTGAACCGTTGACGTGCTCGTGTTCAGATAGAGCGCGAAGACCGGCTGGCTGACCTTGGCTGCTTTGCGAATGAGCACGACGTCCTTGGCCTCAAAGTGCGGGGGCTCCTCGAGGCAGAGTTCGTCATATTCACGCATCGTCGTCTTGTCGATCAGTTTCGAACGGTGAAGACCGGACGCAGCGCTATGGATCGCTTCGAAGGCGTCACTCTTGAATCGTTTAGCAGCCATGGCAAATCTCCAGTAGTTCCCCGTCTTCCGCCAGTCGATCAATCTCGGTCGGCTTCAAATTCCCGTAAACCTTGGCGAGCTTCTTGAACGCCTTCAGCTCGTCTTTCTCAATGTTTTCGCGGGTCCTTTTTTGCAAAAATGAACACGAAAATCCAACACTTCCCCACCTTGTTCGCCACGATGCCTCGGTGCCTGTTTTTGTCGAGGCGCTTCTTCCAGACGTTCCCGCCCAGATTGTCGCCCTGACCATTCATCAGCTCCTCAGCCGCCTCGCAAAGCTCCTCGTCGGTGATTGCAGCCGCTTTGGCCGCCTTGGCAAACCATTGGGTTTTGAAGACGCGCTGAGAGCCGGAGCCTGCATGTGCTATAGGGGTATGGGGAGAGCCAATAATGTAGCACCAGGTGCAACACTTTTCAATAATCCCCTAATTTTTAGTTTTGTGCGCTACATCCGTACGAAAACGACCCGGTTTCGTACGGATCTGGGTGCCGCGAACCCTTTGAGTGGTGGTGTCTGAGCGTGTCTCAATACGAAACAGGCGCGCCATGGCTTTTCTTTGCAGAAAAAAACGGCCCGAGCGCCACGCGCGTGGAGGGTGGCGAACGATAACCGCTATTTTGCAACAGACGTCTTACTGACGGATCCTCTCTACCCCGTCCAGGCTAATCTCGTCGTGCCGCCGGTCGTACAGCTGGGTGGTGCGGCTCGACGCGTGATTCGCCATCGCCGCCGTGTTTCGGCATGAGTAGGGTAGGGCGCGCAAAAGAAAAGGCGCCGAAGCGCCTTGGTTGGTTCAGGTGCAGCCGCCGACGTTGCTCAAGCGACGCCGCCCTTGATGTGAGCCAGTGCTTCGTTGGCCGCACCGACGGCGTGCCGAACGGTCCCGGTTCGGACGACTCATGGCGAACTTCCGCAAACGCCCCACTTTTGCCGTTGGATCCCGCGTCAGATGAGCGGCAGCTTTCGATCACACAACTGTCATCCCCGCGCCGTCGACCGCCCGCCGGTCTGCTTGCCTACATGCCGTTCGCTGGACACGAACACTGTTCATCCCGAGCGACCTTCACTGCCGGCGTCACGCGTCCGTCCACGGTTCCTGCCTTAATCGAACTCCAGCCCTATCGGACGTTCTATTATGAGGAGGGGGCGGTCGTGAACCAACACGGGCGAAACATCCCTGGAGGGCCGACATGAGAACGCTTTTGCGCACGCTGTTTGCAGCGATTGTCCTGCTCGGTCATCTTTCAACCGGGCACGCCTGGGAAGATACGCCGCCGCTGCGAATCAACTATCTGGCCTACCCGGTCGACTGGAACGGCAAGCCGATCATGATCGGCGCGCGACTGCAGGTGCCAGCCAACGTGTCCGGCAAGCTTCCTGCTGTGATCCTCATGCACGGCACCTCCGGTCTCAGTTACCGTGGCGTCTACTACGCCGCCGCGCTCAATCGCGCCGGTATCGCCACGCTCGAAATCGATCAATGGGGCGGCCGGGGTCTTCCGGGAGGGGCGTCCAGTCGTCCCAAGGCGCTTGGCGACAATCTGCCCGACATCGTCGGTGCGTATCGCCTGCTTGAAGGACGACCGGCAATCGATGCCTCGCGCATCGGCATCATGGGCAGTTCGATGGGCGGCATCGAGTCGCTGCTCATGATGACGCACCGCCACAGCGATGCACTTCTCGGCAAGGATATACACCTGAAAGCAGCAGTGGCGTTCTACCCCGTATGCTGGCTTTATAACCATGTGCCGGGCGCCGACTTCGGCGACCTCGTTGACGCGCCGATCCGGATCTTCGTCGGCACGGCGGACGACTACGATGGTGGCGCAGCCGCTTGCCAGGCGCTCTTGCATAATCTCGCGCCGGCCGATGCCGCACACGTCTCACTGCGAGCCTTCCCGGGCGCGACGCACGAATTCGATGTGTTTGACGGTCGTCGCGAATTCAACGACCCGGGTGCGAATCGGCGAAAAGGCGGGGTAATTCAAGTGCAGCCCGATCCCGAGGCGCGCAAGCAGGCGCGTGGCGACCTCGTGCAATTCTTTACAACTGCCTTTAAGCAAAACTAGCCCGAGGGCGTCACGCGCTCGGAGCCACACTTCCTCCAACGCGATAGACGTGATCGGTGCACAAAGGTCCGTCGTCTGGGCGGAGCGGACGCTCGAACGTCCATGACAAAGTATGGCCCAGCGTCCGTAGGTGGCCGGTCACTGCCTCATGCGATTCACATACTCGGCGTGATCCTCGGATGCTCCGCGGACGGCAGCACGCGACCCGCTCCGGCCGTCGGCGTCGCCCCAGCCTACTGGCGGCTTTGAGGGGCGAACGGTCGTCCGCGCCGCGGGTCCGCTAACCGGTGCTTGCGTCACGTGTTGATAAGTCTCACTCTTCCCGTGCGTTGACGTTCGTCGCCTTGTTAAGTAACCTGTTCCATTTACGGTAAAAGTGGCAGTATTGATCGGTCGTTGTCCATTTCGAAAACGAAGTCAAGTTTGCCGAGTACGGCAAGAATACGAAGTCGTCGCAAAGTGGGTGTTGGCAGAAGTTCTCCACGTGGCACAGCCGACCGCCACACAGGAGCCGGTCTTGGATCAACTCGGTCATTTGCTCGTCGTAGGTTTACTTCGCGCGCTCTCAATACTGCCGTACCCATTGGTTGCGAGGCTTGGCAGCGCGCTCGGCGCGGCCCTGTATACGCTTCCCAGCCGCCGCAAACATATCGTCCTTGTCAACCTGCGCCTCTGCTTTCCGGAAAAGTCGGTACGTGAGTACGATGAGCTTGCGAGGGAACACTTCCGGCATGTCATCCGCAGCTATCTCGAACGAGGCGTTCAATGGTTCGGTAGCGCGCAAAGGATAAGAAATCTCGTCCAGATCGAAAGCGCCATTGATCTCGAAGACAGGAATGCTCCGCCTACCATTTTTATGGGGTTTCATTTCGTAGGAGTCGAGATCGGGTGCATACTCTACTCGCTGAAAATGCCGGCCGCTTCCTTGTACACGCACATGTCGAACACGCGTCTTTGCGACCTCGCCAAACGGCAGCGCGGCCGATTCGGCGCTGAGATGATCGAACGTTCGACAAGCGCCAGAAAGATCGTGAGAGTCCTTCACGAGGGCAAACCGGTCATGCTTGCTGCGGACATGGACCATGGCATCGAAAACTCTGTTTTTTGTGCCTTTTTTCGGCGTCCCTGCGTGCACTCTGACTTCTGTTTCGCGACTTGCGAGAATGGGGCGCGCGCGCGTTGTACCGTTCGTCACGGAAGTACTGCCGGATTTCAAAGGGTATCGGTTGACCGTCTTTGCGCCGCTCAGCGATTTTCCATCGGGAAGCGACACGAATGATGCGTGTCGCATGAATGCGTTTCTCGAGACCCAGATACTGAAATTCCCAGCCCAGTATTACTGGGTGCATCGACGCTTCAAGCATCGTCCACCGGGCATGCCAGCGGTATATTGATCGTGCGATGGGCCCAGCTCGCTTTTACGTTGCCGGCAAGCTACCGAAACCCGCAATCGAAACCAACGCGAACGGCCGTGCCGGCCGACGACGCGATCGACATGGTCCGCGCACGAAGGTCCGTACAGGGGCGGAGCGGCCGCTTGAATGGCCGCCTGAGTGCTACACCGAACGTCAGCAGCTTTGGCCGACTACTGCCCGATGCGGTTGGCCGAAGCCGATCCGAAGCAGTCCTTTAACCTGAAGGGCAACCGGTGACAGGAAGGCCATTCATCTTAGCGGATCGTTTGTCCCTGCTGTATTCGCAGCCTATTGTTCGTTTTCGTCGAAATCGTCGTCGTGCCCGTTGTTGCGCTCGTGCTCTTCCCCCGACACGAACCTGGAGTTTCCTTTATCGTCGACGCAGGTTTTCTTGTCCGACTTCCTGATCTGGTTCTTGTTTTTGTCCTTAACTTCCTTCACAACGTCCACCACATCACAGTTCGCAGTGCTGAATCCCACTGAGCTCCCGGTGTTGGACCCTCCAGAGCTCCCCATACTGGACCCTCCAGAGCTTGCTGCACCCGATTCCACGGTATAGGTTTCCTCGACAGTGCCAACCATCGTCTGTTCGCTCGAGTTTGAGTACTCTATGCCTTCGCCAAGCACACCGGAACTCCCCACCGGTGCAGAGATTGGAATGGGATCGATTTGAGTGATGACATCGACCGACCCGTCATCATTGATCTGACCGACTTCAGCAGACGTCTCGGGATTGGTGAAGATCTCTTTTGTCTCTGTAACCGTAATGGGCGTACCGTTTTCCAGCACGATGTCGGTGATGGTTTCCATGGTTTCAAGGACAGCAGCATCATTAAACGTAGCCACAACCGGTGCGGAGTCCGTCAGCGTCCCCGATCCGGTGACAGGAACGCTGTCTATCGTGCCAGAGACGGAGAAGCTCGCGGTGTCGCCGTTATCGACCTGATTGGCAATAGCGGCCTGCAACGGCACCGAAACCGGTTGTGCGGATGTTGTAGTTGCATTGTTATTACCGCCGCCACAGCCGCCGAGCAGCATCGCGGAAGCCACGGCCACCAGGGCGCGTCGCGTGGGCAACGCCCGCCGCGTAACCTCGCCCCGATGCTCAGCTGATACCGCCCACACGGGATAGCGGTGCCGCGTTGCAAGAGAAACGGCCCGTGCAGTTAAGAGAGGATGACGTTTCATTACGAACTCCCCCGGTGGCCATTCGGGACTTATTTCGATTGAAGCACGGCGCCACTTCTAAATTAGCGCACTGGACGTGTTCGTTCTATCGGACCAAGGTCCGATACGTCTGCAAAGGATAGGCGGTTCGGCGGGGCAAGCGTATGCTGCGACACAACCTGCTCAAAAAATCCCCCGACTTTGACGGCTTTAGCCTGTGAACGAGCGTTCGCCCTTTACGATTGGATGGCCGTTCACGGCATGGAACCGACGCTTGAACGTCCGACCGACGACGCATGTGAACGGCGGTTTGTGGCCGACTGCTGTCCGATACCGTCGGCCGTCGCCGAGCCGTTTCGGCCCTTCGGCCCAGCGATGGCGATACGGTTGCTTTCTACCTTCCGAACAAGAGGACCTGACTGGACGTCAACAGGAAGAGGAGAATTTGATGGCGGACAATGGATCGTTCTTTTGACTGTCAGCAACAGCTGATGATGCAATAGGCGCTGTTCGGCGCGGCAAGCTCCGTTGTCACGAATTCGGTTTCCCTGCACATCTTGCGCTTTGCGGGCTTGTAATTAACGGTGAAGCCGCATTCGCGCATCCGGTCGATGACGGCGTTGGCCCAGCGGCTGTCACCCATCTCCCTGCCTTACAGATCTTCGAGCCCTTCGATCTTTTCGATCGGCGACATGGCCAGGATTGCCGCGGCCTCACTCATGTCCGTCTCGTCGAGCTCGCCCGGCTGGTGCAGGTTCTGCAAAAGGTCGAGTCTCATTGGCGTTTCTCTGCCTCGTCATAGACTTCACCGCCGTCGCGCCTGCCAACGGCAATCACTCGGACGGTGACGATTTCATCTTCAACCTTGTAGACGAGCCGATAGCCCTTCGTGCGGAGCTTGATCTTGTAGCAGTCTTTCATGCCGTGAAGCGCGTCGTGCTGGACGCGCGGGTTCTCAAGCCGTTCCTTCAGCTTCTTGGCGAACTGCTGTTTTGTATCGCCGTCGAGCTTCTTCCATTCCTTGGCCGCACTCTCCTTGAAGAGCAGGTCATAGGGCATCGATGTCCACCTTTACCGAGGGCTCGTTCTCCCGCTCCTTGATGATCCTTGCCAGCTGGATGTCGTCGAGCAGGTCCAGCAACTTCTCCCAGCGAGCGGCCGGCACGATGTAGGCCACGGGCTTGTTGTGGTTGAGCAGCGCGACGGGCTGACCCTCCGCCTGCTCGATCACGGCGCTCGGGTTGGCCTTCAGCTCCGAGATGCTGACGCTTTGATCGGCGAGGATGCTTTCCATAATGGGCTCCAGGGACATTAGACCTAAATTTAGGTCGTATTTCTGGTCATGTCAACTGTGATCGACGAATTGGTCGGCGCCGAGGTACGGGCCGCGGCTGCAGTGAGACAGAATTCGTGAGGACCGTGACCACGCCGTGAAACTGCAATTACCGAATCGCTGAGACTGGCCCGACTGACGGGGGAACTGGACAAGACCAGGGGGCAGCAAGCGACCCGATCCGGGCGTTGGACCTAGCTCCATCTCTATGGCGGCTCTGGAGGACGCAGGCGACGTCCGAGTCGAGGTGTGAGCCACTGGCCGTAGTTGGGCGATAGCGCCAGTCGGCCAACGGTTCCGTGAAGCACCTATTCAATTGAGGTGCGAACCAAGGTGCGACCGGCGGAAATGGCCGGAGAACGAGCATCAGATGCTCGTTCTCCGGCAGTTCATCGGTCATTGACTTGGGTCAATGGAAATCCCGTGAGAGTCCCTAGATTGACCGTTTGAACTTTGCTCTTGCATTTGCGCGAGCGACATCGATCCCATACGTAAAGGAGGTTGTCATGCCTGTCGAAAAAACCGTGAGGGGATGGGTCGCCCTGGCGCTGGCTGCGGTGCTCGCCGGGGCCAGCACGCTGGCATTCGCGGCCCCGGCGGATAACGATAACGCGGGCAGGGTCGATTGCGGTCCGTGGGAATACGGCATGGGGCTCGGCATGATGGGTGGCTACGGTTACGACGGTGGCGGGTCCGGCATGATGAGCGGTTATGGTGGCGGCCCCGGCATGATGGGCGGCTACGGTTACGGCCCCGCCGACCGGGCAGGGGGCCTCGGCCTGAGCGACGATCAGCGCGTCAAGGTCAACCATATCCAGGATGAAACGCGCAAGACACATTGGGCGCTCATGGGCAACATCATGGACCAGCAGGCTAGGCTGCGCGATCTCTACCAAGCACCTAAGCGCGATACCGCCGCCATCGATGATGCGTACAAGGCGCTCGGCGCGCTGCGGCAACAGATGATCAATTCGTCCGTCGACGCTCACAACCGGATCAAAGCTGTTTTGACCAGCAAGCAACTGGACAAGCTGCGCGCTTGCCAGCGCGAAGAGGATCAACTGCACTGGTAGCCGGTAGCCGCCCGCGCGCCGGACGGGTTCCGTGTCACCCGAAGGGAGACCCAGTCTGTGCTCACAGCAAGGGCACTACCCGCCCCAGTCCGGCGTTATGCCAAGCTCCATCTCTATGGCGGCTTTGAAGCAAGCAGGTGACGCTCGGCCGTCCGAGTCGAGGTGTGAGCCACTGACCGTAGTTGGCCGTGTTGAGTCAGACGCGTCATGCGCAACCGTCTTTGCGCACGATCCCAAGCGGCCGCAGTGCGGCGAGGACCGTATTGACGCAAGCTCTGTGCGAACGCAGGCCGACGAGTCAGAAGGCGCCGGACCATCGCGTACGCTGGGGAATCCGGCGTTACGAGCAAACCTTCGGGTGGTGATCGCGCGCGAAGACGAGCATCTGGACCTGCGAACGGATTGGCTCCATGCGAGCTTCAAGCCGTTCCTTCAGCAGGTGCTCGAACCGGTCGCTCAGTTCAGCTTTCCTTTGCGCTTCGTCCGGTTGCGCTAGCGCGAGGAACAACGACGGCACAAACGTGGAGCGGTAAAACGCAGCATATCGGCTCACCATCCGCCCGCCGTCCCCGTCTTGCAGAAAATCGTCCCACACGGCGTCGGGCAAGGGACGCCGCTCGCAATGCTCGACGTATAGCGCGCAAAACCGGCCGTCTGTCGCGAATGCGGTGAGCAGTTCGCGCAACGGGCGACCGAACGTCGCCAGCACCATGTGCTCCCGTTCGTCTTTTGTGATGGCACCCTCGTCTGCCATCTGTGTCAACACATCGTCCGCGTCGTTCATGAGCGGTTCAAATCCCGTGCGCCCATCGTCGTCCGCTCCTGGGAGCACAACGACGAGACGCCCGCCTGGCCGCAACTCGGCGGCGCGCAACGACAGGAACTTCTGCCAGTCTTTTTTTCCCTGTTCGCGAAACGCAGCGCTCGCGGCGCCCTTCATGCAGGGCACGTAGATATGGTCGGCGACCGGCGTAGGGAGGCGGCTTAACCACATCGCGGCGTACGCGCTCCATCCGAGATGCACGTAGGCCGGCGGAAGCACGCTCTCGTAAAACGACCGGCCGATCGCACAGGGTTACACGTGCGGGTCGTCGCGGACATATCGGTCCGGGTCCGACTCCAGCACCTCGAAAAGCGAGCCGAAATCGTTGATGGGCAGATCTTCGTGATAGACAAGAACGGGGCGATCCGGGCCAACCCTGGCACGCAACCCAGCAATCGCAACGCGCATCGGAAGTTGCGAATTTCTGCCCTGCGACGCTCCGTATTCAGCAATGACGATCGGCTGGTCCGACCTCTCCAGCACGACGCTTTCAGCCGCCTGCTTCAAGGCGTCCAACGCGAGCGCCCCGCCTGCAGCCTGTAACCCCGCGTGACGGTTGTACGCGCCGCGGCCCTCCATGGCGCCTGACCTGGTCTTTGCCTCGTTCATGATGGCATCCTCTAGCCGGAGACTGTGGAAACGCACTGAAGACCGCCTGCGTTGTTTCGTTGTCGGGACAGCGCTGCATTACGGCGCCGGGCACTCGTGCCGTCTCGGAAAGCGCGCCCGTGTCGTCACCACAAGGAGCTCACGCCTTGAGATACGCCGGTAAATGGACGACTAAGCAGAATCGGCAGAAGCGCAATTCAGTATAGGCATTTGGTGAATTGCAGTTAGCCGTTTCAGGCGAGCTGAACGACCGCTGCCAGGAAGTTCGAACGCTTCTTTCCGACCCGATGCAGGCGTCCGAAGCCGACCCCTATGCGCAGGTCGCAACTATGCGCAGATGGCCGGTCGCTGACGACGCCGACCCAAGCATGGCAAAGCTCTAGCAAGGCGGGCGAGTAAGGATCTGGACATAGTTCTCATCTATGGATGCAGTGGTGGTTCCACTTCTGGAGATCACCATGGGCATCGTTCGCCGCTCCCACCGCACTGACATGGACCGTTTTTCCGACGGGCCGATCGGGCCATACGTTGATGCGTTCAAGCAGTACCTGAGCCAACGCCGGTACGCTGCAAAGACGGTCGCTACCTACCTGCGCTGCATCACGCATTTCGCCCGATGGGCGCGCTTCGGGCACCGCAGGCGGCAACGGATCGACGAGGGGTTGATCGCCGAGTTCCTCGACAAGCATCTCCCGCAATGCGAGTGCGCTGGCGCGATCCGCCACGATCGAGGTGACCATAGCGCGGCGCTGGGACACCTGCTCGTGGTCCTGCGCGCTCAGGGCGTCATCGCGGTGATCGCGGACAGCGCAACACCGGTAGACGAGGAACTGCGCCGCTACGGCGAGTATATGGCGCACGTGCGAGGCCTGGCGCCGAAGACGCGCAGCATGGCCCTGCGCATCGTCGGGCGGTTGCTGACGGCTCATTTCGGCGAGGGCGCCGTCGACATCGCCGCGATCAATCCCGAGCACGTTCGGCGCTTCTTCGCCGGGCAAGCGAAGCTCTATAGCAAACCGGCGAATGCTGGGCCGGTCGTGGCATCGCTGCGCGGTTATTTCCGCTACCGCGCCTCGCTCGGCAATCTGGTCCCCGGACTGATTGGCGCGGTGTCCTATCCTGCTAACTGGTCGCTGTCCTCGTTGCCCAAGTCGCTGACGGCGGAAGAGGTCGAGCGGTTGATCGGATCGCTCGGCCAACGGGGCCGCTCGATGCGACGAGCCGACGCCATCGTGCGCTGTGCGCTCGATCTCGGACTGCGCAGCGGCGAGATCGCCCGTCTCAGCCTGGACGATATCGACTGGCAAGCCGGTACGCTCATCTTGCGCCACACCAAGGGGCGCCGGGAGGACGTGCTGCCGCTACCCGTCGCGACCGGCGAAGCCATCGCCGCCTACCTCGAGCAGGAGCGTCCCAGGACTTCCAATCGAGCCGTCTTCGTCCGCCATGTCGCGCCCCGCGACCAGGCCGCCGGTGCCGACCTCGTCCGCAAGACCATCCGCCAAGCCTTTGCGCGCGCCGGCCTTCCCTATACGCGCTCGCATCTGCTGCGCCACACGATGGCCAACCGCTTGCTAGCCGGCGGCTCCTCGCTGAAGGAAGTAGCCGACGTCCTGCGTCACCGCTCGCTGAACACGACCCTGATCTACGCCAAGCTCGATAGCCGCAAGTTGGTCGAGGTCGCGCTGCCATGGCCAGGGAGTGCAGCATGAGCGCGCCGACTTCTGTGCAAGCACGCGTCGAACAGTTTCTGGTCGACGCGTCGCCAACTGGGGTTCTCCGATGATGGCTACGTCCTACGCAGCTTCGCACGCCATGTCCACGCTGCCGGCCATCGCGGCGCCTTGACGGTGGAACTCATGGCCGCCTGGGCCCGAAGCGACCGCCACGAGAGCAATGACTCGCGGACCTGGGCGCGACGGCTGAAGAGGCTGCGCACGTTCCTGCGCTGGCTGCAGCAGTTCGAGCCGCGCACTGAGGTGCCCGATGATTCGATCTTCGGACGGTTGCCCGAGCGGCAAGCGCCACACATCTTCAGCGAGGAAGAGATCGTCGACCTACTTGCTCGCGCGCGGCGACTCGGGCCATCGCCGGGGCTACGCGGCGCCGTCTACGAAACGCTGTTTGGACTGATCGCCGCCGCGGGGCTGCGGATCGGCGAGGCGCTGTCGCTGCGCAACGGCGACCTTGATCTCAAGGACGGGATGCTGACCATCCGCCGGACCAAGTTCGGCAACTATGCCGCTTCGTTAACTACGTTTGATTTGGACGGGCAATCCGCAAATTCAAGGGCAATCCCGAAAAAATGATCGGCATAGTCTAATGGATGTCAGACTCATTTTTACGAGAGTCGCAGCGGGGGAGAACATTCTCGCTAATGTCGAAACCGCGTGACAGGTAGTCAAAACCAAATCAGCCTGACAGTGAGCTCGCGGCATTTCGCGGGTCTTTAGCCATCGAAACTATGCCGATCCACGCCGACTGGGAATGACGCCCTGCTGGCTATTTACCAGCATCATCATGATCCAATCTGATCCTGATCGGCATTGCCATGAATGCGGCATAGAGCAGAGATTTTTTTGGTTGGCGATCGCGGCTACTGAGGCGTGAACAGGCCGGTCGGGGCCAGTCCGCGATCGGTAATCAAAAAAATCTCTGCTCTATGCAGAGGTTTACATAGCGACCCGAAGCAGCCCCTTGACGGCTTCGATAGCGGACATTCGCGCGTTGCCGTGCGTATCGACGGCGTCGCCCAGGATGTCCTGAACGTTCACGCGCGTGGGCGTGTGCGCAGGGCATCTACTTTAGGGCGGCGCGCGGTAGATCAATTTGGGGCCGATGTTGTAGTGCAGAGGGGCTAGCTTCGGGTCAAGCCGGATCGCTGCGTCGTATTCAGCAATCGCAGCGTCTTCCTTGCCCTGTTTTTTCCAGACGCGGCCGAGGTTGGTATGCGGATTGGCATTCTGCGGGTCAAGCCGGATCGCCGCGCGGTATTCAGCAATGGCGGCGTCTTCCTTGCCCAGGGTGTCCCATACGTTACCGAGGCCATTATGCGGATTGGCATACTTCGGGTCGAGCCGGATCGCCTCACGATATTCAGCAGCGGCGGCGTCTTCCTTGCCCAGGGTGTCCAGGACGTTGCCGAGGTTATTGTGCGGCCGGGCATCCTTGTGGTCGAGCCGAATCGCCGCGTGGTATTCAGAAATGGCGTCGTCTTCCTTCCCCTGTTTGTCAAAGACGTTGCCGAGGCCGATGTGCGGCACG
This sequence comes from Paraburkholderia sp. BL10I2N1, assembly GCF_004361815.1. NCBI lineage: Bacteria > Pseudomonadati > Pseudomonadota > Betaproteobacteria > Burkholderiales > Burkholderiaceae > Paraburkholderia > Paraburkholderia sp. BL10I2N1. The sequence goes on along the minus strand of NZ_SNWA01000001.1, from coordinate 605,711 downwards.
GCATCCTTCGGGTCGAGCCGGATCGCCGCGTGGTACTCAGCAATGGCGTTGTCTTCCTTCCCCTGTTCATCAAAGACTTTGCCGAGGTTTCTGTGCGGCAGGGCATCCTGAGGGTCGAGCCGGATCGCCGCGTGGTATTCAGCAATGGCGTCGTCTTCCTTCCCCTGTTTGTCGAAGACGTTGCCGAGGCCGTTATGCGGCGCTGCAAGCGTCGGGTCGAGCCGGATCGCATCGCGGTATTCAGCGGCGGCGGCGTCTTCCTTGCCCAGTTTGTCCCAGAGGTTGCCGAGGTTGTTATGCGGCTCGGCATCCTGCAGGTCGAGCCGGATCGCATAGCGGTATTCAGCGGCGGCGGCATCTTCCTTGCCCAGTTTGTCCCAGGCGGTGCCAAGGCCGTTGTGCGGTCTGGCAAAATTCGGATCGAGCCGGATTGCCGCGCGGTACTCGGCTATCGCGTCGTCCACGTTGCCCTGGTTGTTATAGAGGTTGCCGAAGTTGTTGTGCGGATGAGCATACTTCGGGTCGAGCCGGATCGCCTCGCGGTATTCAGCGGCAGCGGCGTCTCCTTTGCCCAGATTGTCCCAGACGTTGCCGAGGCCGTTATGCGGTTGTGCAAGCTTCGGGTCGAACCGGATCGCCTCTCGGTATTCGGCGACGGCGGTATTTTCCTTGCCGTGTTTGTCCCAGACAACGCCGAGGTTGTAGTGTGCCCTTGCGAACGTCGAGTCGAGTCGGATCGCCTCTCGGTATTCGGCAACGGCGGCCTCTTCCTTGCCCACGTTGTACCAGACGGTGCCGAGGCCGGAGTGCGGCGCGGCAAGCTTCGAGTCGAGCCGGATCGCCTCTCGGTATTCGGCAACGGCGGCGCCTTCCTTGCCCTGTTTGTCCCAGATGTTGCCGAGGCCGGAGTGCGGCGCGGCAAGTTTCGGGTCGAGCCGAATCGCCTCGCGGTATTCGGCCAATGCTTCGTCTTCCTTGCCCTGGTCGTCAAAGACGTCGCCGAGACTGTCATGCGGATCGGCATCCTTCGGAGCGAGCTGGATCGCTTCGCGAAATTCGGCCATTGCGTCGTCTTCCTTGCCCTGTTTTTTCCAGACGCGGCCAAGGTTGGTATGCGGCAGGGCATCCTGCGGGTCTAGCCGGATCGCCGCCCGGTATTCAGCGGCGGCGGCTTCTTCCTTGCCCAGTTTGTCCCAGACGTTGCCGAGGCCGTTATGCGCCTCCGGATATTTCCGGTCGAGCCGGATCGCCTCGCGGTATTCGGCAACAGCGGAGGCATCCTTGCCCAGTTTGTGCCAGACGTTGCCGAGTCCGAAATGCGCCTCCGGATATTTCCGGTCGAGCCGGATCGCCTCGCGGTATTCGGCGATGGCGTCCGCCAGGTTGGCATGTTCGTCCCGTTGATTGGGGGCTTGCGCATATTCCTCATAGCGCTGCTCAGCGATAACCCCCTTGAGAGTGTGAGCCATCGCGATGTTCTCGTCCCCGGGTGGAAAGGTAGCGATGATCCGATCGGCAGCGGCCTCGGCGCGCGGGAGATCGCCGCCATTGAACAAAGCGACTGCGGCAACAAAGGGTTCTGTCGCCTCGAGTAGCTTGAAAGCGCCTTTGTCGATTAGTTCGTTGACCGCGTTTGGTCCGGTCGCCGTGTCAGAAAACACGATCCGTCCGTTCACGCGCAGCCGCATCGCAAGCACGGTTCCCGATTGCGTAAACTCGCCGGACACCTCATGCTGCCAACTGTCCGGCAACATGCCACGAAGCGAGGCGGCCACGCTATCGACCGAGACCCCCGCCTTCGGGATCGTGATGTCCAGCGAGTCTTGGCGAAGTGCCAAGGCCCGTCTTCGCTACCCTGGGATATGTGCGTTCGTGAACAGCATTGATCGCGTCGCGAAGACGTTGAGTGATAACCACGGTACTGAAACCGTCGTCGGCCAGGGTTTTGGGCACCGTGATGGCTTGCAGGTCCAGGCTATGTCCACGGAGCGTCGCTGCCACTGTTAGGCCGACAATCCAGCCGACGAATGCCAGCGTCGAGAGCGTGGTCGTGGCCGCGACAATCCGTTTGGCCCAACGCGTCGTGCGGCGCCAGGACAGGCGCGTCGCGCCAACGTCCCTGAGAGGAACTGACGATTCGGTGTCCTTTGGCGGGGCGGGGGGAGAGGGAGGGCTGTCGCCAGTCTTCTCCGACATTGGCGCGTCTCCACGGTTCTTGATGCGTGAGCGTCCCTCTATTCGCGCAGACCTGACCTGGAACGGCGCGCGTTGGCCCGTAGGCTTGGCGGGAACGGGCATGCCACACCAGTCACCACGCGAAACCACCAGGGTGCGGAGGCGAAAGCGCGGCCCCCAGTTGGTTAACGATCGATCGAGCCAATTTTTGAGCGGCAAGTCCGGTGATTGGTGCCCTAGGACACGCCCGATTGAGCCCCACCCCCTAACACCCAGCGCGCTTGAGCTTAGTTGAACCCTCTTTCGTCGACGATAAGTGCGGAGTTGACGAAGGCGCACTGCTCGAGTGCAACATGGACGCAGCGACTGTCCGCTATCGGACGCACGGATGAGCGTCTCCTCCTGGCCGGATGCTGTCCGATGCAAAGTGCATATTTCGCGCTTTGCTCCTCGACGACGGTGGTCGGCAGCACGCGACCCACATCGGCCCTTCGGGCCGGCGGGACATAAATGGCGGCTTCCGGAGTGCTTCGGACATCCGTCTTCGCACAGGCCGCTGCCGCACTTCGGCCATAGCGGCCGTTCGTGTGGGCGTGGCGATACGTTGTCGCGAACGGCCGCAATGGAGAAAGTCGAACACCTCCACGCGACCTTTTTCGGTCACCGGTTCGTGCGACACTTCAGCGGCAGCTTCTGCTCAGTACTCTAGTTGAACATTTCCGGCCGTAAGTCGCTCACCTCGATGATCACATCGGCCGGCAGGTTCGCCCGGCGTGCGGCGGCGCGGATGGCTTCGGCGTTGGGCGCCTCATACAGACAATAAGTCTTCTTCTTGTCCGCGCTGAGAAACGAAAAGAGCCACTCGACACCCTCCTCGTCGTTGATCTGCTTCACGGCTTCCGCACTTTCGCCGGTGAGCTCGAGCTGTTCTGCGAAGTTTCGTTCAATCATAAAACGTGGCATGGGATTCTCCTTGAGTAGCGGCTGCATCGTTGCACTTCGAACCGCGCGATAGTCGTCTGCTAATTTCTGAGCCCTGTGCTTGCCTGAGCGCCACCGATGCGTTCGACGAGAGCGAACATCTTCAGTTCTTTGGCTGCTGCAGCCGCCGTGGCGAGCAGGTCTTGCGCTCGTGCTCTGTCTTCGACGCGATTGCGCGCTGACAGCATGAGCGCGAATTCGTGCCGGCCATGTGCAAGCCAGGGCCACGCTCGCAAGCGCTCGTCCATGCGCAGCGCGTATTCGAAATGCTCTTCGGCGGCGGACCAATCTCCCAGAGCATTGGCGAGCATGCCGAGATACCGGGCCGCAGATCCGCAGCACAGCGTGAAAACAGGAACGGTGACGACCTGATCCCGGAACGGCAGGAGAAGGGCATAAACCCGGTTGGCATGCTCGACGTCCCGGAGCCGTGCAGCAACCTCCGCCAGATACGTCAACGTGACAAGCCGCTTGCTGTCCACGGGAATGCTGGATTCCGATTCCGCAAGGCGATCGAGACTGTCGCGGGCCTGCGCTTCGAAGCCGAGATCGCTGCAGATCAGCATGAGTCCGGGCCGCCACGTAGAGTCCTCGGAATGCTCGTCGACGAACCGCTTGAAGAGCGGCGCTACTTCGGCGAGCCGACCTTGTTCGCGGCGTATCGTGAACATCTGCATGCCATAGACGCCCGATGCTAGTGTCGCGTCGACGGTCTGCGCCATCTGCAACGATTCTCGCGCCTTGTGCTCCGCCACGGCGAAGTCCCCGACGAGTATGGCCCGCATCGCCTGCGCACCCGTCACACACCACTTGTCGACGAAGTGCTGCCCACTGGCGGCAATCTGCCGATACCTTTCCAGCGCGCTCTCGAAGCGCTCCACGTCGCCGATCTCCAGGTAACCGGCGAGACATCGAGCGCATGCGTGACCTATGGTGTGTGCGTCACCGAGAGCTTCTGCAATCTGCCTCAACTCCTGCAACGCGCTTTCACGCTCCGCAAACTTGTCCGCAGGCAAAGGGCGAGCTCCGATATGCATCATGTCGCACACCAATGCGTCGAACAGGCTCGGCAAGTCGTTCAGGCGTCTCGCCAGAGCGACAGCCTCCAAAACCAGTTCGTCAGCTTGTCCACGTGCACCGGTCATGTGAGCGGTGCGGACCAGGCGACTCAACAGGCGACAGCGCTCGACCGACTCGTCGGTGCCGATCAAGGCGAGCGCCTCCTCGAGCAAGGAAAGCGATGCTTTGCCGGAGCCTTCGAGGAACGTCTCGGCAGTGTCGAACCCCAACGCCGCCTGCACAAGAAACGACGGGAGCGCTTGCTCGCGGGCAATGTGCGCCGCCTGCCGGTAGGTCGCTATCGCCTCGCGGCGGCCCAACCTGAGCTCCGCTCCGCCTCTTGTCAGCAGCAGAGGCACCAGGTGGGCGGCCCGATCCTGATCACTGTAAGAACATCGGTTCATCAGTTCAAGCCCACGCTGCGTATGAGCGATAGCCTCCTCGTAGGCCGCGCCCGAAAGCGCCCGTTCTCCGGCACGCTGCCAGTAGCCGATTGCACGATCCGGCAGGTCGGCCGCAGTGAAGTTCTGGGCGATCAGTTCGGGTTGCCGCTCCGCGACTTCCGGAAAATGGTCCTCTAGAGCAGTGGCGATCAGCGCATGGTATTGACGGCGGCGCGCAAGCAGCAGGGATTGGTACGCGATCTCCTGGATCAGCGCGTGCCGAAACAGATACGCGTCTCCCTCCGCGGGCGTACCCGAAGCAGGAACGATGATTTCGGCTGTAATCAGGCTGTCGAGCGTTTCCTGCAGTTCGTTCTCTGACCTGGACGCAATCAGGCCAAGCAACCTCCGGCCGAACTCCCGCCCCACTGTGGCCGCAATCTGGGCGGTTTCCTTGACGGTTGGCTCCAGCCGGTCGAGCTGCGATAGCAGCGAGCCCTGCAGCGTGTCCGGAATCGCAATTGTCTGCGGCGCTCCTTTCAACTCGTAGCTGATGCCGGCATCCTGCAACAAATCGCCCTGAAGGACGGTCTTCGTAAGCTCCTCGACGAAAAGCGGCACGCCGTCCGTTTTGGAGACGATCTGATCGAGTATGAGACGCGGAAGCCGCTTTCCATCGGTCAGCCGTTCGATCATCGCGATGCAATCGCGGCGCGAGAGCCGATCGAGGTTGACCTGTACGAGATGGGGGTAAGTCCATCCCGGTTCGAACTCGGGCCGCGCCGTGAGCAGTACCAGCAGCGGGGCGGCCACCAGCCGCTCGAGGACGAGCCGAACGAACTCGAGGGATGACGGATCGATCCAGTGAGCGTCCTCGACGACCACGAGCACCGGCTGAACGCGCGTCGACTTTTCGATGATGGCGACGAGCACGTCCAGCGTCCGGCGTTTGAAGGAAGGCGATGAGGCATCGATTGCCGGATGGCGCGCGCCGGCCGGAATTCCGAGCAAGGTCGTAAGCACGAGAAGCGTCTCGTCGACATCTACTCCGAGCCTTGCGAATTCGGCCTCCAGCCGTTCCAGATCCGAAGCGTCGGGCGCGTAGGGACCGAGGCCAAAGGCGCGCTGTAGCCAGCGTAGTACCGGCCAAAAAGGGCTGTTGTGGTAGTACGCGGAACAGTGGAGCGAAACGACCGCATGGGTGTCTTCACTGATGCTATCTCCGAATGCCCGCAACACGCGAGATTTTCCGATTCCCGGCTCACCGATCAACAGCACGCAGCGCATTTCGCCGTCGACGCTTTGCTTCCAGCGTTGCCGGACCATGTCGAGTTCCGCGGCCCGGCCGATGAGCGGTGTCACGCCGTGGACCGCCCTGATTTCGAAGCGGTCGACCGCATCCGTTTGCGCCAGCACGCGTTGGACCCGAACCGGACCGGAGACCCCTTTCAGTTCTTGCCAACCGAGGTCTTCGAGCAGGAACGATCCTTCGATCAGGCGTTTGGTGGCCGGGCCCACGACGATCGCGTCGGGCGGAGCGAGCGACTGCAGCCTTGCGGCGACGTTTGCCGCCTCTCCGACGATCGCCTGGTGATCCCGCGTAGATCCAGCGCCAATCGCGCCGGCGACGACAAGTCCCGTCTCGATCCCGATACGCACCTGCAGGCGTACGCCGTGCTCAACTTCGATGCGATCGTTGGCCTCGTGAAGCGCCGAAATGGTGGCGAGAGCGGAGAGTACCGCGCGCACGGCATCGTCTTCGTGCGCACTCGGGTAGCCAAAGTAAACGAGCAGTCCGTCACCGATATAAAGCGCGATGTGACCTTCATGAGCTTCGATCGCGCTTGCACAGACTTGATGGTAAATCCCTAGCAGGCGCCGCATGTCCTCGGGATCGAATCGTTCCGCGAGCGCTGTCGAATCGATCAGATCGATGAACATCACGGTAAGCTGCCGCCTCTCGGCCTCGACGGTTCCGGACGCAGGCGGCGCCGGTGCGTCTCCTCGTTCCTTCGCCCGTTCGAGCGATCGCGTGCAGCTTTCGGTCAGTGCCGCAAGCCCTTTCGCCAGCCGCTTGCGGTCGCCGAGCGTCAGGCCGAGCTCCTTCAAGTCGCCCTCGGAAAGGTCGCCGAGCACATCCCAGTCGATCCCTTGCAAGGCGAACTTCGCAGCGTGCTCACCGAGGCCAATCTGCACCAACCATGTCGTCAGATCGTCGCTCATTGCCAGATCTCTGGTGTACCGTCCAAGACTATGATCGGCGAGGTAATGCTACTTGTCCATGCGCCTTCGCGCCCATTCCAATGATTGCTTGATTAGGCGCCGGGCATGGCGGGCGCGTACGGCGGGATCGATTAAGTAATAGCAACGAACATTGCATATGGCGCCATTGCCATATCGTTCCCAAAGGCAGGGTTTACGTTCATTTGTGTTCAGACAACAACCTCGTTTACTACGTGGAAGCAAAAGCTTTCAAATGTATTTTTTCATACTTAATCATCGCTTGGAGTCGGTTCGTTCCCAGACGGAGGGATGTCGTGGCCAATGTCTCGAGTAAGGCAGTTGAGGAACTGACGGGTGCAATTCGCGGACAAGTGTTGCAGCCTGGCAATCCCGCATTCGACGAAGCGCGGCGTATCTGGAACGGCATGATCGACCGCCGCCCCGCGCTAATTGTCTTTTGTGCCGGAGTCGCGGACATTCGTCGCGCAGTGGCGTTTGCGCGCGATAACAATCTGCTGCTCGCGGTACGTGGCGGCGGCCACAACATCGCAGGCACTGCGATCTGCGACGACGGTCTGGTGATCGATCTGTCGCAGATGAAATCGGTGCGCATCGATCCCGCCGCACGCCGCGCCTATGTCGAACCCGGCAACACATTAGCTGATTTCGATCACGAGGCGCAGGCATTCGGCCTGGCGACACCGCTTGGCATCAATTCAACCACAGGGGTGTCGGGCTTGACGCTAGGTGGCGGCTTCGGCTGGCTCAGCCGCAAATACGGACTGTCAGTCGACAATCTTATCTCGGCGGACGTCATTACCGCTGACGGGGAGTTGCTGCACGCGAGCGCCGACGAGCACGAAGACCTGTTTTGGGCAATTCGCGGCGGTGGCGGCAATTTTGGCATCGTCACGATGTTCGAGTTCGAGTTGCATCCGGTCGGGCCAGAAGTTTTTGGCGGGCTCGTGGTACTGCCGTTCGAGCAGGCAAAAACCGCATTGACGAAATATCACGCAGCAGCGGGGGCCATGCCGGAGGAACTGACTGTCTGGAGCGTGTTGCGGCTCGCGCCGCCTCTGCCTTTCCTGCCACCGGAGATACACGGCAAGCCGGTCATCGTCTTTGCAATCTGCTACACCGGCGAGGTCGAAAATGGGCCGCGTGCGGTCGATGAAATCCGGCACTTCGGCACCGCGCTGGGCGAGCATGTTGGCCCAATGCCGTATGCGGCGTGGCAAAAAGCGTTCGATCCGCTGTTGACCTCCGGCGCACGCAATTACTGGAAATCGCACAATCTGGCTGAACTGCCGGACGGGCTGCTGGACCACCTGATCGATGCGATTGGCAAGTTGCCGTCGCCCGAATGCGAGATATTTTTCGGCCATATCGCTGGCGAGACCACGCGTATCGCGACCGATGCCACTGCCTACGCGAACCGCGACGCAAAATTTGTCATGAACGTGCACGGACGCTGGCGCGATGCGAGCGACGACGAGCGATGCATCGCATGGGCTCGAGCATTCTTCGAATCAACTGCGGCCTTTGCGCTGGGCAGCGTGTATGTAAATTTCATGACGCAGGATGAAACCGAGCGGGTCGGTGCAGCCTATGGCCCCAACTGGGAGCGGCTGGTGGCGATCAAGTCGCGTTACGATCCGCACAATTTCTTTTGTCAAAACCAGAACATCAAACCTACCGCTTCGTAACAGCCAGCACTGCGGTGCAGGGAAATTCTTATGTGGCTACGCGGATGTGCATCGCATCGCGCGGGGGCGGTAAAGCACCCCTCGATGGGCCATAGGACGTCGATTCATTAGGCAGCGCTTTTGGGCGGCCCCCCAAAGGGCGGGGAGCCGCAGTTCAACGTTATGGGTGATCGGGTGATGCCGGCCCGCAAACGGACGCTCACCAATCTCATCCGAGCGGCCGAAGGGGTCGAGAGCACTAGTTCGATTTGTTCGGAAGCAGTCATTGCGGCAGGGCCAATATCACGGTGCCGCGAACGGCAGGTATGGCCGATGAAGGAGCATTCGCATTTGATGATCGGGTGGCCGGTTACGGAGCGGAGCCGACGCGTGAACGTCCGACCGATGGCGCATGTGAACGTCGCTTTGTGGCCGATTGCGGCCGTTGCGTTGCTCTCCTGTGAGCAACCCGCCCACCGCCATTGCTGCCAATGGCGTCGATTTTCTAATACTCCGTGCCGATGCCGACAAATTTGATATGGATGACACCGATTCGGAGGCAATCCCCACGAATAGCCGGTAATCGTTCCCCTTGATGTTGAATACGACGCGATTCTTACCGACAAAGCTCGCCGTCGGATACCGAGCTTTAATGTCCTGCGGCGTCGTCCATTCGACCTTGGTGGCTTCTTCATGCCATGAGAGCAGCGCTTGTTCGACCCCTGGGTGTTTTTCGCAGAACGCCGATCCGGTCTCCCAACAATGCGGAAATCGTGGCCGGTGGATGGTTCGGGTAGAACAGACGCATCAGCTCCATGCCGGCCCCCTCCGCGCGGTTCGCCCCGGCGTCAGGCTCGAATCATCAGGGTCGGGTGATAGCGCCAGACCTTCGGATCGGCGCTCAACAGCGCGATACCTTCATGCAACGCCTGCGCGATCATGACGCGATCGAATGGATCCGCGTGGTCATCGTGCAGCGGCAGCGCGGCGACCGCCTCCGCGTGCTCACCAGCAATCGGCAGCTCGGCGAAGCCAGCCAACCGAAACGCCGAGCGAGCATCGCGCGGATGCACACGCAGGTTGCCCTTTGCATGTTTGATCGCGATCTCCCAAATGGCTGCGGCGCTCACCAGAAGCGTATTGGCCGGATCCTCGATCAGGCGAATCGCCTCCGACGACAGCTGCGGAGCGCCTTCGGCGGCCCACAGCGCAATATGCGTATCGAGCAGCACCCTCACGGCGCCAGCCCTTGCCGTGCGCTCGCGTCGAAGTCCGCGGCGATCGCCTCGTCGCCCGCGTTGAACGCTTCAACGGTGGCCGGTATGTCCAGTCCCGCAAGCAGGTGCCGAGCAGCGCCGATGCGCCGCGGTGCGGTAAACGGTACCAGCCGCGCGACAGGGGTGCCGTTGCGCGCGATGACGACTTCGCTTTCCTCGCCTAGCTCGAGCCGCTCGACCAGGCTCGACAATTTCGATTTCGCGTCATGCATGTTGACCGTGAGCATTGCACCCCCCCCGAAGTTAGCTAATCAATGTTAGCTAGTATGCCGGCGTTGAGCGCAAAAGACAAGCAAGCCCCGCACCTTTGCCGACCGCTGCTCGCGGAAAGTGATGCAACTCGCAATTTCCGCTAAGCCGCGTTCACAGAAGCGCTAACCGGTTCGTCATTTCTGATAGCGTGCCTTGGCTGGATCGAAGTGTCTGTAGTAATCCTCATAGTAACGGTTCGTCGCACGAAGGGACGTTGGCAGTCTCACTGAACGGGTGCCGGCACGTTCAGGAGCAGTGCGTGACGTGCCTGGCAGTGAAGTGGTCTGCCCTCTTGGCATGGCATGGGGAAATCCCACACGCTACCATCGCTCCACGGCGCCGCGAACGCGTCGCCGCCCCCGAGAGCGTCTCGTGCAGGCGGTCGAGCTCCGCGAGCAGCGCCACGTCCTCGTCCGTGTAGCGCCGCGCAAACTGCGTGCGTGTCCCGCGCTCGCGCAGCCCCAGCGTTTTCGTCTCCCGGAACTGCGCAATCAGCCGGATCACGTGCGCCCTCGAATACCCCGACACCCGCCGGATATACTCAGACAGCACCCCGGGATCCGCACGCGAGCGCCCGAAGGTACCGAAACCACTCCCGCACGTGCTCCACGAGCCGGCGCCTCTGCCCGTCGGCCTCAAGCACCCTCAGTTCCACCCCGGAAACCCCCGCAAGGAACTCCCGCACCTGCCCGATCGTCGCGAGCTCTGTTGTATTCATGTCGATCACCATCCCTCAACGATCGACCCGAGCCCACTCTCAGACTCCTTTGCCGTTGGAATCACGCTTTCCCGCCCAGACTCGTTTGCCATTGGACAAGGCTGAGACTTCGCATCCTTAGCGACATCCGCTACCATGCGGCAAGAGGACTGACTGGCTCTCCACCAAAACGCGCCATTGCCGCGCCCCGCTTTCGACCCCGCTTTTTCAATCCCATGTCGCGCAAGAAAAAACCCAGCAAGGCCTCGGCCGCGCCTCCCGCCGCGAAAATGACTGTGCTGCCAGAACAGGCCGAGGCGGCACTGGGCGCGTCGCGCTACAGGGAGGCGATTGAGCATTACAAGGAACTGCTCAAACAGGAGCGCAGGCCCGCCTGGCTAGAAGGCCTGGCCGCTGCATATGCCGGACGCGCCGAGCAATTGGCGCAAAAGGGCATGATCAACGAAGCGTTGGCACTGTGGCGCACACGCGCCGATATGTGCGGCACCCCGCTTATCGAAGGACCTTACGTGGGCTGGCTGCTAAAGGCGGGAGGGGGCGAGCAGGCCCTACGCCTGTTGGCCGGCGCAACGCAGAAGCTTTCGCCCGACGCGCAGACGCAGCTGGAAACGCAAGTGGCTGCGGCAGTCCTGGTGGCGCCTGAGAGCGCCCTGACGGGATTGGCTGCGGACAGCCCCCTCCTGCGCCATCGGGCCGCGGCCCGGGCGGCGCTTGCTGCGTTTGCCCGGGGCGATGACGCCGCCATGGCCGAACACGTGCAGGCGATCCCATTCCGCTCCCCCTATCGTGACCTGCGGACTCTCCTCAAGGCGTTCTCGCTATACGGGACCGACCCTAGGCAAGCCGACGTCGCGCTAAACCGGATACCGGCCGATGGTCCCTTTGAACGGTTGGCCGCAGTGCTCCGAGTGTGCGTGCTGCCCGCCGAGGCGTGGCTCGCGTCGCTGCACAGCCTGAACGACGAGGGCCGGGCGCTGGTGCTCGATATAAAGGGCTGGCCCGAGGAGCGGCGGCCGCTCGTGCTCGAACTGGCCAGGCTGAGCGACGGGCCAGCATCTGCGACGATGCTCTACGATCTGCTTGTGCGTCACCGCAGCGCGTTGCCTTCGGACAGGGCGGCGCAGCTTTGCCGACGCCTCTTGCCGCATGCTCCGGAGCGGCTGAAAAGCTACCCGGCGAGTTTTGGAGTGCTGTCCGCTGCCGAAAAGGACCACATCCTCGCCCTGGCAGCGGAGTTAAAGCGGGATCCGGAACAGGCCGAAGACCACTGGCTGAATCTGGTTGAGCGTCTCCGCGCAGACCCGGCCCAGCGCGGCCGCGCCGCGCTGGTGCTGCGCCGTCTCGCCGACGAACGCTCTCGCTACGACCAGGGAGGGCCACCCGACGAGGACGCCCTCGCCTGGCTAGCGCAGAGCCTCGAACTGGACCCGGAGGACCGGGCAACCCACCTCACGCTGATACGCGCCCTGCGCGTTCGTTCCGAGCCCAAGGAGTTGCGCAAGTGTCTCGAAGCGGCGCTTGCGCGCTTCCCGGACGACGCCGACGTGTTGCTTGAGGCCGTGGAAACCGCGCTGGCGAGCGGCGCATTCAAGAAGGCGGCGACGCTGGCCAAGCGCGTGCTGGAGCTCGATCCCATCAACCCGCGGGTGCGCACCGTGGTCGGCCACGCCCATCTTTCCCACGCGCGCAAACAGATCGCGGCGCGCAATCCGGTGAGTGCGCGCCGCGAGCTGGACGAAGCGGCGCAATGGCTACGCACCAACGCCGACCATGGCTCGATCAAGCTGCTGCGCGGCATCATCGACGAGCGTTGCGAGGAAGGCGATGCGCTGTTGCGCGAGGGTCTTGCCGAGATGGGTTGCGCGCTCGTGGGAAGCTTTCATCTGGTGCTTGAGGCCTCCCATACCAGACACGATTCCAAGGCGCTCTTGCGGCGCGCCGGTATTGAGCGCAACAGGGTGCCCGCGGCTTCCGAAGTCGTGGCATTGGCGCATGCGTTGAACACAACGCGCGTCGGCGACAAAGCGGTGCAAACCGCGCTTGACCTGCTCGGCGACGCGCTCCGGGGTGCCTCTGCGGCGCAGTTTGCCGAGTCCGACCAACTGGTGGTGTGTGAAGCGCTGCATCGGCACAACAAACGCGCCCTGGTGCGCCGCTATGCCGAGGCAGCGCTGCAGCGCTGGCCGGCGCGACCGGTGTTCGTCTACCTTAGGGCGTCAGCCGCCTACGGAGCGAATCCCTGGCGCATGCCGCAGCGCGAACTGCTGGCGCTGGACCAGGCGCTCGAAGTCGCCCAGGCCAGCGGCGACCAGCGTACAGTGTTGCGGCTGGACGATCTGCTCGCTGCCGCTACGGGACATATCGGGTTGCCAGGCGAGGATGACGACGATTACCTCGATGGGCTGCCCGGCGATGATGCGGGCACGGTGCTTGAGATGATGCTGGCCGCGCTCGGCGAGGATGCTTTCCTCGCGATGGTCCGCAAGCAACTGGGCAAGCCTCTGTTCGACGAGATGCGGCGAGACTTCAGGGGCAACAGGAAACAGTTCATTCGCGCTCTGATCGGACTGCTCGCTGACATCGGGCCGCCTCCTGGCCTGGGCGACACAGGAGCGTATGCCGATCCGCAGCCGATTGTGCCTCTTAAGCCGCCACCGCGCCGCAAGCGCCGCACAGCCCCGACCGACATGCAAAAGGACCTGTTCGATGACTGATCCGTACCGCGTGCTTGGTGTTGCCAACACCGCCGACGATGAAGCGATCCGCGCCGCCTATCTTGCCGCGATCCGTGCCTGCCCGCCCGAGCGCGACCGCCTGCACTTCGAACGGGTCCGCGCCGCCTATGAATCCATTGCCACAGAGCGCGACCGGTGGGCTCACGCCTTGTTCGACGTGGCTGCGCCGACAGTGCAGGAAGTGCTCGAGATCGTGAGCGCCGACATGCGCCCAGGTTGCCCCGACGAGCGGCGTCTCTACCGCCTCCTGGGGGGAAAATGAGGCTGCTCGATGTCGAAGAAAAGGAACGCCTCGTCGAAGAGTTTCGCGCGAGCCTGGAGCACTGGGAGGCTGACGACGAGGACTCGAATGAGGGGCCTGGCGAGCCCGTCGACCTGCGCACGCTGCTTGCCGAGATGGCCGTGCTGAAAAACGAAGTGCGCCTGGAGTCGCGCCAGTTCAAGAGTGCGCTGGAGGAGCTGCGCAGTTTCGGCGAGACGCTGCGTGAGCACAACGAACGGCTCACGCGCGATCTCGAACGTGCGCGCGAACAGGCGGCTATGGCCACGCGCGAGGCCGAGCGCCGCTTGCTGCTGGGCATGCTCGATCTGCGCGACCGGCTGCAGGCCGGCGTGGATGCCGCCGCAGCGCGGCGACCTTCCCTGCTCGCCCGCATGGTGCCCGGCGACACGCGCTTCGCGCAAAGCCAGGGCCTGGGCTTGACGCTTACACTGCAGCGGCTCGACGAACTGCTCGCGACCCACCGGGTGCGGCCCATTGATGCGCTCGGCGCGCGGCTCGACCCGCAACGCATGCGCGCGGTCGGCGTCGAGTCGGCACAAGACGCGCCCGAGGGCATCGTACTGCGAGAAGTGCGGCGGGGTTTCCTGCATGGCCAGGAGCTGTTGCGCGCCGCAGAGGTCATCGTGAACAAGAAAGGAATGCAAGCATGAGTGAGGTCATTGTCGGTATCGATCTGGGCACCACCAACTCCGAGATCGCCGTGGTGCGCGACGGACGCGTGGAAGTCATACCGGTGTCCGGTGGCGTACCCATCCTGCCTTCGGTGGTGGGCATCGCCGACGACGGCACGCTGCTCGTTGGCGAAGCGGCGAAGAACCAGTATGTGTTGCACCCGGATCGCACGGTGCGTTCGATCAAACGGCGCATGGGGGAAAGCGCGCGCGTGACGATGGGCACGGCGGACTACGCGCCACAGGAAATCTCGGCGATCATTCTGCGCCAGCTGAAGAGCCTCGCCGAAACGCACCTTGGCCATGCCGTAACGCGAGCCGTGATCACGGTGCCGGCCTTCTTCTCAGACGCGCAACGTCAGGCCACCCGCGAAGCGGGTGAGATTGCCGGTCTGGAAGTCGTGCGCATCATCAACGAGCCAACCGCTGCAGCGCTTGCCTACGAGAGTCGCCACAAGGGCGCGCGCAAGGCGCTGGTGTACGATCTGGGCGGCGGCACCTTCGATGTTTCCGTCGTTAATCTCGAGAGCGACGTGGTGGAGGTGCTGGCAAGCCATGGCAACAACCATCTTGGCGGTGACGATTTCGACCGCAAGCTGGTCGATCTTGCGCTCGAGCATCTCAACGAGACGATCGGTGTTGATGCCAGCCGGTCCGTCACCGCCATGGCCCGGCTGCAGCGCGCAGCAGAAGCGGTCAAAATCGCGTTGTCCGACCAGCCCTACGCCACCTTCGCCGAAGAATACCTGCTGGAGCACGAAGGTGTGCCAGTGCACCTGTCGCTGGAGATCTCCCGCGACGACTACGAGGCGATGATCAAGCACTACATTGACGAGACCCTGGACGCGGTGCACGTGGCGTTAAGCGGCGCCGGTCTTACCGTTTCCGATATCGACGAGATCCTCCTGGTGGGCGGGGCCACGCGCACGCCGCTGGTAGCGCGCCGCCTCGAACAAGCTCTGGGGCTGCCGCCCCGCAGCGAAGTGGATCCCGACTTGTGCGTGGCCATGGGAGCGGCGATCCAGGCGGCGCTCATCGCTGGTGTCCAGACGCACACTGTACTGATCGACGTGACGCCCTACACCTTTGGCACCAGTGCCATCGCCGAGCTTAACGGGGAGCCCTACCCGTACTGCTTTGTCCCGCTCATTCGCAAAAACACGCCCATCCCGGTAACCAGGAGCGAGGTCTTCTATACGCTGTTCGATGGTCAGGAGAGGGTGGATGTGACCGTATACCAGGGAGAGGACCCGGACGCACTGAACAATATCGAGATTGGCCGTTTCACTGTCGAGGGCCTGCTGGGCAACGCTCTGGCCGGCAATCCGATCGTGCTTGGCCTCTCCCTTGATCTGAACGGGATACTACAGGTGACGGCGCGCGAGAAGCAAAGCGGGCTCGAACGCTCGATAACCATTGCCAATGCCATCGCCCGCTTCGAGCAGGACAAGCTCGACGAGGCGCGCAATCGGGTTCACGCGCTGTTCGTCGAACACGAGGGGGCCCGCGCGCCCGAACGCGACCGCCAGAGCGATAGCCGCCGTCTGGGCGTGGAAGCGCGCGCCCTGGTGGAAAAGGCCGAGCGCCTGCTCGAGAAGGCCGGCGCGGAGGACGCAGAAGACCTGGTCGACGCGATCGAGGCTGTCCGGGACGCCCTGGACGGAGACGATGCGTCATTGCGAGCGGCGATGGCGTCTCTCGCCGACCTCCTGTACTACCTGGAGGCGTGAGTTTGGAACGCTGCCCTGGGTGCCGAGCCCGCCTGGGCGAGTCCGCGGCGTGCCTTCGCTGCGGCTGCGATCTCACGCTCGTCCGCCGCGCCGAAACGCAAGCGCGACGCCTCATTCTTCGCGCAGTGCGCGCCTCGCTGGAGGGGGATCGCCAGGAGGCGCGAGCCTGCGCAGCCGCGTCTCTCGCGCTTGAGAACAGCCGCCTCGGACAAGTCGTGCTGAAAAATACATCCTAGCGAGAACTCGGCCCGCGCTCGCAACTTAAACCCTTAAACCGACCTGTCCGTGTCGAAATTTCGCTCTCGCCTGACCGGATGCGCTTCAGGCCAGCCAATCTCGACACGTTCGAGAAAAACCCGCATTCAGTTCAATTCAACAAGGCAATGCTGCCGAATTCCCCTCGAGTGTCGGCTTCATAGAGCCGGTGCGACGTCACCGGCAACCTGGCACAACGCGAAACGGCGTACGCAGACGTCGGGCGGGCGATCCGCGGCGTCGGTCGCAATCTACGCATCAAGCAGATCCTCATACACCAGTTCCCCATGCCCACATACTGACTGATATGCTTTCCCGCGCCCAACCCTGCGAGGGCCGTTCGATGCTACGTCAACTGAACGGCCGGTCCCGGGGATAGAACCGACGATCAGGTGGCCGATCGCCGTCCGGGTGAGCATCGAACTTGACACAGGAGAGTCTTGGCGGGCCGCACGTAAAACGGCGGAACGATGTCAGCAGCACGCTCGACGCAGTCGCCAACGCTGCGCGTCTGCGTCGACTTTCTCGAACAGGAACTTGCGCATGGAGAGTTCGCATTGTGGAAGACGTAAGCGCCAGGCCCATTCTCCGCACGACAAGAAGGCAGTACCTCTCGCGACGCCACGACGATCGACGTCAAGCGAAACGTCAGCGCAAACTGCTGAATAGCTGAGCCACCAGATCGCGCAACCAGCGATTTCCCGCTTCGTGGTGATAGCGGGCGTGCCAGTGCTGCCGTACCGAAAATCCCTCCACCGGTAGTGGACACGGATGCACCGACAGGTCATTTACCCTCGCCAGCGTCTCACCGATATGCCTTGGCAGCGTCGCGATTAGGTCGGTTGTCTGGATGATCGCCCCCAGCCCGAGAAAACCCGGCAGCTCGAGTACAACGTCCCGCTCAACGTGCTCACGCACAACCGCCTGCTCCAGCAGTTGCGCCCCGGTCCCCGCCGCGATGGCGACATGGCCTTCCGCGCGGTACTGCTCAAGCCCGAGCTTTCCGCGCACGCGCGGATGATGCTTATTCATCAGACACACCCAGTCCTGCGTGTACAACTGCTGCTGATAAATGCCGCCGCCGAGCCAGGGCACGTGACCGATCGCAAGGTCTGCCTCACCTGATTCCAGCGCGCGTTCGGTATTGCCGTCGATCCTGGCCGCTTCGAGACGGATCCCCGGCGCCTGCGCGCGCACGTGCGCCAGCATGCGCGGAAGAAGCGTGATGTGGCTCGCGTCGGTCATGCAAATGCGGAACCGCCGCTTTGCGGTGGTGGGGTCGAATGCAATCTCCCACGCAGCGAAGCGCCGCAGTGATTCGAGTATCTCCCGGCACGGACCGATCAGCGCATCGGCTTGCGGCGTCGGCGCCATGCCGGCAGGCGTACGTATGAACAGCGGGTCTTGCAGATGCTCCCTCAAACGCCCGAGCCAGATGCTGATCGTCGGCTGACTCTGTCCGAGTTGCTCCGCGACGCGCGTGACGCTGCGGACATCGTAGAGAAGATCGAAAAGCTGCAGCAGCTTCAGATCGGGGAGTTCTGCCGGGTCCATAGCGATATTGTTTGGCGCAATGATGTCATTGTATCCATTGCATTGCGGATATGAGCACCGAATCGTATCTTGATCTCCAGATTAAGGAGACGACAGTGAAGATTGCGATTCTTGGTGCGGGTGCTCTAGGCTGCGCCATTGGCGCGACGCTGACCGAAGGCGGCAACGAAGTCTGGCTGCTGAACCGCTCGGCGGCACACATAGAGGCCATGCGACGCGATGGTCTCCGCGTAGACGATGCGAACGGCTCACGTCGCGTGACAGTCCGCGCGGCGACGCGGGCTGCGGAGGCCGGCTCCGTCGATCTGGTCGTCGTGCTGGTCAAGTCATTTCATACCGATGCGGCGATGCGCGGCGCCCACGAGCTGATCGGACCCGACACGCTGGTCCTGTCGTTGCAGAACGGCCTTGGGCACGAAGAGGTGCTCGCCGATATCGTGGGGCGCGAGCGCGTGCTGGCCGGCAAGACATACGTCGGCGGCGTGATGCGCAATCCTGGGCACATCGAGTCCGGCGTCGCTGGCAAGGCGACTTACATCGGCGAACTCGATCGCCGGATCACTTCCCGCGTGACGGCGATCGCTGAAACCTTCAACGCCGCCGGACTGGCCACCACGGTCAGCGACAACATCCTCGACACGATGTGGGACAAGCTGCTGGTCAATGTCGCAACCGGCGCGCTGACGGCCACCACCGGCCTGACCTACGGTCAGCTTTACGACGAACCGCTTCTGAAGACCGCGGCGCTCGCGGCAGTCGCCGAAGCGATCGCGGTCGCCCGGGCCGCAGGCATAACGCTCTCCACCACCGATCCCGAACGCCCGTGGACCCTCGCCGGCGCGGGGCTATCCCCCACCTTCAAGACTTCGATGCTGCAAAGCCTCGAAAAAGGCTCCATCACCGAAATCGACTTTATCAATGGCGCGGTCGTGCGCTGGGGACAACGGCACGGCGTGCCGACGCCCGTCAACGCGACGCTGGTGGCGTGCATCAAGGGCATCGAGCGAGCCATGACCGACCGACAACACAGGGAGACAACCGCATGAACGGCAGCAAGGCTTATCTGGAGCATGTCGCCATCTGGGTGAAGGACATCCACTGGCACATCCGCTTTTTCGAAGACGTTCTCGGCATGACGATGCGCGAGGTCGACGGCACCGTCGATGACCCACGACAGTACTGGACGCTCGGCGGTTTGCAGTTCATCCATAACCCCCAGCATGACGCGCCTGAAGGTCGCCTCGGCCACCTCGGAGTGATGTGTGAAGACATGGAGGCCGCGCTGGCTGCAGCGCAAAAGTATGACGTCAGCGAAATGCCACAGGGACGTAACTGGTTGCGCCTCCCGGACGGCCTCGCCGTCGAACTGATCCAGGCCAAGCCCGCATCGTGCGTGGTGCGGGCACTGGACATTAATCCACGCTCGGAGGTTTGAGATGACGATCGTCGATAAATATTGGGACGATGCCCGCGAGGGCGACGACTGCGTGAGCCCGAACTACACGGTAACGAAGGAACGCATTCTGGCCTATGCGGACCTGACAGGCGATCACACACCGGTTCATGTGGACGAGGAATACGCAAACGCGAGCCACTTCGGTTCGATCGTTGCACACGGTCTGTTTGGCCTGTCTATCGCCGATGGGCTCAAGACACAGAGCGACTACCGCTTCCTGCCGGGTATGTCGCTCGGCTGGACGTGGGACTTCAACCTGCCGATCAAGGTCAATGACGTGCTGTACGTGAAATTCAGTGTGGGCACGATGCGCGCGAGCAAGAGCCGCCCCGGCTGGGGGATCGTCGTACTGCCGTCCGAACTGATTAATCAGGACGGAAATGTCGTCCAGCATGGCGAGCATCGTCTGATGGTGCCGCGCCGCCCGGGAGCATTCTGATGCAAGCACGTCCTCTCGAAGGTATTCGCGTCGTCGATTACAGCCATTTTCTGGCCGGTCCGTATGTTGGGCGCTGTCTTGCGGCGCTCGGTGCCGAAGTCATCAAGGTCGAGCGGCCCGGCAGCGGCGATGCGGGTCGTCAGCACGCCACTGTGCTCGACGACGAGCAGAGCGGCTACTTCCTGCAACTCAACATGGGCAAGCGCGGCGTCAGCGTCGACATGCGGGACCCGCGCGGCAAGGAGTTCATGCAGCGACTGTGCGACTCGGCGGACGTGTTCGTCGAGAACTACCGGCCGGGTGCGCTGAACAAACTCGGGCTCGGTTACGACGAACTGTCCGCGCGAAATCTGAAACTGGTCTACTGCTCAATCTCGGCCTACGGCCATACGGGACCGGACGCGCATCGCGCCGGTTTCGGTCTGATTGCCGAAGCGAAGAGCGGGATCATGCAGATGATCGGCACTCCCGGCGAGCCGCCCCCGCTGATGCGCATTTCGCTCGGCGACATGTACACCGGTATTCACGCGGTGGCGGCGATCAATGCCGCGCTGCTCGGTCGCGTGAAGAGCGGCCGCGGCCAGCACATCGACATGGCGCTCTACGACACGCTGGTGTCGATGCACGAATACGCGGTGCAGTGCTACACGATGCAAGGCATCTTGCCGGAGCAGACCGGTCACGACATGCCCACGTCGACGCTTTATGGCGTGTTTCGTGCCGCCGACGGCGACCTTGTAATCGCGGCCCAGGTGGACGACGCTTGGAAGCGCTTCGCGTCGCTCGTCGAGGCGCATGGAGGACCGGCCGGCTTTGGCGCCGATACACGCTTTCACACCCTCGCGGGACGCAATGCGAACCGGTTGGACATTCTGTCCGTCGTGAAGCCCTGGGTGACAAGCCGACCGGTCGCGCAGGTGCTTGAGCTGCTGGATGGCATCGACGTGCCTTGCGCGAAGGTGCAGCGCATTGACGAAGTGCTTGTCGATCCGCAGATCGTGGCGCGCGGCATGGTGGTCGAGCAGGAGCACCCGCGCTACGGCAAGTTGCGTCTGCCGAACCTGCCGTTCCGTTTCTCCGACTGCGACACGACAATCCGCGAGGTCGCGCCCGATCTCGGTCAGCACAACGCCGAAGTGGCGCAATCGCTGGGTTTCTGCGCTGCCGAGATCGACGCGATGCAGACTGAAGGTGTGCTGTATTCAAAAGCGAGGCCATGATGACTGACCAGTACGCTGTGATCGGCAACCCGATCGGCCATACGAAATCCCCGCTGATCCACGGTCTCTTCGCGCAGGAGACGCAGCAGGACATGTCCTATACGGCAATCGAAGGACCGCTGGAGCCGCAGGACGCGTTTGCCGCGACCGTGCGCGCGTTCATTGCAGCGGGCGGCAAAGGCATGAACGTGACCGCGCCGTTCAAGCTGAAGGCGTTCGCGATGGCCGATGAACGCAGTGAACGCGCGGCACTGGCCGGTGCCGCCAATGCGCTGAGCTTCAGCGACGGCCGGATCGTCGCTGAGAATTTTGACGGTGTTGGTCTGGTGCGCGACATCGAGGTCAACCTGAACCTGCCGATGGCCGGCAGGCGAGTGCTGATCCTCGGCGCCGGTGGGGCGGTGCGTGGTGCATTGCTGCCATTCCTTGCCGCGCGACCTGCTGAACTGGTCGTCGCTAACCGGGACATTGTCAAGGTTCGGGCGCTGGTCGAACAAGTCGCTACGAGCGGTCCGCTTGCCGCCTGCGGGTACGGCGACCTCGAGGCGATGGGACAGTTCGACCTGGTGGTCAACGCGACGTCGGCCAGCCTTACCGGCAACCTGCCGCCTGTCCCACCGAGCGCTTTCAGTCCTGCAGGCGCGGCTTACGAACTCGTCTATGGCAAACGATTGACGCCCTTCCTGAGACTCGCTCGCAATGCGGGCGTGCTGGGTGTCGCGGACGGTGTCGGCATGCTGGTGGAGCAGGCGGCGGAAGCATTCGACTGGTGGCGAGGCGTGCGGCCCCAGACCCGTACCGTGATCGACCGGCTCACGGTGCCGCTGGATTGAAGGTGCAACGGAGTGACGAATGAAAAAGATCCTGATGCTTCACGGTATCAACCACAATATGTTTGGCAAGCGCGACTCGGTGCAGTACGGAACGATCACTCTGGCCGAAATCGATGCCCGGTTGCAGGCGCCGACCACGGACGAACGGCGCTGTCGGGTTTCTTTAGACCGGGTCACAAACGTGCTGCGCAGCGCTGTGCGACCGCAGCAACAAGGTGCACGGCGTCGGTTGCACTTACTGCACGGCACCGCCGGCGTAGTTCCCTTGCCCGCGCAGACGCTTCGCAATTCGGCCAAACGCGAGCCACTGCTGTGCGATCAATCCGTCGCCATATGAACGCCCTGAGCCATGCGGCACGCGTTGCTGGTCGCGGATGCCGGTCGGCTCGACGGCAGGGTTCCATGAAACGGTGCGGAACATCATGTCCCACCAAGGAAACAGCACGCCAAAATTGCAGCCGTAAGCGGAGCCTTCATGGCCGTAGCCCACCGCGTGGTGGCGGCGGTGAAAGATCGGACTGACGATGATGCGTTCGAGCAGCCAGCCGTACGGCAAGCGCGCATTGACGTGCTGCACGCTCTGCATGAAGTTGCTGACGGCGACCAGCACCACGAACTGCGTCGGCTGCACGCCGATAAACAACGAAATCGCCGCGAAGAACGCTGCCTGAATGATGTCGTCGAGAAAATGATTGCGGTCATCGTTCCACAACGACATCTGCTGCTGGCTATGATGCACCGCATGCAGTTCCCACCAGACGCCGAAACGATGCTGCCATCGGTGATACCAGTAGCCGGCGAAATCGAGCACCACCAGGTAGATCAGGAACGAGACAAGCGGCTGATCGGTGACGCCTGGCCACAGGCTGTCGATGTCGATGTTCGGGATGTCGTAGATCGAGATCAGGCTCTGCCAGTGGTCGAACAGCGGCTGGAGCATGAAAAAGAACGCGATGTTGATGATGCCCAGCTTGGCGATCCACGTGTAGATCACGTCGGCGCGCAGCGCCTTGCGATGCTGCCACTGCTCAATGGGACGCAATGCTTCGAGTGGCCGCAGCGCGAGATATGTCACAACGATTTCCAGCACGCCGATGATCACCCAGTACAACGCGTCATAGGTGTCTTCGTCGTAACCCATCAAGCCGAAGCGGTAGAAGAACGGCTGCAAGACGTCGACATACAGAAGCGTTTGCAGCGCGGACACCATATTGTCGAGTTGCGCGACGATTTCATGGAACATCAGAATCCTCGTGATCTGCCAGTCATGCAAGTGTGGCGTCGAAAAACCAGGCTTAGTCGGGGTTAGGCGACACGACGGGCGCGCGGTTGTCGAAATAGATGCCGTGCGGCGAGCGGCCGACCGCAATGGTCTCGATCAGCTTGTGGGTCGTCATGTCGATGATGCCCACATGCTTCGCGAAGCGAAATCCCACCCATAGATAGCGCTTGTCCGGGGTTAGTTCCATGTCGTCAGGCCCGGGCATCAGGCCGGTGATATCGCCGACGTTGGTGAGTGTCGTGTAATCGATGATGCTGATGGTGCTTTCGACGCGATTGGAAACCACCACATGCTTGCCGTCGTCGAGGTTGCGGAAGTTATGCGCGCCGCGTCCCGTGTGAATTTTCTTGACGATCTGTTGCTTGTGCCAGTCGACCACGGTCACATCGTCTTCGCCCGTCATGCCGACCAGCAGATATTTGTCGCCAGGGGTCATCCAGAGACCTGCGGGTTCATTGCCCACATGCATTTTCCACAGCACTTTCAGGGTCGGCAGATCGATCGCAGCCAGTTCGCCCGAATCCTGCAGCGTGACGAACACGGTGCGGTTGTCCGTGGCGAACGTCATGTGGCTAGGAGTCTTCGCCAGTTCGATATGCTTGACCAGCGCCATATTCGCGCCGTCATAGCGGTAGATGTCGACGCGGTCCATGCGCAGCGCGGCCGTGACGAACCACTTGTGATCCGGAGAGAAGCCCAGTTGATACGGGTCTTCGATGTCCTGCACGGTACGCTGCACCTTACCGGTGTGCGGGTCGAGAAACATCAAATTGTTCGAAACCGAATTAGCAACGATCAGGGAGCGGCCGTCGGGCGTGATCATCAGATGGTGCGGTTCCTTGCCGGTCGGCTCTGTGCCGATAACCTTGTGCGTGGTCTCGTCGATCAGCGTCAGTTGCGCTTCGCCGGAATCGAGCACGATCACGTTATCTGCGGCATTCGCGTAGTCCGTTATGGCCAGGATGCCGCACAGCGAGGCGGCGAGCGCTCCGATCCTCGTAATGGAAACGATAGAAGATGGCATTTGGATCGTAGTCACATGGAAAGATACATTGAGGCGAAATGCAATAAAGATGTCGGCGATTAGTCACTCGCGAGTGCCGAGTTTTCAGGGATGAACAGGGTCAGAGCTTATGCCCTACAGGGTAAGCGCTCACCGTGAGCATCACTCGTTTGGCCTGGTTTTTGTACTATGCGGCCGCTGAGAACATTTCAAAGGTTTCGGTATCCTGCCTTTTCATGATGAATTTTGCGAAGATGTGGCTTCCAGTGTTGTTCACGAGAAATTCGGGAAGGCTTTGCCGTAGGGCATTAGCGACGACCAGTTCCGATGGAGGGATCCCGGGGTGGACGGTGCGCAGCCACGATCCAAAGGAGTTCCAGACGTGCGAAGGGAACGCCACTGCCAGATAGTTTTGCAGTCCCTGACAGATGATGGCGGCCTGGATAAAGACGTGATACGCGTGGATCTTGCGCTTGACCGCGTTGCGGTACTCGAGCGACTCGCGATGAAGGTATTGATCGCCGCTTGTGCGGGTAAGCGGCTTCATGTCCTGCATCCAGAAGTGATACGCGAATGCGCCGATCCGATGTACCGCCTGTTTGAAGCTGAGCTCGATCTTGAAGCGCAACCCATACAGTCGGATAATCTCGATCGGATCCAGGGTCACGTCGGTACACATCAACAGGCAGGTCCCCCTGCGAGGGTGAATCACGACGACGAAGCGAACGACCCGTGCGCACGGCCGCCACAGCAGATTCATGACGCGATACTGGATGGTGACGTTCTCCTCGCCATAGACCGGGCTGGGAGCGCATTGGACATCCCTCGGATCGTCCAGCAGCGATTTGAGTTTGATCTTCTCACCATAGAGCTTGGGGCGGCCTCGTTTGCGCGGCCCCTGTTCCTCATACTGCTCATAGGCGACGGCAGTGGACTTCTGCCGTGTCACCAGGTGGTTGTCCTGATCGCGCAGACCTTTGACGATTTTGCGAGCGGCGTAGTACGCATCTGCGACGAAGTAGAACGGCTCCTTCACCTCGACGATGCCCAGCAGCGAGATCATCTTGTCGAGCAAGGTACGGCGATCACGGTTGGACCACACCAGACCTTCGTAAATGCGCACAGCCAGCGGTACGGCGAAGACGCTTTGGGCGGCCCGCACGAGTATGCTGACTGCCTGCATGGAGTGCCCCATGATGTACTCGGGCTTGGTGTTGGAGTCGGACTGTTGATGCAGCAGCTTCACGCCGGGCATCTTCTTGCCTGACTTAGCCACCTTGATGCCATCTCCGACCAGGACGCGCCGGCCATTGACGCGTAGCGGATCCGGGAACAAGCGCAACACCGCTTGAGTCCACAGCGCCGAGAGCTGATCGAGTTGCACGGCGTTGCTGTGCAAGCTGTCACGAAGCTTGTTGTACAGGACCGGTCGCAGTTTGAGCGCGCGCACGATGCTGGTCACGCCCAGCAACTCGGTGCGCACCGCCGCCAACAGTTGCGAACCACATGAAGCTGCGCAGGCGCGAGAACGCTGGACGCAACAACCAGATCGCGTCCCACCAAGCCATCCAAAGCGACATCGTTTGTCTTCGAGTCGTTGTTGACAGTCAAGTATAGCATTTGTATGCTATAAAAATGACACAAAAACGCCTCCTTCAAATCGAAACACGCATTGAGACGATTAAGGCGAAGCTCGCCGAGATCGATGAAATGCGCCCAGGCTCACTCAGCTGCCAATACAAGAACCCCGCCAACCAGAGTGGGGCGTACTATCAACTGAGCTATACGCGGGACAGGAAGAGCCGAACTGAGTACATTGCGCGCGACGCGCTGAGCGAGGTGCGCCGCCAGATCGACAACTACAAGCGCTTCAAGGCATTGACCGACGAATGGGTCGACTTGAGCATTGAGCACAGTCGCCTGAAAATGAGACTGGCGCGCGAAGGCAACTAAGCGAGCCGGATCGGATTACCGAGAACTGGATCGGCGCTCACGAAGCCAAGATGAGACGTGAGAAAGGCGCGAGAACTCGGCACTCTCGAGTTATGCACATTTTAGTAATTTACGCTACCGCTGTCGCCAGCGCGCAAACCCTGCAGTCGTGCGTTGCTTGTCTCACGCGGGCTCGAGACCATCGCCGATGGCATCAGGGCATGTGCCGTCGATTCATTCCGGCGCGCACCGAACGTCGAACTTGACGAGCTTGGTCGGGCCGAAGCTGTTACTGATGGCAACGTCAACGGCGTCCCGCCCGCGTGCCATCAAGACCCGGCCGGTCCGCGGCGCGTTGTTGCGCGCATCGAAGGTTTGCCAGCAACCGCCGACATAGGCCTCGAACCAGGCCGCGAAATCCATTGGGCTGTAGGGCGGAGGCAAGCCGACATCACTGATGTAGCCGGTGCAGTACCTGGCCGGGATATTCATGGCGCGGCACAAGGTTACCGCCAGATGCGCGAAGTCCCGGCAGACGCCCCGGCGCTCGTGATAGGCCTGCCAGGCTGTTTTGGTTGGTCGCGCATGGTCGTAGCCGAAGGTGATATGCCGATGAACGAAATCGCAGATCGCCTGTACCCGGTCGCGGCCGGGCGGCGACGTCCCAAACAATCGCCAAGCGGTGTCGGAAAGCAGATCGGTCTCGCAATATCGGCTGCCGAGCAGGAAAACCAGGTACTCGCCTGGTAACTCCTCGACAGGATGCTGTTGGCCAAACGGCTCCGGTGTCTCGGGTTCGTCCGAGATGTTGAACAATGCCGTCGTCGATAGCGAAATACGCCCTTGCGGCGCGACGATCCGGCTGCAGAGATTGCCGAAACCATCGCGATACTGGGTGATCGCAACCGGCGGATCGACCACCAGAAGATCGGCAGCGAGAACATCTTCCACACGGGAATAGTGCGTGTTCAGCATCAACATCATCGGTGTCGGTTGCGGACACTCATAGACCAGCTCATAGCCAACGCGGAGTTTCATGGGACTGACCTTTCTGTAGCGGAAGCCATCAGCGATCTTCGGTGACACTCACCTGGACTTCAAGGCCGCCGAATGAATGCGGGGCGCCGTGCCAGGTCCCCCACAGAGGCAAGGCCTGATAGTAATTCCAGGCAACGGCGACACGGATGAGATGGCGATTGCCGATGATGCTGTTGGTTGGGTCGAAATCGACCCAACCGGCACCGGGAAGATAGATTTGTACCCAGGCATGGGTGGCGCCGCCACCCTGCGTCGTGTCGCAGTCGGGGACGAAGATGTAGCCGCTGACAAACCGCGCGGCAAGGCCGAGCGAGCGAACCGCATCCATCATCAGAACTGCGAAATCCCGGCAACTGCCGCTTCGGTGACGCAAGGTGTCGGCGGGCCGATAGACCCCTTTCTCGTTACGCCGCACATACGAGAAGTTGTCCTTGATTTCCAGCGTCATCGCGCGTAACAGCGACATGGTGCCGGTCGGTCCGTCGGCCGCAAGGAAATGCCGCGCCCAGACGTCGACATCGCGGTCCGGGTATTGGCGGTTGCGGGCATTCACAAGATCAGACGCTTCCTCGTTCGTGTACGCAAAGGGCCAGGTTGTGGCATACGGCTCAAGCGAATAATCAGGTAGCGGCGACTCGAAATGCTCGAGCGTCAGCACACTTTCGAAACGCAGTTCCTTCGCCCGGCCCGCGAAAGTGGCAACCGCCACCGAATTGTCGAAGACATCGTGTAGCCAGTACAGCCGCGCCGGTGTCGGTGTGATCAGGAGCTGGGTAGTGACGAGGCGCAGATCGTGGCTGGACCTAGGCCGGAACATCATGCGGTGTTCGCCAAAGCGAACCGGCTCCGAATACCGGTAGACACTGAGGTGTCGCACGGTCAGGCGCTGCGGCTCAGTCACCTTGCTTTCGCCAACTCGAATCGACCTGATAGCCATCCCGCCACCAATGAAAACCTGCCGCGACATCACGAAAAACTGCAGAGACTATCCTGGCCGGCATGTCGTGAGCCGCACTGGTCTTTCCGATTGTTTGACTGGATTTTCCAGAATCCTGCCTTCGTCGAGCATACACAAGTCACAATGGTTGAAAGCACTCTTTTTTCCGTTTTTGTCCGCTACGTTGCGCCGAGGCTCGATCTACCGCGGTCGATCAGCGCACGCGGTGCACAGGGCCCGGTTGGGGCACAGCCTTGTCGTGGCCCCATATCGGGAGGTTCAGTGACCCATTCCCCATCCGCACAGCGATCCGCAACCAGTTGGCGGTCCACGCCCAGACCGTCAGTGAAACGGTTACGGGCCGGGCCTTGGTGCTTGGCCTGAAGCACTTCTCCAGACAGGACCTGGAGTCGGCGAGAGCCGGTAAACAGCAACTGAACATTCAGGTGCTGGACTCGCCAGCATTGCATCCGATGTGACTCCCGAGCTCGCGCTCGCCACGATCGCGTCGGTCGTCGTACTGGGTGCATTCCACGCTTCACCTGCGGCCAAGGCGGTGTTAGCTAAACGATTTAGCTAGCTTGGCCGGCTGCTTCAACATGACACCAATGGCGAAGATGAACAAAGATTTCCTGTCGTCGATGCAGGAAGCGCTCCGCTTGTTGCGCACCGCTGGTCCGCTCGAAGCAGAAAAGAGGAAACAAAACAAGCATACGCTCAGGATCAGGCCGCCACGCGGGATTGCCGATCCAGAGCAAGACATCCGGCACCTCCTCTTTCGGCATCCACGAAATCCTCGCTGCGCTTCAATCCAAGCAAGTCCGCCACGACATCATCGGCAGCCGCCTCCACCAGCCGCGTCTGCCAGCCTAGCGCAGCCGCTCACCGCGGCGATTACATGGCCGCAATCGTGCTGGCCGTAGCGCCAGGTGCGCATGCCGTATTTTCACGCCTCGCGCCAGGGGAATCGAACTTAAGCCGACCAGGATACCACTGTCCGGCACCGCCGCGGTCCCATCGCGGATCATCGATTGCAGCGCGATGTTCGAGCACGTGGTCTCGGCTCAGGTAATGGTAGACGCCACCAGACAAGCCGGGCAGCGTCGCACACATAAGATAGCCCTCGGTCGGATGCAGATTTCCGCTCGAAGGGTTGCAGCGCAGTGCCCATCGCTCGGCGCCATAGGATTTCCACGCCGACAGGCCGAGTGAGAGTTCGAACATGATCGCCAGATTGGAAAGATCAAATCGGTGAGCGGGCGACAAAGCGCCGCAGCGCAGTTCGTTGTAGGGCGTAGCCAGTGTGTCCGCGGCTAACGGCAGCCAACGCGCGGTGTGCCGTGAAACACCCGGAACGGATCCGGCTGGGTTGTCCAGTCGAGTCCCGTGGGGCCAGGAGCGTAGTAGTTGATGCGGTGCTTGCTGCGTTCGTGATATTCAAGCAGCGCATGCTTTAGCCGGTCCATGCTCCCCCCAGACCAGGAACACCCGCACGTGCGTCTGTACAAAACCAGATGGCTCGCCGGGGGGGGGGCGGTGCGATCGTCATCACGTCGTGGAACCAGGCGTGCTTCGGCCAACGGCAATTGCCTTCGGCGCCTCCTGTGCCGCCCAGCACTCGTGTTGTCTCCACGAGAGCAGAGAGGCCTTTCCAGTGCTCTAGCCGCACTTTAAGTGTCTTCGAAGGCGTTCGGGGCTGCCGACTTCAAAAACTCATGGCCATCCCAGGTTAGCCGCCAGTCGCTACCCATCGAGCGCACGAGATTTGCGTCAGCCAGCAGGTTCAACTGATACCACACGCCTCGGTTTGAAACATCGAAGGTATCCTTGACCGCGCCTTCAATGTCAAATTCGCTGAGGTGCGGGGACTTGTTTTCCTCGAGAGTCTTCAATATTGCGAGTGCCAGACTCATATTGCGTTTCACGATCTCCTCCTGTCGTAGATAGGATCACGCATCGAGATGGCGCCAGGGGTACGACGCTCGCGCAAGCATCCAGGGTGCGGTGTCCTGCACACCTTTTTGTGCTTCCGCGCAGTTCCGCGGAAGGCGCGGCACAACGCGACCCGTGCAGGTCCACGATCGACGTTCGCCGGACGAAAGCCACCTGGCTTTCCATCTGACAGAGGGTTTTAGCCGACCAGGAAAAATCCCCGCGCGGGTCGTCCGCCATCGTGTGTTTGATTGCATTTTCGTGCTCGTCGCGAGTGGCTTCGCGCAGCGACTGCGACAGATCCCCGGCTAGCATGTGCCTCGACCTTGAAATCGCCTTTGTGCCCGGCGCGGATAAGGGTACATCGATAGACTGTCTTCCGTTGTCTTCCGTTGTCTTCCGAAAGGCATCTCTGGCGAGCGTGCATCAAATCAAGGCATACGGCGGGCGCCGTCTTCTCGCCGGTGGGGGCGCTGATTGCAGAGCCGACCGGCGGAGCCGCAATCGATGTGCTTCCAGCTTCCCTACAGGCTCATGCCACGATCCGGGTGCGCCGGGTGACTTTCCACACCGGTCGCGGGCGCCGCCCGGGATTCAACGCCTGGGTCCCCTCATACCCTCGGTTTCCATCGCGGCATTCCGCTCTTCGCAGGCCTCAATGGGTTCCATGGTCTCATCGATGGAAGCTGTCGCGCGTTCTGTGGCTGCCTTCGCTTCGTCGACAGTGGCGCCGAGTCCTCCGTCGTCGTCGCCCGGGGGCTCCAGCATGTCTCGAAGCATGGCCGCCAACTCCGGTGTGTCCCACGGCGCGCCATGTTGCTTTAGAGGTGGCGCCGAGAATTCGGACAGTTCGTTGAGTGGAAAAGCTGGGGCGTGAGTCGGTCATAATGGCCGGCGACAAGGAACCAGAAGATGACGAAACGAAACCGACGGACACACTCACCGGCGTTCAAGGCAAAGGTGGCACTCGCGGCGCTTAAGGGCGACAAGACGCTGGCAGAGCTGGCCCAGCAGTTTGATGTCCATCCAAACCAGATCACGGACTGGAAGAAGCAACTGCAGGAGCGGGTTGCCGATGTGTTCGAAGCGGGCAATGCGGTGTCGGCGGCACCGCCAGTTGACGTGAAGGTGCTGCACGCGAAGATTGGGCAGTTGACGCTGGAGAACGATTTTTTAGAAAGCGCGCTCAGCAAGGCGGGACTGCTGGGCGTAAGGCGATGATCGATCGTGATCACGCCCTGCCGGTGACACAGCAGGCCCGGCTGGTAGGCATCAGCCGGTCGAGCGTCTATTACCAATCGCGTGGCGTCAGCGAAGCGGATCTGAAATTGATGCGCCGGATTGACGAGCTTCACCTTGAGCATCCATTTGCAGGGGCGCGAATGCTGGCACGGCTGCTGCGTCGCGAAGGCATCAAGGTCGGGCGCAGGCACGTCGGCACCCTGATGAAGCGCATGGGCATCGAGGCGTTGTATCGCAAGCCCAACACAAGCCGCAAGCATGCAGCCCACAGGATCTGGCCGTATCTGCTGCGCAACCGGAAGATCGATCGGGCCAATCAGGTCTGGGCACTCGATACGAGCTACATCCCGATGGCGCGCGGCTTCGTTTATCTGACAGCCGTAGTGGACTGGGCGAGCCGTCGGGTGCTGGCACACCGGGTGGCGATCACACTGGAGAGTTGCCATGCTGTCGAGGCGCTGGAGGAAGCGTTTGCGAAATACGGGCTGCCTGAGATCGTCAACACGGATCAAGGCAGCCAGTTCACCGCAACCGAATTCACCGACGCGGTACTCAGCCGGAACGTTCTTCTGTCCATGGATGGAAAGGGTGCCTGGCGTGACAATGTGTTCGTCGAACGGGTGTGGCGCAGCGTCAAATATGAAGAGGTTTATCTGAAAGCATATGACTCGGTCAGCCACGCCCGCCGCTCAATCGGCAATTACCTGAACTGGTATAACCAGAACCGGCCTCATTCGAAGCTCGCCGACCAGACACCGGATGAAGCATACTTCGCGACGCTGCCAGCGATAAAATCGGCAGCTTGATTGCCTCAGCGATTCCACTTAAAAACTCGCAGATCCTGTCTGAACGAACGAGGCCACCTCTTTCTTCCGCCATTATTGAGGTATTGCACGAATGCATCCGCGATGCCGTACAGCGTGACGTTCGACTGCGCGGCCGCCCCTCCGGCCGCGAGCAGCAACGTAGCTCCGCAGAGCGTCTTTGCAAAGAACTGCATGTCTGTCTCCTTTGTTATTTGGCCGCGCATTTGGAGCGCGGCCGGCTTTGTCTTTGCCTAGATTGCAACCTCGCAATCTTTGTCTTTTGCCCCGTCTTCTCGATCGCGCCAGAAGTGCGCACGCGAGTGGTCGAAATCAGTGAAGTGGAGCAGCAGGATCTTGTTGGCGCGCGGCGAGTTCGAGGTCTGGACTTTCCGGTATCCGCTTCTTGATTTTCGAGATCGTGTGGACTTTCACCTGGTGAGCCCACGGTCCATCGATTGTCCGTTCATCCTGCGAAACGACCGCGCCATAATCGAGCGAAAGGTTGGTGACAAGAACCTCGTCACCGCGGAATACGAGGCTATTCGACCAGAGAAAACCTATGGGCGCCCCCTCGCGATCGATTCCGCCGAAATCGCCGAGCTTTGCAATCACTCGCCCCTGTGTCGGCTCGAGCACGAGAATCTCGTTGGACTGGTTGCACACGGTCCAGATGTTGTCGTGCTCGTCAATGATCAGGCCGTCGGGTCCGCCGCCAACGCGATTGACGAAGACCTCCGGCGTGCCAGGTTCAGGCGTCGAGCCAGTCACCGGTATTTTGACAATCGTGTCGTTCGCTGTGTTGGCGACGAACAACGCGGTCCGCTCCTTGTTGAACGCCAGACCATTCGCGCCGATGCGCGGTGCTGGCCTGGCCGGACTGAGCAATGGGCTTTTGACCCACGCCAATGCTTCGCCGCCGCCTGGTCCAGTTTTCCAGATGATGCCCTGGTGGGGGTCGGTCACGTACACGTTGCCGGCAGCGTCGAACGTCATCCCGTCGAGGGCGGGATGATTACCCGTGACCGTCATGAACACGGATGCGGCACCAGTGTTGGGATCGACGACCCAGACCTTTGCGGCCAGGTAATCGGTCACAAGCAACTTGCCGGTCTGCGGATTGAAACCAAGATTAAGCAATACCCTGCTTGAGCCTTTGACTTGAACGGTCCGAAGGTGCTTGCCGTGTGGGTCGAACACAATGAGCGTTCCCTCACTCGTCTCAGGTTTGTTCGCCGCCACCGTGACGACGTAGACGTTGCCGTCATGGCCGATGGTGATGCCCTCGGGATGCGCCTCGCCGGGGGGCAACGTGGCAAATGTCTCGACCTTGCCGCGCTCCCAGGCCTTTGTGGCGAGCGGCGTCGTCAACAACGCCAGCAGTATCAGTACCGTTTTGGCTATGTTTGTTCTCATCTTGCAGTCTCCAAAGTGGGGGAGTTGTAATGCGTCGGATCATTCGATCGTGCCGCCCCATTGACGCGCATCGTCAGCGGTTGTAGAGGCCGGTCAGGGTGGCCATGGCGAGCGTGTTCTGGTGGATCAGGAAGCGGACCACCGCGTTGGGCACGTTGGCCGGCAGTTCCAGCTTGGGCACACGCAGCGCATGCACGGTGAAGATATAGCGGTGCGCCGGCAAGCCCTTGGGTGGGCAGGGACCGCCGTAGCCGGTGGTGCCGTAGTCGTTGGTCGCCTGAATGCCGCTGGCGCCCAGGTCAGTGGCGTCGGTGGAGCCAGCACCGGCGGCAAGCTGGGTGACGGACGAATCGATATCGAACAGTATCCAGTGCCAGAAGCCGCTGCCGGTGGGTGCGTCCGGGTCGTACAGCGTCAGCGCGAAGCTCCTGGTGCCTTCCGGCGCGCCGTGCCATTGCAGGGCGGGCGAACGGTTCTGGCCGGTCCCGTCGAAGCCATCGAACTCATGCACCAGTTGCAGCCGTTCCAGATCCTTGAATTCAGGCGATATTACTGTGAAGTTCCTCACGCCATTTCCTTTAATCAACTGCAGTTGTAAATTAGGAAAACTAATCGTTTATCTCATCACGCGACACGTTCGGCCGCGGACGATTACCCAATCCTGTCTATCCCAATGTTTCCGTCATGCGGACAGGTCAGCGATAACCCGGGCATAGGCGTCGCCGGCGGCGATGACGATGACGACCTTACCTTCAAACCTCGTCATGAAACTGTCCTCCCGCTATGTCCATTTGCATCTCGCAGTCTCCAGGCACGGGTTATAGACCGTCGCTGATTGATCCCGTTGGGGTTGTCGGGTGTACTTCTGCCACGCCCCGGATTCCGTTTGTCTCGCGCCGCGCGCGTCAGTACGACTTCGGCAGCCCGAGCGCCTGCTCGGCCACGTAGCACAGCGCGAGCTCCTGCGTCACCGGTGCGAGCAGCGACAGCACGCTTTCGCGCAGGCCGCGCTCGACGTGGTACTCCTTCGCGTAGCCATAGCCGCCGTGCGTGCGCACCGCGCGCAACGACGTCTCGAAACTGGCCTCCGCTGCCAGGTACTTGGCCGCCGTGGCCTCGACCCCGCAGGGCTTGCCGGCGTCATAGAGCGCCGCCGCCTTCCACATCAGCAGTTCGGCCGATTGAAGGCGCATCCAGCATTCCGCCAGGGGATGCTGGATCGCCTGGTTCTTGCCGATCGGGCGGCCGAACACGACGCGTTCCCTGGCGTAGTCCGTGGCCCGCGCCAGCGCTGTCTCAGCGGCGCCGAGCGCGGCAGCCGCGACGAGGATGCGCTCCGGGTTCAACCCGTGCAGGAGGTACCTGAAGCCCTGGCCTTCCTCGCCGATGCGATCCTCGACGGGGATTTCCAGCCCGTCGATGAACAGTTCGTTCGAGTCCACCGCCTTGCGCGCCATCTTCTCAATTTCGCTGATACGCACATGCGAACGGTCGAGGTCGGTGTAGAACAGCGTGACGCCGTCCATCGGCCGCGCGCATGCCTCGATCGCCGTCGTGCGGGCCACGAGCAGTATCTTGTTCGCTTGCTGGGCGGTCGAGGTCCAGACTTTCTGGCCGTGGACGATGTAGCGGTCGCCCGCGCGGCGGGCGAAGGTTCTGACGCGTGTGGTGTCGGAACCGACGTTGGGCTCGGTCACGCCGAAGCAGGCGCGATCCGAACCGTCGATCAACGGCGGCAGCATGCGCCGCTTTTGCGCCTCGCTGCCGAACACGACCACCGGCTGCGGGCCGAACAGGTTCAGGTGTACCGACGACACCGCCGCCGAGCCGAGCTTGCCGATCGTGCGCATCACCATCGCGGCCGCCGAGATGCCGAGGCCGGCGCCGCCGTGTTCCTTGGGCATGGTCACGCCGAACCACCCGCCGCGGGCAACGGCGTCGCAGAACTCGTTGGGCCAGCGCCCATCGCGGTCCCGCTCGAGCCAGTAATCGGCGCCGAAGTCGGCGCAGCGGGCCTCGACGGCGTCGCGGATTGCAAGCTGGTCGTCGGAGAAGTCGAAATTCATGCGGGGAGCTCCTGCAACATGCCTGCGGGGACGTCGACCGGCATGTCGAGCAGCATCTGCGCCATGCCCTTGCCGAGCGGGTCGTTGCGCAGCGACGCCATGCCGCCGCCGCCCAATGCACGCGCGCAGACGAGGTTGATGGCATGGATGCCGGGCAGCTCGTAACGTTGGACCGGCCCCTGCACCAGATGGCCGAGGTACGTCGCGACCCGTTCTGACGTCACCTGGTCTCTTAGCACCGGCAGCAGGGCCGGATGCCGCGCGATGAGACCAATGTTGGAAGTGTCGCCCTTGTCGCCGCTGCGTCCGAGCGCGATTCTCAACAGCGGCACCGTCTGGCGTGGGCCGGCAGGCAGCGCACCCCCGGTGGGCACCAGCGGTTCCAGCGCGCCCTGCGGCTGCGGTGGCGGCAGCGTCACGGTGAATGTCGTCTCGCCGAGCGTGACCGTCGGCGTCACCTGCGCCTTCGGCATGAGCCAGGCGAACTGCCGCAGCACCGGCGACACCGGGGGACGCCCACCAGCACCGGTCGTGCCGGGTGACCAGGATGTGCCGGGTGCGGCCAACTCGCGGCTGAACATCTCCAGTGCACGCCGGTCGGCATGCGTCACCGTCAGGCGCAACACGACTTCGCGCGTCGGCAACGGGCGCGCATGGGGCCCGTAGGCCGACTCCGTGCCGAGCAGCTCGATATGGGTGCCCAGGAAATCCGTGAACCCGCACTCACGCAGCAGCCGGCGGCCGCGCTCGAGCAACGCCTCGCCTGTGCGCTGCGCCTTCGCTGCGGCGTCGATTCCGACGATGGTAAGCTGTCCGGACACCTTGAAGCCCGCCGGCGCGGTGGCGCTGACCTTGTAGGTGCCGGTCGGCGGCCGGCCGCGCGCGCCGGTCACGAGCACGCGATGCGGCCCGGTCTGTTCCATGCGCACCTGTCGAAAGTCGCAGGTCACGTCCGGAAGCAGATAACTGGCCGGATCGCCTATCTCGTACAGCAGTTGCTCCCCGACGGTTGCGGGCGTGACGAGGCCGCCAGTGTCCGCGGGCTTGGTGACTTCAAAGCTGCCATCTTCGTGGCACTCGACGATCGGATAGCCGATGTTCGCCCAGTCCGGCACGCTGGCCCAGTCGGTGTGCAGGCCGCCCGTCGCCTGGCAGCCGCATTCGATGATGTGGCCGGCCAGGCTGCCGGCGGCGAGCCGGTCGAAGTCGTCGGCCGCCCAGCCGAACTCGTGCATCAGCACGCCGAGGGTGACGGCACTGTCGACGCAGCGGCCGGTGATGACGATGTCGGCGCCCGCGGCCAGGGCGCGCGCGATGGGCAGTGCGCCGAGATAGGCATTGGCCGTCACCAGCCGCTCCGGCATCGGTTCGCCGCTGGACATTTCGACCGTGCCGGCCGCTCGCATCGCGGCGGCGAGCGGGAGCACGTCGTCGCCTTCGACGATCGCGACGCGCACCGGGACGCCGAGTTCGTCGGCCAGAGCCTGCACCGCCGCGGCGCAGCCCTTCGGATTCACGCCGCCGGCGTTGCTGACGATGCGGATGCGCTGCTCGACGGCCTGCTTCAGCACCGAGCGCAGCGCCACCGTGACGAAGTCGATGGCGTAGCCTTCCTCCGGCCGCTTCGCCCGCGCGCCCGCGAGGATCGACATGGTGAGCTCGGCGAGATAGTCAAACACCAGGTAATCGATGCCCCCGCAGCGCACCAGTTGCACCGGCCCGAGGCTGCTGTCGCCCCAGAAGCCCGAGGCGCCGCCGATCCGCACGACCTTGCCCGGCGTCGAGAAT
Source organism: Paraburkholderia sp. BL10I2N1 (assembly GCF_004361815.1). Classification (NCBI taxonomy): domain Bacteria; kingdom Pseudomonadati; phylum Pseudomonadota; class Betaproteobacteria; order Burkholderiales; family Burkholderiaceae; genus Paraburkholderia; species Paraburkholderia sp. BL10I2N1. The sequence continues at coordinate 568,343 of NZ_SNWA01000001.1, read as the reverse complement.
GTCATTTGCCCGTCCATTGCGGTCTCCTTTTTTCCTTGAATGCAGCCACGCCCTCGCGCGCGTCGTGGGTCAGGGCCAGCAGGCCGAGCTGCCCTTCGCCGAAGGCGATCGCCTCGTCGAAGGACATCGAGCGCATCGCCTTCATCGCATACATGCCGCGCCGCAGCGCGGTGGGTGAGTTGGCGAGCAGCCGCGACAGCAGGCGCTCGAGCGCAGCGTCGAGGTCGTCAGCCACCTCGTTCACCAGACCGATCTCGCGTGCCCGCGCCGCGTCGATGGGCTCGCCCGTCAGGCACAGCTGCGCCAGGCAGCGCAGCGGCAACTGGGCCTGCAGCACGGCGAGCACCTGCATCGGGAACACGCCCACCTTCACCTCGGGCAGGCCGAAGCTCGCGTGCCGGGCCGTGATGGCGAGATCGCACATCGCGAGCAGGCCCATGCCGCCGGCCATGCAGGCGCCGTTGACCCGCGCGACGAGCGGCACGTTGAGCGTGCGCGCCGTGCGCAGCAGGTCGGCATAGGCGCTGGTCGGCGTGGCGTAGTCGAACGCGAAGGCATCCCCGCCCAGGTCGGCGCCGGCGCAGAACGCCTCGTCGCCCGCACCGGTGAGCACCACCGCGCGAATCGTCTCGTCAGACCGGGCGCGATCCAGCGCTTGCTGCAAGGTGCCGATCACTTCCGCGTTGAGCGCATTCCGGCGCTCCGGACGGTCGATGGTGAGAATCAGCCGCCCGTCCTGCCGGCTGGCGTGCACGACCTCGCTCATGCTTCGACTCCCGTTGACTCGCTGCAGGCCGCCACTTGCGTCACGCCCGCCTGCTCCATCTCGCGGATCTGCTGCGGCGAGTAGCCGGCCTCGGCCAGCACTTGCGCACTGTGCTCGCCCAGCAGCGGCGGCGGGCGCAGCGGCGGCAGCGGGGTTTGCGGCCATTCACTGGGCACCGCCATGGTTCGCAGCATGCCCTCGGTGGGATGCTCGAACTGCTGGAAGAACCCGATGTCCTGCAGGTGCGCGTCGTCCATCAGCGACTCGAACGTGTGCGCCGGCAACACCGGGATGCCGAGCGGCTCCAGCAGCTCGCGCCATTGCTGCGTGGTCTGCGCTTTCAGCTTGTCGGCGAGGATCTTGTACAGCGCCTCGACATGCTGGGTGCGCGATTCGCCGTCGGCAAATCGGGGGTCGGTCTCGAATCGCTCGGCCTCGCCGACCGCGCGCATGAAGGCCTTCCACTGGTCGTCGGTGTAGACGACGAGGCACACGAGGCCGTCCTGTGTGGCGTACGGCCGCCGCTGCGGGTTGAGCAGCCGCGGATAGCCGAAGCCGCCGCGCGGCGGGATGAACGTGTGGCCGTACAGATGATCGCCCAGCATCATCTGCGCGGTGGTCTCGAACATCGGCACGTCCACCGCCTGCCCGAAACCCGTGCGCTCGCGCGCGAGCAGGGCCGCGCAGATCACGCCGAACGCGTACAGGCCCGTGGCCCGGTCCGAGAGGTTGAGCGGGGCATAGCGCGGCACGTCGGAACCGGCCCGTACACTGGCCTCGGGGATGGCGACTGCCGCCTGGATCAGGTCGTCGAAGGCGCGCAAGTCCGCATAGCGGCCGCGCTGGCTGAAGCCGAAGGTGCCGACATAGATCAGACGGGGGTTGACCTGCCGCAGCGCGTCGTAGTCGAGCCCGAGGCGCTTCATCGCGTGTGGCCGCACGTTGTAGACCAGCGCGTCGGCCGTCTGCACCAGCTTCAACAGCGCCTCCTTGCCTTCGGGATGCTTCAGGTCCAGCACGATGCTGCGCTTGTTGCGGTTCAGGTTGAGGAACAGCGGGCCGGCACCCGCGCGCCCGCCGGGACCGACGGCGCGCAGCATGTCGCCGCCGGGCGGCTCCACCTTGATCACGTCGGCCCCCAGGTCGGCCAGCATCTGCGTGGCCGAAGGTCCCATGACGACCTCGGTGATGTCGATGATGCGCAGGCCGGCCAGCGGCCCACCCTGGTTCGAGTCGTTGCTCATTGTGTCCGTGCTCCTCTTTCCGGTCAGGAACCGGCTACGTCGGCGCCATTGCCGCGGATGTAGGGCACCGGTCCGATGTCGCGCGCTGCCGCGAGGGCCTCGATCGCGTACCGGATCGAGACCGCGTCATTGAGCGAGTGGAACGTGCCGTCCTCGTTGAAGCTCACTTGCGCGCCTTCGATCCACGCGATGGTGATGGTGTCCTCGGTGTTGTCCTCGGGGGTGTAGAAGGTGTGCACCGAGCCGGCGGGCTCGTACAGGTAGGAGCCTGCCGTCTGCCGCTGCTCGGGGTACTCGCGATACGCCCAGCAGCCCTGGATCGTCCACACCTGCGCCGTACCGGTGTGGTAGTGAATCGGCAGCGAGCAACCGGGTTCCAGGATGGCCATGAAGACCCACTCGCCGCGCTCCAGATCAAGGCGCAGCGGCTTGATGTGGATGCCCGGAAAGACATCCCTGATCAGCGGGATCTGCTCGATGTTGACGGACAGGAGCTTGTCCTGTGGCAGAGCGGGCAGCGGCAGCGGGGCGCCGGTGGACGTGGTGGGCTGCGCGAGCATTCTTGCGTTCATGAATTGTCTCCCGTTGTTACTGGATTTGAAGCAGTGGATGGAAGCCGCCCCATGATAAGGAAGCCGGATGCAGGCTGCTCCGGCAAACAGCGCAGGGAGGCGGCGACCCCGCGCGGAAGAAACAGGAAGTCGCCCGGGGCGAGACCGAAGTCCTGCCCGTCGACACGTGCGTCGATCCGTCCGTCTTCGACGTAGAGAACCTGCTCGACGTCAGGCTCCGCGGTGCAGACCGATGGGCTGCCGGCAGGCATGCGCAGCGCCGCAATGTCGACCCAGCGCGCGCCAGCGGTCTCGCGGTCGATGAGGGGAACTGTGCCGGTGGCGGCGTCGCCGGCGGCAAGCACGCGCACCTTGCCGTGAGCGGGCGCGGCGGCAGCGCCGTCGGGCTCCGTGATCGTGTGCGCCGGGTTCTCGCCATACGGCGGCGTATAGACGACCAGCACACGCCCGGGCTGGTCGCTGGTCACGCGAAACGAATGGAACACGCCTGCCGGCACGTAGGCCCAGGTCCCGGGCTCCATCGCTTCCACGCGGCCTTCCGCCCCCGACTCGCCGGTTCCCTCGATCATGTAGGCGCATTGCTCCAGGTGCGGATGCGCGTGCGGCCGCGCGCCGTGCGATTTCACGATCGTGCCGACCAGCACTTCGAGCGCCGTCGCGCCAACAGTCTCGGGACCGATCACGCGCACGTTGGAGGTGCCGGTATGGTTGGCCGGCGCGTAGGCGGCAAGATCGGCCGCCCGGATCACGGTAGGTACGGGCTTCATTCGGGCTGGCACCATGTGGTCTTCGTCGCCGGCGCGGTGGCCTGCGCCGCCATGAAGCCGCAAGCGATAGGGCTGGTCGGATAAGGAGCCGACGCTCTTGCCTGCGACGCGAGCAAGGGGGTAGCGAGGAGGGGAAGGTTCCGCATGCGCATCGAACTCCAGCGAGGATTTAACTTCGGAGAGTTGAACCTAAATGCCTAATGTTAGTAGTTTAGGCATGCGCAAAATGACGTCAAGTACGGGCTTACCCGACAGTCACGGGCTTACCCGACAGTTCGCCGCTGGGGCTCAGTGATTTCGGGCGCGGTTTTCAGGGCGGACGCGGGGAGGTCGATCTCGGAGACGTAGCGGTCGCCCCGATACCAGGCGGCACCGGCGTACAGCACGTTGCCTTTACCGTCAACCAGGCGCCGAGAGATCTTCGCGACCGGCGAGGCAAACGGAATATTCAGCATGTCGCATAGAGGAAAATCCGCGGGCATCACGGCCATGCGTTGCCGCAAGCGTTTGCAGCGCGCGCCCAGTTGGTCGAGCACCGCGGCAAGCAGTTTGCGCTTCCTGGCGGTGTCCTTGGGCAGTGATTCGAAAACCCACATGGGCACATAGATTTCGGCGTAGCAGAATGGCTCGCCGGAATAGGAGTGAAGCTTGCGAACACACACGTAGTCGTCGACCGCCCGGTCATCTGGTCCGAGCAGTTCCTGCGGCACCTTGGTGCAGCGCCGGACTTCGAGTATCTCGAAGACGAGCGCCTGCGGCGCGGCGAAGGGGTTGTTGATTACCTGTTCGAGGTCGCCCGTGGCGGCGGGCAGCGCTGCAACGTGGGTCCCCACGCCCCGCTGGCTGCGGATCAACCCTTCCTTGGAAAGCAGCTCATATGCTTGCCGGACGGTAACGACGGCGACGCCGAGATCGTCTGCAAGCTGCGTGATCGGCGGCAGCTGCGTGCCGAGCGGGTACTCACCCTTCGCTATTCGGTGCCGCAGCAGGGACGCCAGCCGCTGATACTGTGCAACGCCGCGCTCAGCCGGCAGCTCCAGCCGCGCGGCCCCAATGGGTCGCTCTTCCGCCATCGCGTAAATCCTAATCAACCAATGTTGGAATTATATGCCAGTGATGGGGCTAGCGTCCGCTCGCGTTCCTGGCACACACCCCGACAACTCCATGGGACGGCTCAAAAAGTAATCGGTCGGAGGGGCACTGTGCAATCTTATGAACATGCGGGCGTTGGCGCAGGCACGGCCGACCGCGGCAATTGTGCAAGAGGCCTCGTTGCATGATTGGCTTGGTCCCGCGTCGCGACCTTGTGGGACGGTCAAGGCGAGGCGCACGCGACTGATAAGCAGTTCTCGTCTCGCGACAAGAGCTTGCTTCGTAAGTCGCCAATAACCGCTTTCGCTCTGCAACGGCTGCAATGTGAGTAGAGCGGCCGCTGGAATGACCATCTAAGCTCAAATGCGAATGTCCGAAAGTGGCCGGTTTGCGACTGATGCCTTTCCTCGGGAAAGCGCAGGGCAACGGTAAGAGTGCTCTATTGGTCCATGCCAATGGCGCGCGCCATCTGGCCTGAGCCGGGGCAGCGCGTCGCGCAGCAGGGGGGATGCGTTGCGGTTGCCGGGCGCGGACATGAATGGCGCGATGATGTTGCAGTCGCGATCGCAGAAGGCCACCACCTTGTCGCCCGTGAGATGCTTGTGACCGCTATAGCCGAGATTGTCGCCGCCTTTCTTCGCCGCCGTCGTCATGCCATCGCCGTGAATGACGGTCAGATCGAGCAGCTGATCATCGCGAAGCCTGCTCACCCAGTCCGCAAAGATGGTATCTATGCAACCATCGGCCTGCCAGCGGCGCATCGCGCGGTAGACGCGAGCGTGACGAATTTCTGGACGCCCCAGGCAATCCTTATCGATCGGCAGTGCCTTCCACTGGCATCCCATATAAAGCACCTGCAGAATGTAGTTGAAGATCTTGTGCAGGCTCAACTGTGGCAAGACACCCATTAGTGGGCCTGCGTCAAGTGAGCAGACACCCATTAGTGGGCCTGCGTCAAGTGCCTCGACGCTCATAGAAATGGACCCACTTGTGCTCACCTGAGCGTACCCATCCGGTGCGCAGTACTTCGTGAAGGAGCTCGAGCGTCGGGAGCGAGAAGGTTTGCGGACAGGTTGGTGGGTTGGACGGGTTCCGGTGGCTTGCTTGCCTGTAGGGCCACGAACTGTGCAGTGACTAGTGGGGGATGAGCCGACGAACGGATGGGGGATCGCGGCGAACGGCGACGGCGTCTGGGCTGACCTCGCAAAGCGGGGCCATGATGTGACGCCCTGGAGCCGGGTCAAGGGGGGCGGAAGCCCAGCGAAGCGGGCCCTTGGCGCGGCGCAGGGGCAATACGCTGGAGCATGGCTGTGAGCGCGGCATTGGGCGCCCACAGCCATGCGGACAGCAACGCGCAACAACGAGGCGATCCTTGTTCGCGTAATGTCCGTCACAGGCTTACCGTGTAAGGCTGGTATTAACCATCATTAACATAGGCATCCTAACTATTTCAGCCGATATGAACGCTTCCGCGACGTCGTCCGTGTGCGCGGCGCTGGTTTTAGCGCGGCCGCCGGCACAGCCATCTAATTGCTTGATTTTATTGAGAATTGCTTGTGCAATTCAGAACCTGCGCATCGGCGTTGGCGCGCGCCAACGGGCTTGATCTATCCGCAACCCCACGCCGACGACCAGCAGACTTCGCGCACGCTGGCAAGACAGCCACGTGAGTCAGCGCGCAAAATAATTGCTGCTGCCTCGTCATTAACTGTCGTCGTAGCACCGGCAAACATCAGCATATCGCCGCGACCCGGCAATGAGTTCTTTGGCGATCAAGCAAGGTTAACTTTTAGGTGATGTTGACCTCTTTGGCAAGAGGTTGATCGCAATATTTTGGTCGTACAGCCAATCGTGCGGCAGCCGAATGGGTCATTTTCCGTGAGCAGACGTGGGTCAATTCCCGTGAGCGTCAAGGCAAGTGAGCAGACACCCATTAGTGGGCCTGCGTCAAGTGAGCAGACACCCATTAGTGGGCCTGCGTCAGGCTCAGTTTCACCGGAATCGCTAGTTAGCGTTGCGTTCCATCCATCGGCCGCCGACGGGCTCGACTCTGGATGCGCCATCGAAGGCGTATTGCCGGATCAGGTCGTGAATGGCCGGGTAAACCTCGGTGCGCCAGTGGGGTCCGGAGAAGAGATCATAGTGTCCGCACTGGCGCACCATCACGTGCCGCCTGTCACGCGCGTCAATACCCGGGCACAGGTCGTGCGCGGCGTGCGTCTGGCCGCGCCCGGAGATGTCATCGAGCTCGCCTTCGATGGTGAGCAGCGCGGTGGCGTGGATATCCTGCGGACGGACGGGCCGGCCCCGCACGCTCCAGTGTCCGCGGGCCAGACGAAATTCCTGGAACACGGCCTGGATGGTGTCCAGATAGAACTCGGCCGGCATGTCGAGTACCGCGTTGTACTCGTCGCAGACACGCCGGTGCGCCTCGGCTCTGCCGATGTCGCCCCGCAGCAGATCGATGAAGCAGTCCCAATGCGAACCCACCAGACGATCCGGGTTCGCCGCCACCAGACCGGCGTGCTGCAGAAAACCCGGGTACACCCTGCGACCGGCGCCGGGGTAAGGCGGCGGCACGGCGTGGATCAGGTTCTGCTGAAACCAGGCGAGAGGCTGACGCGCGGCCAGGCGGTCAATAGCGGTGGGGCTACGGCGGGCATCGATCGGACCGCCCATCAGGATCAGGCTTACCGGCACTGGCTCGCCCGCGGTTGCCAGCAGTGAAATGGCCGCGAGGGCCGGCACGGTCGCCTGGCAAACGGCAAGCACATGCAGGTGGCGCGTGCCGATATGACGGATAAACGCCTGCAGCTGGTACACATCGTCATCCAGGTGGAACGGCCCCTCGGCCACCGGCACGTGGCGGGCATCGGTCCAGTCGGTCACGTACACATCATGCGCCGGCAGCAGGGTTTCCACGACTTCCCGCAGCAGCACGGCATGATGACCCGCGAGCGGAGCACAGACCAGCACGACGGCCTGCGGCTCCTGTCCGGCGGTGGCGCCACTCGCAGCCAGATCGCGGGCGAATCGCAGGAGGCGGCAGAACGGCCCTTCCAGCGCGACCTGCTCGGTTACGGGAATGGTGCGACCGTCATGCTCAACCGCCGTGATGCCGAACGCGGGTTTCCCGCAAGTCACGGCGAGCCGGTAGAACAGGTCGCAGCCCGCAGCAAGACAGGGTGCGCCCGGAAGGTGCGAGAACGGGCTGTCAGGGTCGATCCATGCGTTCGTGATGCCAGCAGCCCACACCGTCAGCGGCGCCAGCAGCGCGCGCTGATATTCGACGAACGGGTACAGCATAGGGACTCCGGAAAGAACACCAGAACATCCGGCCAGCACGATCCGGCAGCGTCAACATGATGCATGTCTGCGTTTGTCCGGGACGACGGATGCGCTGCAAGGACTGATGCGCCGCGTGCAAGACCTTGGTCGTCGGCGATGGTGTCACCGATGTCGCCATGTCCAGGCTGCTGCTGGCCAGACTTTCACTATAGGTCGGACCGGCAGTGCGGCAAGGGCTGACGACGAGGCTGATTGCCGACAGGCGCCGTACCCGGTTTCCGTCCGCCAGATCGTGGCCTTGCTATTGGCAGACAGGCGTCAGACTTTGCCAGCTGCGCGGTTGACGCCGGCGTAAATCCGACACTAAACGGCGCCGAAATGTTGAGTAGAAGCGTCAATGATACCAGGCGGCCAGTGACGGCCGCCTGGCGTGTCATTCCGGTTCCGTCGCGGCGCTCGTTTGTTCGACACCGTTTCCGTGAACCAGGCGTTCCAGTTCACCAATCATGGCCTTGATATGGGACAACTCCCCACAGTCATGCCTGGACCGCCCTATCATCGCAAATTGCACAGAAATCAGGGACACGCCCACTCAAGGGGCACCTGCTGCAGCGTGACGGTACCGGCGCGGTGCATCAGCACGAACGGAGGCACTCAGGGCTCGAGCACGTAAGTCCCCGGCGCATCACCGAGCACCGTACCGGCGCCCACTCGGGGTGGTGCGACCCTGTCGCCGGAATGCGCGGCCAGCCATTGCTGCCAGCACGGCCACCATGAACCGTCGCGCTCGGGTGTCGATGCGTACCATTCGTCCGGGCTGACATTGGAATCGCCGTTGCGCCGTGTGCCGGAACGATAGTGGCGTCCGGCGTGACCGGGTTCCGAAACGATGCCGGCATTGTGGCCGCCTGACGTCAACAGAAAACTGATCTCCGTGTCGGTCATCAGATGGAGCCTGTACACCGAGCGCCAGGGCGAGACGTGGTCGCGTTCGGTGCCGACGAGAAAAACCGGCAGCCGCAGGTCGCCGAGCGCCACCGCCCGTCCGTCCACACAGTACCGGCCCTCGGCGAGGTCGTTGCGCAGGTACAGCCGGGTCAGATTCTCGCTGTGCATGCGGTACGGCAGACGTGTGGTGTCGGCGTTCCACGCCATCAGGTCGGTGCGTTTCGTGCGCTGGCCAAGCAGGTATTCATGTACCAGACGGGACCAGACCAGATCGCGCGAATGCAGCAGCTGGAAGGCACTGGCCATCTGCGGGCCGTCCAGATAACCCTGCTCCCACATCAGCGCATCGAGGTACGCCAGCTCACTCGCATCGACAAACAGCCCGAGTTCCCCCGGCTCACTGAAATCGGTCTGTGCTGCGAACAGCGTAACCGTCTGCAGACCGGCAGATCCGGAGCCGGTATCGCGTGCGCGTGCCGCCGCGCCGATTGCCAGGAGCGTGCCGCCGAGGCAGTAGCCGGCTGTATGCACCGGGGCCGCACCGCTGATGCGACGTATCTGGGCGAGCGCATCGAACAGGCCCTGCTCGAGATAGTCGTTCAGGCCGGTATCACGCGCTTCCGCATGCGGGTTCTTCCAGGAAATCATGAAAACTGTGTATCCCTGTTCCACCAGGTAGCGCACCAGCGAATTATGCGGCGACAAGTCAAGAATGTAGTATTTCAGGATCCACGAGGGCACGATCAGCACCGGTTCGCGCCGGACCGTCAGCGTCTGCGGCAGGTACTGGATCAGTTCGATCAATGCGTTGCGATAGACAACCTTGCCCGGTGTGACGGCAACGTCCCGCCCGACGCAATGGGGGGCGCACAGGCGCCTCAGGGGACCCGGCACGGACCCGGCCAGCAGCGCCTGCTGGTCTTCCAGCCAGTGGCGCGAGCCGTCGATAAAGTTGCGTCCACCGGTCGCCGCGATCGCCCGCAGCACTTCCGGGTTGAGCCACCAGCAGTTGCTCGGCGAGAGCATGTCGGTCCATTGCCGGGCCGCGAAACTGACCAGCTGTTCATGGTGTGGCGAGACGCCGCGCAGGCCCGTGGTGGCGTCCCGCCAGAACGACTCGAATTGCAGGAACATGGCACGCAGCAGGTTGAAAGGCAAGCGGTCCCAATCGGGATCGGTGAAGCGCGGATCGCTGTCCCCGTCGTGGCGCGCCGGCGTCTCCACGAGAGCTGTCTGCCAATATTCCAGGAAGGGCTGCGCGAGCGCATGGTGCTTCTCGGGCGAGGCGGCCAGATGCAGCGCCCAGTCGAGCCACGCCAGCGACAGCGTCGTGGGCGAGAGACCGCCCGTGACACGGGCCAGCGCCGCATGCACGGCCCGGTCGAGTTGCCCGTCTGCCACCTCGCGGGGCGTGCCCGGACGTTCGCGCGTGCAATCCGGTCCGCCTGACGACCCGGCCGGCAGCACACTGGGCCCTGGATCTTCAGACGATTGTCTCACTATCTCGGTCATCGTCATTCCCGGAACGCTGACGTCGCGGCGTGCCTGAAAATTAGACCGCGCAAACGTGACGCGGTGCGACGACTGCATTGGGCGATCCGTCAGGTGGGGTGAACTTCATCCGTCTGGAGCAACCGGAACGGGAGCTGCACCGGGCTCTTTCCGCAGCAGCCGGATGGCGTGTTTGCGGTGATAACCGATCGGGGCATACCCTTCCGCTTAGCTGCCGTACTGGGGAATTCCTTACAGGCTAATCATTCTTTCCGTACACCAGTATCAGCTCTTCCGCGTCGAAGCTATTGCCAAGCTCGACTACGATGATCGTTCTCCGCGCGCGAGCGCAGCATGCCGTGTGGGCGATCAACCGTGACTCCGATGAGCGCGGCGCAAGTGCTGAACACGTTGGCCAGCTGACCGAGGCAAGGGCATCGGATCCACGTGACGACATCATTCAATCCTCTGGGCTACGCATGTTCTACGAGTTGCACGAGTGGCAAAACGCGGTCTGGGCACCGTTGCTTCCCTGGCTTCAAACCACCGCCCACCTCCTTAAACCCGACGAGAAAGCCCGGCACACCACACCCTCCAACATGTTCGCCGCTGGCTGCGAACTGCTGGTACGGCTATGCAAGCGCTACCCCAAGCCTCAGTTCGGTCTGACGGAAATCGAGATCGATGGCGAGCAGGTCGCGGTGACCGAAACCGTGGCTTTGGAGAAGGCGTTCTGCCGCCTGCTTCGCTTCGAACGCGCGATTCAGTGCGCGCAGCCGGTTGTCCTGGTCGTCGCGCCGCTATCGGGCCATCACGCCACCCTGCTGCGCGACACGGTCCGGACGATGCTGCCGGATTTCAACGTCTATATCACTGACTGGCTCGATGCCCGACAGGTGCCGCTCGCTGAGGGAACCTTCGGTCTTGACGACTACATCGCCTATGTCCGCGAGTTCATCGACTTCCTGGGTCCGGAAGTTCATGTCGTGTCGGTGTGCCAGTCGACCGTCCCGGTGCTCGGAGCCGTTGCACTAATGGCAGATCAGGGCCAGCCCACGCCCAGGAGCATGACCCTGATGGGCGGCCCGATCGACGCGCGCCGCAGTCCCACCGCAGTCAATAATCTGGCTGTGAGCAAACCGCTCGACTGGTTCACGCGGACCCTGATCGACACGGTGCCGCATCCGCACGCCGGCGCCGGTCGCCGCGTGTACCCGGGCTTCCGCCAACACACCGCGTTCGTGGCCATGAATCCCGATCGTCACCTGGAAGCGCACATGAACTACTACTTCGACGTGTCGGCGGGCAACACCGCGGCGGCGGCCACCCATCGGCGTTTCTACGACGAGTACAACGCCGTGCTCGACATGGCCGCCGACTATTATCTTGAGACGGTGCGCGTAGTTTTCCAGGAATATTGCCTGGTCCGCGGCACGTGGTCAGTGCGCGGCGAACAGGTGCGTCCGCATACCATCCGGAGCACGGCCTTGATCACGGTCGAAGGCGAGCGGGACGATATCTGCGGGTTGGGCCAGACCCACGCCGCGCAAGATCTCTGCGCGGCTATCGACACGTCGCGCAAGCACCGGATCACTGTCGCCGGATGCGGCCACTACGGTGTCTTCTCGGGCACCAGATGGCGCAAGCAGATCTACCCGCAACTTCGTGACCTGATCTACCAGTACGAGTCGATCCCCGGGCACGGCGCGGATGCGCGACCGCACCAGCAATGTGACGCTGCCGCAATGCCGTGTTAGCGCACAGTTAGGGATGAGTGGTTTCAACCGTTTCGGCACCCGCCGAACCCGGTCCGACAGCAAACTACGGTGGGGGCTAAACACCGCCAGTCCCGATCGGCGGCACGCGACCCACTATAGATAGTCCGTCCCGCTTTCATCGATACTGGTGGGGGACTGGCAGCTCGCTGCCAGTCGAGGCGGGACATGCACCCGTGGACTACGAATAACTCGACCCAAACGCTTGGACGATTACCGTTTTAGCTTCGAGTCTACGGGTGCGCCTGCGTCCGATAACGAATACTCAGGGTTCGCCGTCGCACCGGCTCACTATATTGCCTTCGCTGGACGCAAGCATGCATGTCCCTACCGGGTAATCTATCACTTGCGGAGGTTCACATGGCACCGCTATCGAACCAGCAATTCAAGGCTTTCGTCGGCCTCGACTGGGCCGATACCAAACATGACATCTGCCTGCAGCAGGCTGGCGGCGACAGGCGCGAGTTCGACTGCATCCCTCACCAGGTGACACGCATCGATGAATGGGCAAAGGCGTTACATCAGCGCTTTGGTGGTCCGATCGCGGTCGCGCTCGAGCTGGCCACAGGGCCGATCGTCTCTGTGTTGCAGAAACATGCGTTCGTCACTCTATTCCCGATCAACCCTGCAATGCTCGCGAAGTACCGTGAGGCATTCAAGCCGAGCCGGGCCAAGGACGATCCCACCGATGCCGAACTGGCACTCGACCTGCTGCTGCGCCATCCTGAGCGCTTCAGCCCGCTCAGGCCGCAGAGCGCCGGCATGCGCTCCTTGCTGAGCCTGATCGAACAGCGTCGTGAACTGGTCGGCGACAAGACCCGGTTCACCAACCGGCTAACCAACGCACTCAAGCAGTATTATCCTCAAACCCTGGAATGGTTCGACGACATCGACACGGTACTGTTCTGTGATTTCCTGACCCGCTGGCCTACTCTGCCGGCAGCCAGGCGCGCGAACAGAAAGACCCTTGAAACGTTCTTCCATGCGCACAATTGTCGCCGGGCCCAACTGATTGAGGGACGTCTGGAGTCAATCCGCTGCGCTGCATCGCTCACTGATGATCCCGGTATCGTTGCACCTCACCGGTTGCTCGCGCTGATGCTGGTGACGCAACTGCGCACAGCGCTCGCTGCGATTGACGTGTTCGACAGGGAAATCGCGGCAGTCGCACGGGCGCTGCCCGACTTCGACCTGTTTGACAGCTTGCCCGGCGCAGGTCCGCATCTGACACCGCGCCTGCTGGCTGCGTTTGGCGAGCAACGTGAGCGCTTCAAGGGCGCGGATGAACTGCAGAAGTACTCCGGCATCGCGCCGGTCACCGAGCGCAGCGGCAAGAAGTGCTGGGTGCACTGGCGCTGGCAATGCCCGACCTTCCTGCGCCAGACCTTCGTCGAATGGGCGGGCCAGACCATCAACAAATCGTTCTGGGCGGGCGCCTACTACCGGCAACAGCGGGCGAAGGGCAGCTCGTATCAGGCCGCCGTGCGGGCATTGGCGTTCAAGTGGATACGGATCCTCTACCGCTGCTGGCAGACCGGAACGCGGTACGACGAGAGCATCTACCTCAACGCCCTGAGGAAGCGCGGTTCGCCACTCCTCAGGAACCTCGGGCTTCCAGGGTAACCCGTTCCAATCGGCGCGGTTACGCAGTTGGATTCCTGGTCTGTGGCTTTCCTCCGTTTGACGCTCGCGAGTTGTCCACCGCTGGCCGGCGGGTCTCCTGTTATGACCATGACGCTGGCCAGCGGTGGGCAACTCGCCAGGCGGGGCGCATGGGCGCCTGCCCGATCCTTACGAACCGGAGTCTTGGAAACCAACTCTTCCCACTGAAAAACCTTGACTGACGACCTCAGGGCATGATACGGCCCCTCGACTTTCTCGGTAGCAGACGTTCGCGAATTGCGCGCGACAACCCAGAGGCGACGGTCGAGGAGCCTGGCAACGACAGCGCCACAGATCGAAATCCCGGACTTGGGTTGGGGCCGATCGGAGTCTCAAACGTGGCCACTTGCACGGCGGTGGCTATTTGCCCGCACCGGCCTCTCTGACGCAACTTAATACGAGGGTGTTGCCCAGCCCTGCTTCAGGGCTGAGCGCGGCGGTGTGGAATTCGGTGTCGCTGCATAGCCATTCGACAAGGAAGTCCTTCCGGCAGCCCATAGTCCGGTCCCCGGTGAGCTTCCTGGTCAGGATGTACCGACAGGTCGTCCGACCGTCGCACTGATGCGCGAGGTCATGGGTCGCGTCGGATGTACCGACAGGTCGTCCGACCGTCGCACTGATGCGCGAGGTCATGGGTCGCGTTGCCGCGCGGCGCTCCGCAGTTCTGATCATATGTACCCGATACGATCTTGATTGCCCGGGCTTGTGCGATCGAGCACGCCGCTAGAGTGATGATGCCCAGTATCAGCCAGACACAGCGGATGTCTCCGGTGAATATGGTCGAATTGACGCGCCGGCACGCAAGCGCTTTGTTCACTGCGTCTCCTTCCGATCGGCGCAGCAAAGTGCGGCCAGATCGCTACCAGAAACGAACTGCAGCCGGTTAGGCTAATGCCTGCCGCCTTGCTCAGGCTCGTTGGATAACCGTGACAATACCCTGGCGACCACCTGGTCGCATTGTGTGCCACCGAACTCGAACAGATCGCGTTCGGCGAGATCGACCTCCAGAGCCAATGATTCACGCAAGAGGCTCTTGGCGCGGAAATGCCGGCTGCGCACCGTGGCCTCGGGGATGTCGAGACATTGTGCGGTTTCTTCAATGCTCATTTCCTCGACCGAACGCAAAACAAAGACGACGCGGAAGGCTTCCGGCAGTTCGTCCAGCTTGCGCTCGAGCAGTGCACGTATTTCAGCACGTCCTACCGCTTTGTCTGGAGAGTCGGAATCGTGTGCGGTCATTGCGTCAATATCGACATGAGCGTTCGAGTCCACCATTGGAATCACGTTCTGACGCCGGACCGCCCGGCGCAGGCGGCCAAAGCATTCATTGAGCACCAGCCTGGATAACCATGTGAAGAGCGCGGAGTCGCCGCGGAACTGCCCGATCGATCTGTAGGCCGACAGATACGCTTCCTGCAGGGCGTCCTCCGCCTCAGCGTCGTTGTGCAGCGTGGCGCGCGCCAAACGATACAGACGCCGATTGTGCCGACGCATCAGCAGTTCGAACGCGGATCGATCTCCCGCCACAATGCGATGGGCGATCGACAGATCGTCGTCCGCGGCAGGTGCCGAATGTATTGCAGCTCTGTCCGTCATAGAACCTTCGTCAGGCCGCCTCACCGGACGGTCAGCGTGCCATGCATCGTCGGGTGGAATTCGCACCGGTACGGGTAGCTCCCCGGCCGGCCCGCGACGTAGCTCCAGGAGGCGTTCGGCGCAATACTGTGCGAATCGAACGCCTTCGAGGTCGCGCTCGCCGTGTGGGGAAACAGGTCCTTGTTGACCCACACCACGCGATCGCCATGCTGCACCGTCAGCGCCGGCGGATCGAAACGCATCTGCTCGATCACGACAAGGTACGTTCCGGCCGCCGCATCGGAACTGCCGGCCAACGCCACGCCAAGGCATGCAACGCGAGCACCGGCAAGCACAAATCCGCCCTTGCGTACCTTGCCACGGCGCTTTGCGGCAACGCGGATCCGGCGATCACCCACCGCTCTTGTCCAGTTCTGCCTGCAGATGCCTGGCATGCTCGAGGTGTGCCACAAAGGCCGGCCGCACCTTGACGAGGAGCGCCTTCAGCTCTGCGTTTTGGGCACTCGGGATCAAGGTCTTGTCGAGCGCATCCAGAACGGTCTCGTGATAGGTCACCTCATGGTCAATATACGTCTGATCAAAACGTTTGCCCTCGAGCTTCTTCAGGTTGGCGAGGTTCGTATCGCCGCCTTGCTTGAGGCTTTGGCTCGTCGGGTTGTCCTCCGGCGTCACGCCCAGCTTGTGCACGAGGTCGACGGCCGCCTTGTTGACGCCACTGTGGTCGGTGATCATTCGCTGCGCAAACGCTTTGACGTCCTTCGATCGGGTCGTCGATTCCGCGAGCTTGCCCGCGTCGATATCGACTTGATTGGCGGTCACCACGATGGCCGCGATCTGGGGATCAGTGGGACCGGCGCTCTGCGCCAAGGCAGTGAAGCTGGTGAGAGCCAGTGCCCCAAAAAAGCCAACATTGATCAACTTCATGAATCGTCTCCCGGGCGATGGTCGCGCGTCTGGCCGGCCCACGTGGGCCAGGTCCGATTCGACCTTGGATATGGACTTAGATGTCGCGTGGGAGAGCCCTGTTCCCAACCATGAAGCAAACCGCTGCAGGGCGCGACGAATTGCCGATTGGTCCGTGCAGTCGCCTCGACGTCCGCCACCGACCCGGGTAGCTGCCGTCGTTTTCGTTGACTAACGCCTTCCTCGGCCCACGTCCGCGAATGTCCGGTGTTGGCCGGTCACTGCCTCATGCGATTCACATACTCGGCGTGATCCTCGGATGCTCCGCGGACGGCAGCACGCGACCCGGAACGGCCAGTCACGTTTGCCGGAAGCGGACCCTCATGAAGGTGGTAACGTGCGCTCCTGGTGACCGGAGCTTAGATGCAATTGGTCGGGTACTCAGGAGATGCCCGCCTCTCGTTACGATTGAGCACACAGCTGGCTTCGCGCGTTACTCCGAACGGGATGTCGCCCGGGCAATGGCACGCCGCACCGCGGGCCTCGTGGCTAGTTCATCCAGCGTGATGAAGAATTCGAAGCCCTTGTCGCTCTCACGTGTCACCAGAAATCCAAGCTTGCGATGGAAAGCGATAGACAAACGATTGGTCCTATAGACATGGCTTCTAAGCTACGCGGATCGTCGAAGTTACTCGACCTTGGCGTCCCTCCAGCATCGTCCGGCAGGATTCGTTAGCTAGTCACCGCCCCCGGAGGTCGTACAACGACCCGCATTTCCATTGCTGAGGTAATCAGATTCGGCCACTGGCGCGATACCGCTATGCGGTTAAGCCCCAAAGCCGATGCGGCACACCCATACCACCGACGCGCTTGCCCATGGGGCAGAACTGACGTCCGCGCGTAACGACCTCCGTCACCCCCGATCGCGACATCCTAGGCTTACCCGCAGCTTAAGGCCCAATTCCATTACGGAATGCATACAGAAGAATTGCGCTGCTTTTTGGCTTCACATCGCTGCTTCGACTAGCCTTCGCGGGTGATCCAATGTGCAATAGCAGGTCTTGGACACTAAAGATCCCCTCGAATCCTGCCGATAACACATTCGGATAGACCCAATCCGGATCTTCCGTTGTCTCGTTTCCGTAACTGAACGGCCTCTAAACAGGAGCTACTTATGCTGCAATTCATCAAGTCCCTGTCGCGTGATGAACGCGGCGTCAGCGCACTCGAGTACGCGGTGCTAGCAGGGATCATCGTCGTTGCGGTCGTGGGCGTGGGCACAGTATTCAGCCCGAACCTCCAGGCCATCTTTACCAATCTGACCACCAAGGTAACGAACGCAGCAGGCTAAACCCATCGCGATCGACATGGCGGGAATATTTCTTATCGAATACTCCCGCCGCGTCCATCGCGCAAATGCATAGCTGAACCCAGGCAAACCAACATGCTGTACTCGGTGAAGC
The DNA here is from genome assembly GCF_004361815.1 of Paraburkholderia sp. BL10I2N1. Lineage (NCBI taxonomy): Bacteria > Pseudomonadati > Pseudomonadota > Betaproteobacteria > Burkholderiales > Burkholderiaceae > Paraburkholderia > Paraburkholderia sp. BL10I2N1. The sequence goes on along the minus strand of NZ_SNWA01000001.1, from coordinate 550,776 downwards.
TGGCGACCTGCCTTGTGTTGGCTTCACTGGCGGTCTCCGATCTGCTCTCCCGGCGCCTGCCCACCCGCTCGGTGCTCATCGTCGCCGGTCTCTATTGCGTCGCAGCAGCGCTCGTTCGAATTGGCGCTGCCGCATTTCTCAGCCACGTCGGCGTGGCGGCGACAGCACTCGCCGTATACGCGTTGCTATTCCGATTCGGATGGATCGCAGGCGGCGACGTGAAGCTCGCCGCAGCGGTTTTTCTTTGGGCGGGTCCGTCGCTCGCGGCGCCCGTCTTCGTCATCGTGTCTGTTTGCGGCCTGATCTTGGGCCTTGGGGTCATCGCGGCGGACCCGCTGTACCGCCGCGTCGGAGCGTTGCGCTGGCTGTCATGTCTGTCGTGTGCGCGCGGTGTGCCTTATGGCATCGCGCTCGCGTTGGGCGGGGGCGCGGCAGTATGGGCGCCGCTCGCGCATAGCGCGCCTATCGTCTAGGACAGTTCACCGCCATGCCCAGAATCCTCAAATTCGCCGGCCTCATCGTCGTCGCCATCATTGGCGCACTCGTGCTCCGCACGCTCTACATCGCGGCGTCGCATCCGGGTGCGGCGAGTTCGCACGGGATGGATCGCATTCGGGCCGCTGCCGCGGATCTGCCCGACGGTCTGCTGCTGCGCGATAGCGACCTCGTCTGGAAAAGCGTGCCGCACGGACAAGCTCCGGCGGGCGCGCTCATCGAAGGGCAGGTGGGAAGCGGCGACGCGGACAGCGACCTCAAAGGCGACCTGCTGCGCCACGCGGTAAAAGCCGGCGCGCCGCTCGGTCCCGCCGATGTGATCTCACCTAACGCGCCGGGCTTTCTCGCCGCCGCACTCAAACCCGACATGCGCGCGATCTCGGTTGCGATCGACGATGTAACAGGCAATGCGGGGCTGATTCAGCCCGGAGACTATGTCGACGTGCTGCTCACGCAGACCCTCGGCGACTCGGCGAAGGACACGGCCGAGGCCGGTCGAACGGTCGAAGCGGAGACCGTGGTCAATCGAGTGCGCGTGCTCGCGGTTGGCTCCGCATTTCAGCGCCCCAAGGACAACGCCGCGCAAGCAGATACGCGTGCGCGCACCGTCACGTTCGAGGTGACGCCGCGAAATGCCCAGGTGATCGCGGTGGCGACCCATCTCGGCACGCTGTCGCTCGCGTTGCGCAGCTTCGCGACGAAGGACCGCCACGAGCCGCCAGCCGACACCACGGCGCCGCAAACGCCGCCTGTATGGGGGGGCGATGTGTCGCGCGCATTACATGCGGCGGAAATGAACACGAAACGCGGCGCAACGGTGCGTTCAGCCGCGCCTGCGGTGATCGTCTATCGAGGCTCGAAGTCGAGCGAGGCATCCGGCGCAGGGTCAGTCGGCGGCGCAACGGGTGTGCCGGGACTGCCGCCGCTGCCGCCCGGCCAACAGCCGCTGCAATCGTCAGCAGCGCCACCCGCGCGGCCGCTCGAAGCCGCACAAACCGGGATCAGCGGGCAGCCGCTCGCACAGTAGCGGAGGCGGCCGCCACGGTCGCGCGGTATGCGTACCAACGCGGCTCGCCTGCACCACCAGGTGAGCACGTTTCACACAGGAAAGGCTATGTTGCACGTTGTTCTCTCAGTCCATCGCTCGCGGCGTCGGTTCGCATCGACGGTCGTCGCGTGTGCTGCAATCCTGTGCGGCTTCGCAAGCATGAACCGCTCGTACGCGGCGGACTCCGGAGGAACGCTTGTAGTGCCCGCGGGGAAGGGCGAGATGGTGAAGCTGCCGGCGCCGGCCGTCGCCGTATTCGTTGCGGACCCGGAAGTCGCCGACGTGCACGTGCCGACGCCCGAAACGGTATTTGTGCTCGGCAAGAAAGCGGGCACGACGACGCTCTTTGCACTCGGCCCAAACAACCGGACGGTCCTTCGCAAAACCATCGAAGTCAGCGTCGATATGCAGGCGGTGCAACGCATGCTCGACGCACGCTTCCCGCAATTGCGCCTGACCCTCACGAGTGCACCCGGCTCGCTGATGATTGCCGGCCGCGTGCCGAGCGCGGCGGATGCCGATGCGGTCGTAGAGTCGCTGAAACCTTCACTGCGCGACAAGGAAACGCTTGTCAACCGGCTCACATTGGATCATCCGATTCAGGTCAATCTGCGCGTGCGGATTACCGAAGTCGATCGAAACATCACGCAGGAACTCGGCATCAACTGGAGTTCGCTCGGCTCGGTCGGCAACTTTGTCGGCGGGATTTTCAATGGGCGCCAGCTGTTCGATACGACGGGTCGCTTCCTCTTGTCGTCGAGCGGCGCGTTTTCGACGGTGGCCGGTTTTCATACGGGGAACGTCAGCGTCGAGGCGGTGCTCGATGCGCTCGATCAAGAGGGGCTCATTACGATGCTGGCCGAGCCGAATCTCACCGCGATGTCCGGTCAGACCGCCAGCTTTCTCGCGGGCGGCGAATTCCCGGTCCCGGTCGCGCAGGACACAACGGGCGCGATCACGATCGCCTTCAAGCCGTTCGGCGTGTCGCTCGACTTCACCCCCACCGTACTGGCCGACAATCGGATCAGCCTCAAGGTGCGTCCAGAGGTCAGCGAGATCGATCCGACCAACTCGATCACGCTGTCCACGATCAAGATTCCGGCGCTTACCGTGCGCCGTGTGGACACCACCGTCGAGTTGTCGAGCGGGCAAAGCTTCGCGATCGGCGGTCTGCTCCAAAGCAACACGAGCGACATACTCGCGGAGTTTCCCGGGCTCGGCCGCGTGCCGATACTCGGCAAACTGTTCTCGTCAAAAAAATACCTGAACAACAAGTCCGAAGTCGTCGTCATCGTCACGCCTTATATCGTGCAACCCTCCAGTCCCGGACAACTGCGGCAGCCGCTCGACAGCGTGACGCATGCAGCCGGCGATGTCGAATACGTGCTGCAGCGTTCGCTCGGAATCGATCCGCTGTCCGGCGACGCCCCGCGCCTCGTCGGCGGGGCGGGCTTTGTTTACTGAACCGGGAGCCATGCCATGCTTGCACGCCTTTCCTCCGTTGCGCTGCTCGCTGCGATAGCGGGCTGCATGTCGACGCCTCCGCCGCTCGGCATGCCTGATCCATCGGTTATCGGGTTCGACGGCACGCACGCCGTGCCGCCCGACTGCGCGACACTCCTGCGGCCATCGCACTTGGTCGATGCGGGATTCGGACGTCCCGGGGTCGCGTTCGGCTGTGCTACGTACGCCAACCTCGCGGTCATGCTTGCGCGCCCTGCCGACCTTATTGAGCCGATTCCTTATACGGGCGCGGACGCAGCGCTCGGCGCAAGCGCGGTGCGCCGTTACGAAGAAGGGCGCACGACGCCGCTCAATTCGACTTCGACCACCACCAACGTGGTTCATTGATCGCGGAGCATGCCAGTGAGCGCCATCGAATCACTCCTTCGATTCACGAGCAGCAGCGCAATCAACGCCGAGGATCTACTTGCGGTCGTGTCCGACCGCGACAGCGAAACCACGGTGAAGAACCTGATTGTCGATCAGTCGATCGCGAGCGCATGCGTGCAGAGGGGAACGATCGACGACGCGATCCAGCTGCTGAAAACCCTCGATCGTTCGCCCAGGCAACTGATCGTCGATGTGTCGGGGTCTGCGATGCCGATCAGCGATCTCGCGCGCCTTTCCGACGTCTGCGACCCGTCGGTCGCCGTGGTCGTAGTGGGAGAGCGCAATGACGTGGACCTTTATCGCAGCCTGCTCGGCGCCGGGGTCCAGGACTATCTTTTCAAGCCGCTCTCGGTCGGCCTTCTGCAGCGCGCGCTGACGGCACGCGATCCGGCCGCCACCCTGCGCACCGGCAACGCCGTCTGTTTTGCCGGTGCCCGCGGGGGTGTCGGCACCACCACCATCGCGGTGTCGCTGGCGCGCTTTCTGGCCGACGTCACCCATCGACGCATCGCGTATGTCGACCTGAATTTTCACGGCGGGGCAGTCAACTCGATGCTGCGGCTGACCACCAACAACGGGTTGACCGAACTGCTGCAAAACCCGCAGCGCATCGATACGCCGCTGATCAACCGGATGCTCGTCCCGAAGAGCAATCACCTTCTCGTACTATCGTCCGAGCTGCAATACGGCAACGATTTCGTGTGTCGTCCGGGTGCGATTTCCGAGCTCATCAATGCGCTGAAACGGCATTTCCACTACGTGATGCTCGACCTGTCCGGCGTCGCCGGAAGTATCGCCGAAGAGGCATTCGACGCATCTGCATTCGTCTATATCACGTCGGACCGATCCGTCCACGCCGCCCGCGAAACCGCGCGCTTGCTCCGTTTCACCGAAGACCGCGACAGCGACCCGACGATCACGCTACTGCTGAACAATCAGCACGAACCCGTTGCGGGCCGGGTCGACGCCGCCGATTTCCAGCGCGCGCTCGGCCGTGCGTCGATGGTCGAACTGCCCTACGAACCCAAAACGCTTGCGGCTGCCGAGAATCTTGGCGAACCGATCGCGGCCGGCAAGCCGACGCCGTTCACATCGGCGGTGGTCGAGCTGGCAAATATGTTGACCGGCCGCACCGAGGCCGCACCGCCGAAGCCGTGGTATGCGCGTCTTGCTGGCAACAGGGGCCGGAGATGACGTTCGGAAAAAGGACGAACACCGCAGTCATGCCGCCTGTTGCCGATAGCGACATGGCCGCTAAAGCGGACGCGAAAATGAACGCGGACGCGCCGCAGCCCGGTGCGACGCCGCTGCGCGCGGCCGTTCCGATCGACAAGCACGAAGCGCTCATCCGCTCGGACAACTTCAAGAAGATCCGCACCGTCGTCTTCGCTTCGATGAACATGTCGGCCGCGTTGATGATGTCACGCGATCAGGTGCGCGCGGGCATCGAACAGATCGCGACCGAGGTGGTCGCGCGCGAGCGGCTCAATGTGACGATGGCCGAGCAGACGCTGATCGTCAACGAAATACTGAATGACATGTTCGGCGTCGGCCCGATCGAGCCGCTGCTCGCCGACGAATCGGTGACCGACATCCTCGTCAACGGGCCGGACCAGGTCTACGCGGAGCGGCACGGCCGGCTGGAATTGACGCCACTCAAGTTCCGCGACAACGCGCATGTGATCAACGTCGCGCAGCGCATCGCCGCGGCAATTGGGCGCCGCGTCGACGAAAGCAGCCCGATGGTCGACGCGCGCCTCGCCGACGGCAGCCGGGTCAATGTCGTGCTGCCGCCGATCGCGATTCGCGGCGCGTCGATCTCGATCCGCAAATTTGCAAAGCGCAATATCACGCTCGCGCGGATGGCGCAGCAGGGCAATATGTCGCCCGCGATGACGCGCATGCTGAAGATCGCCGGCGCGTGCCGGCTCAACGTCGTGATCTCCGGCGGCACCGGTTCCGGCAAGACGACGCTGCTCAACGCGCTGTCGCATCATATCGACGAGCATGAACGAATCGTCACCATCGAAGACGCAGCCGAGCTCCAATTGCAGCAACCGCATGTCGTGAGCCTCGAGACGCGTCCGGAAAATGCCGAGGGACTGGGCGCCGTTTCACAGCGCGACCTGGTGCGCAATGCGCTACGGATGCGTCCCGACCGCATCATCCTCGGCGAAACACGCGGGGCGGAGGCATTCGACGTGCTGCAGGCGATGAACACCGGGCACGACGGCTCGATGACGACGATCCACGCGAACACGCCGCGCGATGCGATCACCCGTCTCGAGAGCATGGTGATGATGGCGAACGGCAATCTGCCGCTGCTGTCGATCCGCCGTCAGATCGCGAGCGCGGTGCACCTGATCCTGCAGATCGAACGGATGCGTGATGGCATGCGCCGTATAACGCGCATCACCGAGGTCGCAGGGATGGAAGGCGACGTCGTCATTACTCAAGACCTCTTTGCGTTCCGCTTCGACACGACGGCGTACCAGGACGAAGTGCGCGGCGTGTTCGAGTCGTCGTCGCTGCGCCCAGTATTCTCGGCGCGGGCCGCCTACTACGGGCTCGAAGAGCAACTGCTCGAGGCGATGCGGCCATGACGCCCGCCGACGTCGTCGCCGCCGGCGCGTTCTTCGCGATCCTGATTGCGGGGTTGATGGTGTCGTCGCTGCGTGACATGGCGCGGCGCCGGCCAGCGTCCCGCATCCGCAGCCGGATCGATGAACTGGGCACCGTTGTGGCTCTCCAGCGCAAAGCCGGCCCTCGACTGCCGGAGCAGGAGCTCTTTAGCCTGCAGCGCCACCCCGGGCGCGGCGGCGCGGTGTTCTCGTGGTGGCTAAAGCGTGTGGAACGCGTGCACGTGGTCAGTGGCGCGGGCGGTTTGCGGCTGATTGCGGCGATCGCGATCGCCATTCTCATCGCCGCGCTCGTGGGCGTAAAGCTGGCCTCACCTCCCGACTGGGTGGGTCCCCTGATTGTCATCGGCCTGCCGCTCTTTGCCGTGCGCGCAACCTATCGTTTCCTGATCGAGCGGTTTCGCACCCGCTTCCTGACCCTCTTTCCGGACACGCTGGATCTGATCATTCGCGCGGTGCGGGCCGGCATCCCGGTCGTGCAGGCCATCAGCACCGCGGGCCGCGAGGCGGACGAGCCGGTGCGCTCCACGTTTCGCACGATGGGCGATGCGCTACGCCTCGGCGCGGATCTGACCGAAGTGCTGGATCAAGCTGTAAAGCGGCTGCAGATCGCCGACTTTTCGTTCTTCTCCGTCTGTCTGCTGCTTCAGCGCGAGACGGGCGGCAATCTCGCCGAGACGCTGGAGAACCTCGCGTCGATCATTCGCAGCCGGCGCGACATCCGCTTGAAGACTAAGGCGCTGACCGCCGAAGGCCGGCTTGCGACCAACATCATTTCGGCCGTGCCGTTCGCCATCACGGGCATGTTGTATATCGTCAACCGGTCCTACATCGAGTTGCTGTTCACTACGCGCGCCGGGCACAAGATCGTGACGCTCGCCGCGGTGCTGCTGACAATCGGGCTGTGGATGGTGCGGAAGATGTCGCAACTGGATACCTCGCGATGAACATCCTCGATGCCGGTACGGCCACCAATCTCGCGTTGCTGATCGTCCTGATCAGTGCCGTCGCATTGATTCTGCTGCGCACGGGCAGTACGCGCCATCGGATTGCGCAACGCGTGCGGCAAGTCGCCGCGCACCGGGCTGCGGACTCGGCCGCAGACGAGCGAACGCTCGCGAACATGCGGCAGCGGCTGACGCGGCGAGTAGCACTGATCGGCGAACAGGTGCCGTTCCTGAACGCGTTTCAGCGCGAGAAGCTCGCCGAGCAGCTCGCTAGTGCGGGCTTTCGCGACCGGCGCACGGTGGCGGGAATGGTGGGCCTGAAAATCATCGTGGGCTCGCTGCTCGCGCTCGTCGCGATCGTGCTGGGTGCGCATGTGCCTCGCTTCGGCGAACACTTCGCGTTTCGGGTGCTGATGATGGCCGCCGCTTTCATCGTCGGCATGATCGCGCCGGAGTACGCGCTCGGATTGTTGATCAGCCGCAGGCAGAAAGCCATCTCGTCGTGCCTGCCGGACGCGCTCGACCTGCTCGTGATCTGCACCAATGCCGGCAATAGCCTCGTCGTCGCGATCAAGCGCGTCGCGCACGAACTGACGCCGATCTGCCCGCCGCTTGCGGACGAGTTTTCAGTGACGGCCGACGAGTTGCAAATGGGTACCGACAGCGCCACCGCGCTGCGCAACATGGCAGCCCGCATCGGTCTGTCGTCGGTGCGCGGACTGGTGACGACGCTGATTCAATCGCAGCAATACGGCACGCCGATCACCCAGTCGCTGCGCATGCTGTCTCGCGCCGAACGCGCCGCTCAAATATTCGCGCTCGAAGAAAAGGCCGCGAAGCTCGCCCCGAAGATGACCTTGCCCATGATGCTGTTCGTGTTGCCGACGGTGGGTCTGATCGCGACCGGCCCTGCCGTCATTCAACTCCTTGCGGTGTTCAAATGAAAAACGTGATCTCGTCTTGCCGCTCGCTCGCTGTGACATCGGCTGTCACAGCCTTCGTTCTCGCAGGATGTGCAGGCGAAGGCAGCGTCCATACACGGCCTGTGTCGACGCAGGGCAACGTCGGCCCCACAAGCGATCTGCACATTGCCGACAGCGCGCTGTCGTCGGGCAATACCGAGCTCGCGTTGACCTTGTATGACAAAGCCTTGCAGGCCGACCCGAACTCGATCGAAGCGCAGCTGGGCTTGGCCGACACGATGTACCAGGCCGGCGACCTCGAACGCGCGCGCGTGCTCTATGCGCGTACGGCGGGCGCAGCACCGTCGAATCCAAGGCCGAAGCTCGGTCTCGCCCGGGTCGCACTGCGGCAGCGTCGACTTGACGATGCGGCAGCGCTTTACCGTTCGCTCGCGGTCCTGCTTCCAGACAATCCAGTCACGGCCGAGGGTCTTGGTACGGTGCTCGATCTGCAAGGCCGCCACGATGAAGCGCAAGCGGTGTATCGCACCGCGTTGCGCCTGCATCCCGAGGCGCAGGGCCTGACGACGGACCTCGGCCTGTCGCTGATTCTCGCCAACAAGCCACGGGAAGCCGCGAACGTATTACTCGAGATCGCGGGACTCGCAAACGCACCGCCGCAAGCGCGCCAGAACCTCGCGCTCGCGTATGCGCTGCTCGGCAACACGAACGCGGCCAAGCAGATTTTGCAGGCCGAACTGCCCCCGGGATCGGTCGAAGATAACCTGCGCTTTTACGAGACCCTTCGCACAAGACTCGGCACCCCGACCGGAGCGCTAGCCGCCACTCGTCTGGGCGCGCTGCCCACAGACAAGATGCTGCGTGACGCGGAGACGGCGAAATGAAAGCGCTTGGCCCTCCATCGCTCCGTGATGAACGAGGTGTCGCCGCGCTCGAGTTCGCGCTCATGCTTCCTTTCCTATTGATGGTGCTATTCGGCATCATCGATGTGAGCATGATCCTGACCGACAAGGCCGTGATCACGAATGCGAGCCGTGAGGCGGCGCGCGCGGGAGTCGTGCTACGGGTCACGCCGTTGACTAGCACACAGATCCAGAATGTCGCACTGAACTACACGCAAAACAACCTGGTGACAGGCGGGACGGCGACGTCCGCGACCGCTGTCGCATCGGGTACTCCGGTATCGGGCTCGCCTTTGACGGTAACGGTCACGTACACATATAAAGGGTTCGTGCTCGGTTCGATATTCAGCGCAATCACGGGCCCGGTTACGATCAGCGCGGTCACCAAGATGAACTATGAGTGACAAGATCATGCCCGCGCGAACCTCCCGCACGCACATGCAACGTCGCGCATCGCCGTCGCGACGGCAGCAAGGATCGGTTGTCCTGTTCTTCGTAGCGTTCCTGGTCCCCTTGTTGATGTTCGGCGCGTTTGCGATCAACCTGGCGCGCGTCAGCGTGGTGCGCAACGAGTTGCAGAACGCCGCAGACGCTGCAGCGCTTGCCGGCGCCTCGCAGTTCGTCACCAATGGCGCCGGCACGCCCGACTGGGCCGGGGCAGCGTCCGCAACGACCGCCGCGATTGCGCTCAATTCATCCAACAACGTACAGTTGTCGAGCGGAACCGTGACAACGGGCTACTGGAATCTGGCAGGCTCGCCGTCGACCCTGCAGGCAACGACGATTACACCCGGCACAGACGACGCTCCCGCGGTGCAAGTCAAAGTGAGCCGCAGCGCAAACCAGAACGGCGGATTGGTCAGCCTGGCCTTCGGCGCGCTGCTGGGACTGCCCAGCGTGGCCGGAACTGCCACGGCGGTCGCGGTCGCCGCCCCGCCGGGCACCGTCGCCGGCGGACTCTTTCCGGTCGCACTGGGTCAGTGCCTGTATGACACATATTGGGATTCGAGCACTAGTCAGCCGAAAATCGATCCTTCGACCGGGGCGGCATACCAATTTCAGATCGGCAGTGACTACAAATACGGCGGTACCTGCGACGCGGGTCAATGGACCTCGTTTACCAGCGTCGCGAACGATGTCCCCACGATCCGCGGACTGATCGCAAACGGCAATCCTACGTCGCTCAGCATTGGTGACAACATCTACATTCAACCGGGCGCAAAGGCCACACTCTACAGCTCCGTTCCGACCCACACAGTCATCTACGTTCCCATTGTGAGCAACATCGTCACCAAGAGCTTTGAGCCTATTGTTGCGTTTGCGGCGTTTTACGTCGACAGTTCCGTCGGCGGCCGCGACAAGTACATCCAGGGCCATTTTCTGACCGGCTATGACATACCGCAGTCTTCAGGCATAGGTCCGAACTACGGCGGGTATGTGCCGCCTCGCTTGGCTTATTGACGCAAGTCAAACGGTGTTGCGACGACCGGTCGAATACGACCAACACGTCTCCATCCACTACAGCGAGCGCTTGGCCGAAGCCGGCATCGAGCCTTCGGTGGGCAGCAAGGGCGACCGTTACGACAACACCCTGGCCGAGACAATCAATGCCTTTACAAAGCTGAACTGATTCGCCACCGCGCGCCCTGAAAGGCCCGCGAATCGCTGCGTTCGTCCGGAAGCGGCGGTCACGTTGCACCGGCATACCCGCCGCGGCGTGGCTTAAGTGAGAGGAGCGGCTTTTCGACAAGGTGCCAGGATAGGGCGGAGAGTAAGAGCGTCGGCACGACCGACAGACCAAAATTTAAGAATGGCTGGCCATGAGTATGAGAGTAAAAGGACACGGTCTGCTGGATCGGAAAACCATATATGTAAACTCCGTACGAAAAGTCGCCGAACCGTCCCGCCAAGCTTAATAGCGCGGGCTGGGCAAGCGAAAACGATAAGATCGCGTAAGGCAATGCGATGTAGAGCCCTATTTCGGATTGCCGGCTGCCTTCGGGTATGAGCGGAAGTAAAAACAACACGAGCAGAGCGATTTGAGCGTTGAAGACTGTGTGTGGCGCTGCGATTCGCCACGCGGCACCGAGCAGAAAGTAGGGCGCCACGTTCAGAGCATCCGTGATGGCCAGACCATGGACACCCAGATTCGGCTTGACGAAGTAATCCACGTACAAGCTGAGGGCGCATAGCCCGAGACTACCAAAAATAATGCACGTTTTTTCGCCTCTTCCCTAGACAGCGCTGGCCTGAATAAGACGCAGCCCCCATCCCGTCTTTAACGTGCCGTCTTCGCGTTGCATAGGCGCAAACGCTGACAATAGTTCGCTCTTGAAGTGCGCGCGCGCTGTTTCGGACATCCTGTCGGTATCGTAAGTGTCCAGCATGTCCAACCATAACTGCGCCGGCGTAGGCGTCCAGTCAATTTCGATGTCTTCAAACACGACATTAGCGAAACCATGCTTGAGTAGTTCATTCCATTCGGCTTCGCTGCGTGCGCGCGCATCACCGAGTGGCAAGTGTGCCAGGTTCGTCTTCGCAATCGGTCGGAATATGTCTAAAAAGACTTCACCGACTTTGCCGGTCAGAAAGGCCCGCCCGACGACAGCGGAAAAACTGCCGCCTTTACGCAATACCCTGCGAACTTCACGGATTACTTCCTCGATGTCGTCCATTAACATCAGAGCCATGTGCGACAGCACGTAGTCCACCGAACCGGTATCGAGGGACAGCTTTTGTGCGCGCTCATTTATCAACCGTACATCCTGCGGCAATACTGCCCGGGCCGCACTCAACTCGCCATCGCTAATATCGATGCCGATCAACTTCGTGCCTGCGTGCCCTCTGTCGTTCAGAATTTGCAGCAGCGGCCCATCACCGCATGCCAGATCGAGCACAGTGCGCGCCATCTCATCATTCGGCACCCGTTCCGCCAGCGCATGATAGGAGGATGGGTATTTTGCCTGCGTAGATCGCGCAGGATGATTGCCATAGGCCCTGCGCGTTGCTCTCGCCCGACGCTGGTGAAAATCTTTCAGATAGATTTCTGCTTGGGATGCCATTCTTGCGTTACCCGATTATTCAATTCTTGGTTATACGCTTGGACATTGGATTGTCCTATTCGACGGGAATTGTCAACGAACTAGACCACGATGTCGAATGTCTTTTCCTGGCCCGCGTGCCGCCCGATGCGAACAGCGTAAGGCGGCCCGTTCCTTACCGAATTAAGCCGCGAGTCGAGCGACCAAGAAATTCGTAAAAAGGCTTAACCTCTGCGTGAGCCGTTGCAATCTCCGCGATCTCAGGCTTCACTTCGTCAAGAGTCTTTCCGCTTCGGTAAAGCAGCTTGTAAGCATTTCGAATTGCTTGTATTGCTTCCTTGCTGAAACCTCGGCGTTGTAGCCCCGTGGTGTTCACCCCGATCGGTGAAGCGTGATTGCCTTGCGCAATGACAAACGGCGGCACATCTTGCGCGACGCCAGAACAACCTCCCACCATAACGTGCGCCCCAATGACGCAGAATTGATGAACCGCGCACATACCGCCGATGATCACGTGATCGTCCACGATGACGTGACCGCCTAGCGTTGCATTGTTTGCCAGAATGCAATGGTCGCTAATCGTGCAATCGTGGGCAACGTGAGCGTTGACCATCAGAAGGTTGTCGTTCCCAACCTTGGTGATACCGCCGCCTTGGACCGTGCCCCGATGGATCGTGACACTCTCCCGGATTCTGTTGCGATCGCCTACTTCTATAAGAGTCGGCTCCCCGGCGTACTTCAGGTCTTGGTTGTCTTCTCCGATCGTGGCGAATGGATAGACTATGTTGTCTCGGCCAATGCGGGTGTGCCCGCTTACCACGACGTGAGACTTGAGTATGGTGCCCTCGCCAATTTCGACGTCACCGCCAATGCAGCAATAGGGACCAATGCGGACGCGAGCGCCGATGCGAGCGCCCTCTTCAATAACTGCGGTCGGATGGATGACAGCCGTTTTATCGATCACAAATATAGCCTCTCGGGAATGCCAGCGTTGGACTTGTAGTTCAAATCGAATGCTATAGCAGCAAGCTGCAATTCGCTCCGGGCCGATTATATGAGTCTTCGTTCTCGCCCGCCGCCGACCTTTCAACTAGCTATCGCCACCTGAAATCAAGAGCGATCGTCGACGATCGTGGCGCATGCCTCGACCGTCCGAAATTGGCCGGTTCTTGCCTGTCGTTGACCAACGACATGGAGTCACACGCGCCGTCTGACAGCGAATCCATCTGCGACAACCAGGACATGCGGACTTCGCTCACGTGCGTCCGTTTCTTTCATTTAACGAGGCAGAGCCAGCGGGAAATTTCACTTTCTGTGGTACGCGCTGATCGGCCGGAGCCACTCTTCCCGAAAAAACGTCTTGAATTCAAGGGCGGACTTTTCAGGAATGGTGGCATCTGACGCAACGCTCAACCATGGCGCACCCGAGGCTCATCGAGGTCGACGGCTTCGCGAGGTATGGCCGCATTGATATACTAAATACACAACATGAGCCCGGTTCGCCGGGCGCGAGTGCGCAGGCAATCCGGCAGTGCCAACACGACGTCGGTATAGATAAGGACGGTGCATGTCGTCAGAACTTCAAGCGGGGATCGCGGCTTCGCCGTTGGCCTTGTCACTCCAACCGATCAACGCCGGAGCGAGCCTGCGCGACCGCGCTTACGCGATGCTGCGCCAGGCCATCGCCGATGCGGACATCTATCAGACGCGTGAAGAGATTCGCCTCGACGACCGTGCGCTGAGCGAGTCGCTCGGTGTGAGCCGCACGCCGGTTCGAGAGGCGATGACGCTGCTGGAACAGGAAGGCTTTCTGCGCACCGTGCCGCGTCGCGGCATCTACATCGTGCGCAAGAGCAAGCGCGAAATCGTCGAGATGGTCCAGATGTGGGCCGCGCTCGAAAGCATGGCCGCACGCCTTGCCACCCAGAACGCAACGGACGGGGAAATCGCGCGCTTGCGGCACATGTTCGACGATTTTCGCGAAGCCACGCCCGCTGAGCACATCGCCGAGTATTCGAATGCCAACATTGCATTCCACCAGGCGATTGTCGAGTTGTCGAAATCGCAGATCATTCTCGATACGATCAAGAACATCTTCATCCACGTAAGGGCAATCCGGCGTCTGACGATTTCGCAGAGCGATCGCGCGTCGCGGTCGATCGTCGACCATCTGCGTATTCTCGAAGCGCTCGAAAAACGCGATACCGAGCTTGCCGAGCGGCTGGTACGCGAGCACTCGTTGAATCTCGCCGAATTCATCGACGCGAATTGCGACTTTCTGGACTGACCGACGCCCGCTCGTGATGAAGGTCTGCGCCGGTCGTCAACTTGGGCGCCGCGTGCGGACCCACCCGGCAGCGTGTATGCCGCTGCCGGATGTCAGCCGGATCCTTCCTCCACGACAATCCGCAAGTACCACCCGCATCGCTCAGCTCATGCGCCCGCGAGTGCTGGCAGACCAGGCTCGTCGGTCGGATACGAGGTGCGTGCGAATTTTCGGTAGACGCGCGGCGTAGCGGGCGCTTCGGCGGCTGCGCCGGGGCGCGTCGGCAGCACGTCGGGGATATGCGCAGTCTTTATCGCCAGGATCGCTTCGCTCAGGAACCCGGCGCTATAGGCGTTGAGCAGATGCGGCTGATGCGATTCGATGTACGCGCTGATCCGCGCCTTCTCGCCTTCGATCGACGCGAGGGTGTTCAACGTTTGAGCGTCCCAGCGAAACCGTAAACCCAGTTCAGCGAATGCGGTGTTGTAGGCGCAGATCTGCGCATCGATCGCGCGTTCGTAAGCCGCAAGTTGTCCATCGATGTGTGCGTTGTCCATGTCCTTCTCCGTTGCGATGACCGTATGGGCAGAGTAGGCCGGCTAAACGATAGATGATAGTTAAAGATTATTTCAAAAATCATAAACATTAACTTATGAACGGGGTCGCGATCTCCAGCAACGCTGCTAGGAAGCACAACAGATTTGTAGATCGGTTGATATGTGATATACAACATAATCAATATCCAAAAGGTGCTGAGGTGCAGCCATCCACCCGCCGCGATGTATCGAATGCGGCGGAATGAGACGGTCTGCCGTCCGACGATGACAAGTGGGGAGACGATGTGATCATGCCAACTGACGCACAAGCGAATACCCGTCCGGAGCCGCTCACCCTGGCGCTGGCGCCGATCAATGCTTCGATATCATTGCGCGACCAGGCTTACGCAAAGTTAAAGCAGGCCATCGCCGAAACGGACATCTACCGTTCGCGCGAGGAAGTGCGTCTCGACGAAAAGGAACTCACCGAGGCGCTCGGCGTGAGCCGCACGCCAGTGCGCGAAGCGATGACGCTGCTCGAGCAGGAGGGCTTTCTGCGGACTGTCCCGCGGCGTGGCGTGTACATCCTGCGCAAGACGAAGAAAGAGATCGTCGAGATGATCTACATGTGGGCGGCGCTCGAAAGCGTCGCTGCGCGTCTTGCGACGCTCCGTGCATCGAGTGAGGACATTGCAGCGTTGCGATGCATGTTCGACGACTTCGGCGAGGCGGCGCCGAACGAACACATCGAAGAATACTCGGACGCCAACATCGCGTTCCATCAGGCACTCGTCGAGCTGTCGGGCTCGCAGATCATCCTGGATACGATCAAGAACATCTTCATGCATGTGCGCGCGATCCGCCGGATGACGATTGCGCAAAGCGATCGTGCCTCGCGCTCGATCGTCGACCACATGCGCATTATCGAAGCACTCGAGCGGCGCGACACCGAACTGGTCGAAACACTCGTACGCCAGCATTCGGTCGAACTCGCGCTGTACGTCGAAGCCCACTGCGACTTCCTCGACTGACGCCAGAGCGGCACTCCAGCGTCCGGTCGGGCAGATGTCCGGCTTTCTATTCGCGTCACACGGATGCGAGGCGAACCACTGCCCGGATCTCTGCGCTGGACGTGCCCGGCGAGGCGTCACGCGCCACAAGTCCCAGGACTTTCCCTCATTCAGGATTGTTGCGTCGCACAGCGCAAACAGGGATCCGCGGCTGAAATCCGGCGTGTCGTGGGCGTGCCGCAGTGCAGCATCGCACCGCTTCCTGAAAAATGCACTTGAACTAATATTGTGTGTGGAATATTGTATATCACGAGAAACGCACAACGCCCCGAAGAGGAGGAGATGTCATGGCAGATGTAATTGAGACGATGCCGCAAGCCACCGCCGCACAGGACACGCCGGAAACGACTGACGGGTTTCATCTCGTCATCGATGCCCTGAAGCTGAACGACATCAATACGATTTTTGGACTGGTGGGCATCCCGATTACCGATCTTGCCCGGCTCGCGCAGGCCGAGGGCATGCGCTTCATCGGTTTCAGGCACGAACAGCATGCGGGCAACGCAGCCGCGATCGCCGGCTATATGACGAAGAAGCCAGGCATCTGCCTGACGGTCTCGGCACCGGGCTTCCTCAACGGCCTGACGGCGCTGGCCAACGCCACGACCAACTGTTTCCCGATGATCCTGATCAGCGGATCGAGCGAACGTGAGATCGTCGATTTGCAGCAGGGCGACTACGAGGAAATGGATCAGCTGAACGCGGCGAAGCCTTACGCGAAAGCGGCTTACCGTGTGCTGCACGCGGAAGACATCGGCATCGGCGTGGCGCGCGCGATCCGTGCGGCCGTGTCCGGCCGTCCCGGCGGCGTCTATCTGGACCTCCCCGCGAAACTGCTGGCTCAGACGATGGACGCGGCGAAAGGGCAGAACTCGCTGGTGCGTGTCGTCGACGCAGCGCCGCGCCAGATTCCGGCACCGGATTCGGTCAAGCGTGCGCTCGACCTCCTGAAAGGTGCAAAGCGTCCGCTGATCCTGCTCGGCAAGGGCGCGGCCTACGCTCAGGCCGATGCGGAAATCTGCGCGTTCGTCGAAAAGACCGGCATCCCCTATCTGCCGATGTCGATGGCCAAGGGCTTGTTGCCGGATACCCACGCGCAATCGGCTTCGGCGGCGCGCTCATTCGTGCTGGCGGAGGCCGATGTCGTGGTGCTGATCGGCGCCCGGCTCAACTGGCTGCTCTCGCATGGCAAGGGCAAGACCTGGGGCGCGCCGAAGCAGTTCGTCCAGATCGACATCGCGCCCACCGAAATCGACAGCAATGTCGCGATCGCGGCGCCGGTCATCGGTGATATCGGTTCCTGCGTGTCCGCGCTGGTAGCGGGCATCGATTCGAGCTTTGGCAAGCCGTCGGCCGAATGGACCGGCGCAATCGCGGAGCGCAAGGACAAGAACCTCGCGAAGATGGCGGCGACGCTCGACAAGAACCCGTCGCCGATGAATTTCCACAGCGCACTGCGCGCGATCCGCGACGTCCTGAAAACGCGGCCGGACATCAACGTGGTCAACGAAGGCGCCAACACGCTGGATTACGCCCGCAGCATCATCGACATGTACGAACCGCGCAAGCGTTTCGATTCCGGCACGTGGGGAATCATGGGCATCGGGATGGGCTTCGCGATTGGCGCGGCGGTCACGAGCGGCAAGCAGGTGGTGGCGATCGAAGGCGATAGCGCGTTCGGTTTCAGCGGCATGGAACTGGAGACGATCTGCCGCTACGACCTGCCGGTGTGCACGATCGTGTTCAACAACAACGGCGTCTATCGCGGTACCGATGTGAACCCGACCGGCGGCAAGGACGTTGCGCCGACCGTGTTCGTCAAGGGTGCGCGCTACGACAGGATGATCGAGGCTTTCGGCGGCATCGGCCATCACGCCACGACGCCGGAAGAGTTGACGAAGGCCCTGCTCGAAGCGATCGCCTCAGGCAAGCCGACCCTCATCAATGTCGTCATCGACGAAGCAGCCGGCACCGAGAGCGGCCGCCTGACGAATCTGAACCCGCAAAGCGCGGCCATGAAGAAATAGGTCCAGCCAAACTCCAGCCAACCCAGGAGATATCAAGTGAGCAAACCCCTCGATGGCATCAAGATTATCGACTTCACCCACGTGCAGGCCGGTCCTGCCTGTACCCAGATGCTGGCCTGGTTCGGCGCGGACGTGATCAAGGTCGAGCGTCCCGGCGCGGGCGACGTGACGCGCAGCCAGTTGCGCGACATTCCGGGCGTCGACGCGCTCTACTTCACGATGCTCAACAGCAACAAGCGTTCGTTGACGCTCGACACCAAGAAGCCGGAAGGCAAGGAAGTGCTCGAAAAGCTGATCAGGGAATCGGATGTGCTGGTCGAGAACTTCGGCCCGGGTGCACTCGACCGGATGGGCTTTTCGTGGGAGCGTCTGAAAGAACTGAATCCGAAGATGATCGTCGCGTCGGTAAAGGGCTTCAGTGACGGCCACCACTATGACGATCTGAAGGTCTACGAGAACGTTGCGCAATGCGCGGGCGGCGCGGCATCGACCACCGGCTTCTGGGACGGCCCGCCGACCGTCAGCGCCGCCGCCCTCGGCGACAGCAACACGGGCATGCATCTGGCCATCGGCATTCTGACGGCGCTGATCGGCCGGGACAAAACCGGCAAAGGCCAGAAGGTCGCCGTGTCGATGCAGGACAGCGTGCTGAATCTCTGCCGCGTCAAGCTGCGCGACCAGCAGCGTCTGGACCGGGTCGGCTACCTCGAGGAATATCCGCAGTATCCGCATGGCACGTTCAGCGACGTGGTGCCGCGCGGCGGCAACGCCGGCGGTGGCGGCCAGCCGGGCTGGGTGCTCAAGTGCAAGGGATGGGAAACGGATCCGAACGCGTATATCTACTTCACCGTGCAGGGTCACGCGTGGGAGCCGATCTGCCGTGCGCTCGGCAAGCCCGAATGGATCGACGACCCCGCCTACAAGACGGCGGAGGCGCGCCAGCCGCACATCTTCGAGATCTTCGAGACGATCGAGGCGTGGCTCGCCGACAAGACCAAGTTCGAAGCCGTGGATATCCTGCGCAAGTTCGATATCCCGTGCTCGCCGGTTCTGTCGATGAAGGAACTCGCGAACGATCCGTCGCTGCGCGCGAGCGGCACGATCGCCGAAGTACCGCACAAGGAACGCGGGGCCTATCTGACGGTGGGGAGCCCGATCAAGTTCTCGGATCTGAAGCCTGAAATTACCGCGTCGCCCTTGCTCGGCGAACACACGGAGGAAGTGCTGGCGAGTCTCGGCTACACCAGGGATCAGATCCTGAACATGCGCGAATCGAAAGTGGTCTGACGGCGCAAGCTGGTAGCAACGTCTAATCTGCCCGCGGCATCTGCGGAGCCTGCCCGAACAGCGCCCCACACGGGCGCTGTTCTCAAGTGAACGAAAGCTTTCCCACCTCGGGCCATGTCATGCAAGTAGCCATCGACTATCGACAGTTGGTCGCCGTGATCGGCGATGCGGTCATTATTTCGGACAAGGGCGGCAGCATCACGCTGTGGAATGCCGCAGCCACGCGGATGTTCGGCTTCACCGAGGAGGAGGCACTCGGTCAATCGCTCGACCTGATCATTCCAGAGCGCCTGCGCGGGCGTCACTGGGATGGGTATCAGAAAACGATGGCCTCCGGTGAAACGCGCTACGGCACGGACGTGTTGCGCGTGCCGGCGATACATAAGGACGGACGTTCGTTGTCGATCGCCTTCAGCGTCGCGTTGCTCCATTCGCCTCAGCAAGAGCTGACGGGAATCGTCGCGGTTATCCGCGACGAGACGACCCGTTTCCTGGAGGACCGGAACCTGCGCAAACGTCTCGCCGAACTGGAAGTGCGAGTCAGCGCCTGATGGTTGCTGACGACTCCCTTGCCTGGCGGCCGCCTGTCGCACACCCGTAGCGGCGGCCGGGCCTTTTTACGTGGGCGAATGCGTGAATGCGTGAATGAATGAAGGGAATGCGCCTTCAGGCAACCGGCTTGCCTTCGCCTGCCGTGGCGGCCGATGGCCACTTCCGGTAGATCGTATTGCGCGAGATCCCTAGCGCACGCGCCGCAGCGGACACGTTGCCGCCATGCTGCGCGAGTGCCGCCGCGATGGCCGAGGCGGCGACGTCCTGTAGCCGGACGCCCTGCGGGACGGCCGGCTCAGCGATCTTCGTGGTCATGGCTGGCGCGGCCCGGAGATCATCGAAGAAATCGTCCGGCAGATGCTCGTGCCGGATGACGCCATCCGCATCGACCATTGCCGCGGCCGTACGCAGCAGATTGCCTAGCTGCCGGAAATTGCCGGGCCATGCGCATTGCTCGAACAGCGTCATGACTTCCGGCGCGACGCTCAAGTGCCCTTTGACGGCTTGCGGTGACTCGCATTGCAGCATTTTCTCGACCACGCTGGCGAGATCGGTTCGTTCGCGCAGCGGCGGCAGTTTGACGACAAGCCCGTTGAGGCGGTAGTACAGATCCTCACGAAACCTGCTTTCTTCGATCATCTTGCGCAGATCGCGGTGGGTCGCGCAAACGAGTGCGATATCGACCGGAATCGCCTTCGTCGAGCCGAGCGGATTGACGAGGCGCTCCTGCAGCACGCGCAACAGCCGCACCTGCAAGGGATAAGGCATGTCGCCGATCTCGTCGAGAAACAGCGTGCCGCCATTGGCCTGCAGCAGTTTGCCGACCGCGCCCTTGCGCCGCGCGCCGGTGAACGCGCCTTCCTCATAGCCGAACAGCTCGGATTCGATCAGCGTTTCCGGAATCGATGCGCAATTCACCGCGACGAACGGCCCGGCCTGTCGAGGCGAATCGTTGTGAATCGCCTGGGCGAGCAGTTCCTTGCCGGTGCCCGTCTCTCCGGTGATCAGGATCGGAATGTCCTTGCCGATGACCTTGCGCACCTTCGCGATGACGGCGGCGACCTGCGGATCGCCGGTGTCCAGATAAGCGAGACGCGATAGCGGAGCAGGGCGCGCGGGTGCCTGCTGCACCGCTTGACGGCTCGCGGTCTGCACGGCGCCGCGCGCGGAGGACGCCAGGTTGCTACCTGTGAGCGCCGGTCGTTTGAATTCGACGTTGGCGCAGACAACCGTGCCGTTGTGCAGGCCAAGTGAGAGCGGCTGCCCCTGACTCGCCCCGAGCCGCTCGATCAGTTGCGTACCGCTGATGCCGAAGAGCGAGCACAGCGTGTGCGCGCGCAGGCCGCTTAGTGGAAGCCCCAACTGGAACTGGGCGCTGCGGTTAGCGGACAGAAACCGGCCGTCGCCCGTGAACGCGACGATGCCTTCCATCAAGGTGCCGAGAAACTCGGGGCGGCCATGAAAGGCTATCCGTAACGTCTCGCGAAACGTATTGGTGAAGAGATGATTTTCGATCATCTGCACAGACATTTTCGCGAGCGCCATCGTGTGCTGATGGTAGCTGCGATGGTCGCCCGTGACATCGAGAACGCCGATCAGATCGCCATAGGGGTCGAGGATCGGAACGCTGGAACAGGTCAGGAAGCGGTTCGCCGCGAGGTAGTGCTGGTCACCGTGAACCACCGTGGCACTGCGTTCGGCGATAGCGGTGCCGATCGCATTCGTCCCCTGCCGGTCCTCTGCCCAGTTCGCACCGGGACGCAGGGCGACTTTCTCGGCGCGGCGCAGGAAATCGTCGTCGCCGATGGAGTGCAGAATCAGTCCGTCGGCGTCCGTCAGCACGATCATGCTTTGCGTGTTGACGATCTGCTCATGGAGCGTCTCCATGACCGGCGTTGCGTGCGCGCACAGGATGCGGCTCTGTTCGAGCTTCAGCGCCAGATCCGCTGTGGACAGGACGTCGTAGTCCGGCCGCATCGACGCGCTCAGACCGAACGTTTCCGAGCGCTGGTGCGATTGCTGTATGGAAGGCGTAAGCCAGGTGGCCTCTCGCGGCGCGAATCGGGTCGCGGCGTGACAGATGTCATCGCGCATTGTCTCCTCCTGCCAGTTCGGTGCGGTCGTATCGCCGTCACCGTGTGACACATCAATAAGCAAGTCCTGCGCCACATTGGTACGTTGCGGGATGGAGCAGGTGTCTCGTGTTGTGCCTGTGTCAATCTGGAGCAGAACAATGTGCAATATTGGGACAGGCACCCTGCGCATGGTGACCTGCCTCACGGAGCCCCCGGTTGATCTCAATCAAACTTGACGCAGACAGCCTTGCTGATAAGAGGGGCTCGGTGTGTTTCGTCCGGCTGGAGAGAAGGGCGAGCGCTTACAGCGCCTGCGCGGGATGCGGCGGGTCGTCGAATCCGCCCCAAACCGATTGATCGAAATTCACCATCGACCCTGTCATCAGGCCGGACTCGGCGCTCGCCAGAAAAGCCACGGCGCGCGCCGCTTCCGCCGGATCGATCAGCCGGCCGAACGGCTGCACGGCATTGGCCTGTGTGTGCCAGTCGTCCGATGCGCCGTGATAGGTCAGCTGTATCCGGTATCCCCGTGATTTCAATGCAGATTAGGACGATGGCGTGATCTAGACCGAACTTTGAGCATGCGGCGCGCGCAGGTCCTTGAATTGCCGCGGTTACGCGTGTCGGGGGGAGTCGGTTACTGGGTACAGACAGGGCTGATGTTCAGCAGGCGGAAGGCCTTTTCCTGAACGGGTGTGGGCCGCGTGATCATCACGATCTTTGCGTCCGGGTTCAGAGATGTGTGGCAGACGTTGTAGGCGAGCGTGGCCAGATCATCGAGCAGCGTGCGGAAGCTATGGACGGGCAAGCCGTCCTCGCCAAGCCGCGTGGCATCCTTTGCTTTTGCCTGGTCCGAACGTCGTGCCTTGGCCACGGGCGAGGGCCGGGTTGCGCGTGCGAGCTCGATGTATTCATCGTCAAACAGCATCGGCTTCAAGGTCTCGCGCATGTGCCATTCGACGTAGTAGGCGAGCATGCACAGGAAGACGTGCGCCCGTACACGCTCGGCGTTCCAGTGGAATATGGGGCGCACGTTCAGATCGACTGTCTTGAGCGACCGGAAGGCACGCTCCACGACCGCCAGGCCCTTGTACGCCGAGACAGCCGCTTCGGCCGGCAGGTCCTGTTCGGGCACGCTGGTGCGCACCACATACAGGCCGTCGAGCGCCGCTTCCTGCCGGATCTGACCGGCCTTGCGCGTCCAGGTGAAGCCCTCGTCGGTGAAGCTCAGCTCGAAGTGCTTGGCCATCTTGTAGTGGTCGATGACGCGGCCCACGCGCAGGGCAATGGCATCGGCGCCCTTGAGGCGGTTGCGGGCACGCGTGGTCGCCTCGGCGATCTTCGTCAGCTCGGCTTCAGTGGCCTGCAGCAAGTCCTCGCGTTTGCGGGTCCGCTGCTCGGCCAGCAGCGGATTGCGGCACACGATGAGCCGCTCACCGGGGAACGCCTCACTGGTCAGCTCCAGCAGGTTGCGCTCGTCAAACAGCGAGGGCTGGAAAGGCCCCTTCTCCTGGGCAAGCGCGCTCACCTGCGGCGCGCGCAGGCTGCTCACCCAGTCCAGCCCCGCCGGGCGCAATACCGTGTCGATGCGCGCCTGCGTGAGCATGCCCCGGTCGCCCACCCAGGCGATCTTGCCGATGCCATAGCGGTCCCGCAGTTTCTCCACCTGCGAGGCCACGGTAGCCGGATCGGCGGTGTTGCCGGCAAACACCTCGACGGCCACCGGACAGCCTTCAGGAGTGCAAACCAGCCCGAACACGATCTGCGGATCGTCGCGCTTGCCATCGCGGCTGTAGCCGCGCGCGGCAAGCTCGCAGCAGTCTCCGGTCACCCACGTGGACGTGAGGTCATAGAGCACCAGCATGCTGCCGGCCAGATGCTTGCGCGCCAGCCGCTTCTCGATGTCTTCCTGGGCCTCGCCCAGCCAGTCGAGCGCGGTATAGACCTGTCCGAGGTCAACCTCGCCCAGCTTCAGCAGCCGCGACAGCGAGTGGGTCGCGGTCTCGTCGCGCAACATGCGATGGGTGGCCAGCTTCGAAGCGGGAGACACCACCCGCGCCACCAGCAGCGCCATGAGCATCGCGCGCAGCGCGGCCGGTGCAGCCGCAAACCACTGCTCGGCGCCGCAGGCACGCGCCGCGCCCAGCACCGCGGCCACATGTCCGTGCGGCAGGCTGCGCTCGATCACGAAGGCCTCTTCAGCCGAGGGCACTGCGACGCCACCGCGCAGCAGCACCTTCAGTCCTTCGATGACCTCGGCGGGCAGCGATGAGAGGTTGGCCAGGGTGCGCTTCTTCACCTTGTTGCCGTCGCGGAAGGACTCGCGCAACAGGATGGCGGGCGGTGAGTTGCGGTTGGGGACGTGTTCGATATACATGAACACTGATTAAAGCAAATAATCACCGAAAGTCAATATAAAAATACTAACTTACATGGCTACATGATAGTCCCAGAAAATAGCCGAAACCCTGCACTGATGCGGATTCCGGCTATTTGAGAAGTCAAAGCTCGGTCTAGACCTCCGGCGTTCGCTTTCACGGACCGCTCGTGTGTGTCGATCACGTTCGACGAGTCGGCCAAGTACTGCATCGGCCGGTCGCAGGAGTCGATGGTGAAAGTAAAAGTAGAAGCAGCCTGGGCGCAACTGGGCGACGTCGCCCACCCAGACAGTCGTCATGTCCATTCCGTTCGTACCCTATTCACCGCCACGTGGGCAGAGGTCTGGCAACTTTGCGCTCGATCCGTCATCGCTACGTTGCGGCCCTGTCGGTGGAACCGCTCTGTTCGTTTTTCTTTCCCGCCGCTCGCTGCGCCGCCCTTCCGCACGCTTCACGACTTCTTCCAGAGATTGCACGTGTTCTGGCGTAGTACGACCAAAGCGCTTGCAATAACAATGCGCAATAAATTCCGCGAGGGGGCGCTTCCACGGTTCCTGCTGCCCGTTAGCCAGCGATCCGAATTTTCGGGGATTCAATCCCAGTTCGCGAGCCATCTGAACATGGGTATGGCTCAACCTGAAGCGCTGCCTCGCTTCGAACCACGGTTGCAGCTTGGATGGTATCGGCATCAGGGCGCACCTTTGCGCCAACTCGCGGCGGTCAAGCGCTCCACCGCCGCGTAATAACGTGCTTGAGAAGTCGCAGCATCGTCGTTCTGATCCGTCTTCAAAATATCAAACAGATGCTCTGCGACGACTGAGCCGATCGCGTGAACAGCGTCGTGTCGCGAAAGTCCTTCTTTCCCGAGGCGATCCATCGCCCGGACCACGGGTTCAAGGTTCAGCGCGATCTGGTTTTCGACGATCGCGTGTAGCGCGGCGTGTGCCGTGACGTTGGGAAGTTTGCTGCGGGTGACGCGGTGATATGCCTCGACGAGAGCAATTCGCTCCTGCTCGTCAAGGTCAAGCCATGATTCAGGTTCGGGCGCGCACTCGGGGTTGTACTCTTTCATGATGCTAGTCCTGTACTGGCTTTTGCCTGTCGTAAATCTACCGTCTACAGCTGCGTTGCGCTTCAGTTCGGGCATCCGCGGCATAACGGGCGCCCGTCCCACAAGACCGGGAGCGACTTGTTGACGCTTTTGGGGGCGCTACTCGTCTGAAGTCGGGTTCTGTGGAGCGGGAAGCGGGTCAGTGCCTTCGCCAAGGATGGCGAGATAACGCCGGTAGCCGAACACGCGCCCGCGTCGGCGGCCCGTTACTTCCTCCACCACACCGAGCCGTTCCAGGTCAGCAAGCGCGGCGTTGACCGTAGGCGCAGTGAGGCCTGTACGTTCAACGAGCAGGTTGGCAGTGAGGAATGGATTCTGTTGAAGCAGGTCATGGACGCGCAAGGCCGATCCGGCTCGCTCGCTCTCCGCGGTGATCCGCTCCCGATCGTCCTTGAACAGGCCGACGATCCGTGTTGCAGCATCAAATGCCTGGTTTGCGGTCTCGGCGACACCGGCGAGAAAGAATTCGAGCCAAGCTTCCCAGGCACCGCGCTCACGAACCTCCTGGAGGAGCCGATAGTAATCCGCTCGGTGCGTCTTGAGGTAGAGGCTCAGGTAGAGGAGCGGCGAGCGCAATACCCCGTGCACATTGAGGAATAGGGTTACGAGCAGCCGGCCAATGCGGCCGTTGCCGTCAAGAAACGGGTGGATCGTCTCGAACTGGACATGAAGAAGCCCGGCCTTGATAAGCGCCGGCAAGCGCGAGCGGTCCTCATGCATGAACTTTTCAAGTGCATCCAGACTGGTGTCGAGCTCGTCCACGGGCGGCGGCACATATAGGGCGTTCCCGGGTCGGGTCCCGCCGATCCAGTTCTGGGATCTGCGGAACTCGCCGGGGCTTTTGGTGCCGCCCCGCCCACTTTGCAGCAGGCGCGCATGCATCTCGCGGATTAACCGCAGGGAAAGCGGCAACTCCTGGAGCCGGTCCAGCCCATACATCATTGCGTCGACGTAGTTCGACACCTCGCGGATGTCGTCGATGGGCTGGCCGGCCTGTGCCTCGGTTTCGAAACGAAGCAGATCGGTCAGGGTGGACTGGGTGCCTTCGATCTGGGACGAAAGAACAGCCTCCTTGCGCACATACATGTAGAGGAAAAGCTCCTGGCGAGGGAGAAGCATCGTGATGCCGTCCAGCCGCCCGACCGCCCGCTCGGCAAGGCTAAGTCGGTCGAGTAGACTCAACACGTCGATCGGTGGTTCGGGGGGAAGGGGCGGCGGCACGAATGCGCGCGCGATTTCACCGCCTACGGCGGTTTCGACGAATCGGCCAAGCCGCGGATTTGTTGTGCTCTCGTCAGCCATGGATGGATTATGTCTATTGACCGTTAATTAAGCAATATGCCCTTGGCTTAAATAGCGCCGGCGCTTATGTAAGCGGCCTTAAACAACGCCCGTCCCAACAGCGGTACGCCTGGGCTCGTCGTGCATGAGCAGGCGTTGAGGCAAACGTAGCAGCGCTCCGGCAGTGAACGTGACATCAGCAGCCGGCGTTGCCACGACCTAGAAGAGGCCGCTCTCCAGTTCGGTAAGACTCGCCCATTTGACGGCCTGCCAGAACGCGTTGGTCGCCGAGCCATGAGTCAGCATGACGATGTTGAGCGGCTCGGCGCTTTGCGCCGCGCTCGCCGTGAATATCGAACACGCGATGCATGCCGTGATCGCGAGCCTTGCAGCCAGCGGCCGCGCACGGACCCGGGTGGTGCTCTGCTTCATATCCTGTCTCCTTGTGTGCCTCGGGCGCGACAGCATCCGTGATGCAGGTGCGTGACGTCGTTCGGGCTGTTGCTGTCCCATTGGCTGGCCGGGGACATACGGCGGTGGCACAGCACAGCCCCGGCTTGATGGGCCGGTGCCGTGATGCAATCATCGTGTCATCGTCGATTTCTCAACCGTCAGGCTCATGCCCAACACTACCCGCCGCAAGACGAGCATGACCGATATTGCGAAGGCCGCCGGCGTCAGCGAGGCGACCGTCGACCGTGTGCTCAACGGCCGTGGCGGTGTGTCGCGTGAGAAAGAGATGAGCGTGCTGGAGTGGGCGCGCAAGCTGAAGATCGATCGCGCGCTCGAGTCGGTCTCGGTGCGGTGGCTGCGCATCGCGATTCTTCTGCAGCAGCCAGTTGCCCCGTACTACGTGTCGCTCAAGCAGGGTTTCGACGTGGCGCAAAAGACGTTCGAGGGGCAGCGGGTGATCTGCGCGGTCACTTACTTCGAGAGCCTCGAACCGGCGCGGGTGGTCGAGACCATCGAGCGGGCGACCCGCAAGGCCGATGCGCTCATCATCGTCGCGTACGAGCATCCCGACATTACGCACGCATTGCGGCAGGTCAGCCGCACGATGCCGGTCGTCACGCTCGCAAGCGATCTTCCAGGAACCGGGCGGCTCGCTTACGTGGGCATCGACAACCGTTGCGCCGGACGGGTGGCGGGCGAGCTGATGGGACGCTTTCTCGGCGACGCGGGAGGCAACGTGCTCGTGATGACGGGCATGCATGATTTCCTCGGCCATGAAGAACGCGAAAGCGGCTTTCGCTCCGTACTGCGGCGCCGCTTTCCGAACTGCGACATCGTGGAGACCGTAGAGAGCCGCGAGCAGTCGGTGATGACCGAGCGCCTCACCCGCGACGCCTTCCGGCGCTATCCCGATCTGCGCGGGATCTACAACATTTCAGTGGGCGATGAAGGCGTCGCTGCTGCGCTTGTCTCGCTCAACCGGGTTCGCTCGACGGTATTCATCGGTCACGAACTCAACGAGACTTCGCGGCGCCTGCTGATCGAAGGCACACTCGACGCCGTGCTCGACCAGAATCCGGCCGGCGAAGCGATGCGTTCCATCGAAATCATCCTGCGGCA
Source organism: Paraburkholderia sp. BL10I2N1 (assembly GCF_004361815.1). Lineage (NCBI taxonomy): Bacteria > Pseudomonadati > Pseudomonadota > Betaproteobacteria > Burkholderiales > Burkholderiaceae > Paraburkholderia > Paraburkholderia sp. BL10I2N1. The sequence goes on along the minus strand of NZ_SNWA01000001.1, from coordinate 522,733 downwards.
CTATCATCGCGATCCAGGGGTTGCGTTGCCTCAGCAGATTCCGGTCACCGTGCTGTTGCGCGAAAATCTTCCGCCTCTCGACTAGCTGCGCGCACAACTGTTTCTGCATGACCTTTTTCGTCACCGCTCACGTCGTTCCAGAGCGCGCGGATCCGGTCGCGCATCAGTAGCGATTCCGCCCAGCGGTCCGTCGTGTCGTTGCCATCGCGACCGATGATCGCGTACGGCTTCGGTCCCAGCTCGCACGTGAAGGTGAGCGAGTCGTCGGGGCCGGCGCGACGCCGCCACGATTCGAAGCCGTAACGCCACCAGTCGAAAAACAGGTCTACCCACATCTTGTGCGGCTCGAACGAGATCTCGATCTGCACCTGTTGGCGGCTCGCGACTCGCCCATGAAACGCCCACGAGTGATCGAGGATGCGGTGCATCGCGGCGTGGTTTTCGTCGGACACGGGCCACGCGAACTCGCGTCCCACCAGGTAGTGCGAGATGTCGCCGAGCAGCTTCATATCGGGGCGCGCATCGAGCAGATCCAGCGTGAAATACAGATCGGTCGTCATGCGGTCCCGATGCGTTTCGATGTACACCGGAAAATCCACCTGTTCCGCGAGCCGCGTCCAGCCATCGATGAGCTTCAGGCAGTCGTCGATGCGTCGCGGCCGTACGTCCGGTTGCAGATCGATGTGATGCGCGCCGAATTCGGTTGCAAGTTCGAGCACCGGTTGCAACTCGTCGACCCTACGCGGAAAGGCCTGCACTTCGATTTGCATGCCGTTTGCCGCGAGCTGGCGGCTCAGGCGGCGCGCTTCATCGCGTGACGTGTAGCTGCCGCTCACGCCGTTAAAACCTGCCTGCGCGATCAACTCGATGTTTTCTTCGAGTGAGCGCTCGCAGCCATCGGTGTGGCGACGCTCCATGGCCCATAGCGACTGATAGATGTCGAGGCGTTGTGTCATATCACCTCCGCGGCCAGCAGCGGCTTGAGCTTGACGTTGCGATCCGCGAGCAGCGCCGGTTCGATGCACGCACGTCGCGCGATCAGCGCTTGCGCCACGCGCACGTCGCGGGCAATGTCACCCACGTTGCCGACACCGCTTGCGCCGACCAGCACGCCGTCGCGATCGAGCGCGAAAAAGATCTTCGACGCCGCGCCGGTTTCGCGTACCGCCGTGGTGACGCCGAACGCGGGCATGCCTGCGATCTGGATCGTCATGTCGTACTGATCGGACCAGAACCACGGCACTTCCGAATACGTTTCGCCGCGCTCGAGCATGTTGCGCGCGACGATGCGCGCGTGGTCCTCGGCGTTCTTCCAGCATTCGAGGCGCATGCGCCGGCGAAACAGCCGATGTGGAAACGAGCAGACATCGCCTGCCGCAAAGATGTGCGGGTCGTTGGTGCGCAGCGTGTCGTCCACTGCGATGCCATCGGCGACGTCGATGCCGGCTGCTTCGGCGAGTTCCGTGCGCGGCTTCACGCCGATCCCGGCGATGACGCAATCGCACGCGATATCGGTGCCGTCCGCGAGCCTGACGCCGCTCACGCGGCGCTCGCCGAGGATCCGGTCGACCTGTACGGCAAAGCGTATGTCGACACCCATCTGTCGATGACGTTCGACGAGATATGCCGCAACAACCTCGGGCACGGCACGCATCAGCGCACGCGCCGCTGCTTCAATCACCACGACCTCGCAACCGCGTGTAATGGCGGTGGCAGCGACCTCCAGTCCGATAAATCCTGCACCGATAATCGCGATCCGCCGCCCGGGTGCCAGTTCGCCGGCAATCTCGCCTGCATCCGCAACGGTGCGCAGATAATGCACGCCGGCGAGCGTCGCGCCCGGCAAGGTCAGCCGGTGCGGTGCCGCGCCCGTCGCGATCAGCAGACGGTGATAGTCAACCCGGCGATCGTTTTGCAGCACTACCTGGCGCGCTGCGCGGTCGATATGTTGAACCGGCGCATCGACGCGCAGATCGATGCGCTGCTCGCGATAGAACGCCTCGTCGTAGAGCGCGCATTGCGCCGTGGTCTTTTGCCCAAGCAGCACCGCCTTGGAAAGCGGCGGGCGGTCATAGGGCGCTACCGCTTCATTGCCGAAGAGCGTGATGCCGCCGTCCCAGCCGTTGTCGCGCAACGCGTGGGCAGCGCGCGCGCCGCTCTGGCCGGCGCCGACGATCACCATCGCGGGAAGGCTTTTCATGACTGCTCCTGCGCCGGTACGCCGAGCAGCACCTGGCCGTCTTCAACGCGCACCGGGTACGTTTTCAGATGCACGCAGACCGGCGGACTTTTCGGTTTGCCGCTCGGGATATCGAAGCGTCCCTGATGCAGCGGGCACTCGATTTCGCGGTTCACCACAAAGCCATCGGCGAGATGGGCCTGCTCGTGCGTGCACCAGCCATCCGATGCGAAGTACCCTTCGGCGATCCGGTACACCGCGTAGCTTGCGCCCGCGTGATCGAAGCGGATCACGTCTTCTTCGTCGATGTCGCCGGTCGCGCAGGCCGCGACCCACTTCACATTGTTCGTTTCGATGCTCACGGGAGGCTCCCTGGGTGGCGGTCGTCTGGCAGTTTGCGGGCAGGCTTCAGACGTTCGACTGCGCAGTGAATGCGGCGCGTGGGGTGTCTGTCGAGTCCGTGGTGTCTTTAACCGGCAGTGTCCGTTCGATCACGTGGTACGGGTCGGAGCGCTGCGTCCAGAGGGCGGGCAGCATCTCACGATAAGCCGCATAGAGGCTGGAATACGCAGGCGGAAGCTGATGCCTGATGGCTTCGTGCAGACGCGGCAGCGCATGGAACGGCACCATCGGCAGCAGATGGTGTTCGAGGTGGTAGTTCATGTTGAGGTACAGAAAGCGGAACACCGGGTTGATATGGACCGTCCGGGTGTTCAGCCGGTGGTCCTTCACGTTGACCGCGAGCCCGGCGTGCTGGGTGAGACCCAGCAACTGATGCAGCCAGCCGCCGTAAAAACGTGGCGTCCAGATGAACATCAGCGGCAGGAAACTGTGCATCGCAATGGCCAGACCGATCGTGAGAACGATCACCGCCAGATAGATGCGGCACGACCAGATCATCCTGGGCTTTTCGGTGGCGGGCAGAAATGCGTCGGTGGATGCATCGACCCGGCCGAACGCGTGGCGCACGATCTTGGCGATCTCCAGCGAGCAGCCCACCAGTCCGAAGAAGTCGACGACGATGGGCCAGACCTTCGTCGGTCGCGCGACCTGAATCTCCGGATCGCGCTCCTGAAAGTAGGTATGCGTGTGATGTCGCGCGTGGCTCCAGCGCCACCAGTAGCCCTCGCGGATCGTCATGAACGACGACAGGTGATAGAAGGCCTCGTTGGCCCAGCGGCTCTTGAACGGGGTGCCGTGCGCGAGTTCGTGCCAGCGTGCGTCGCTCGACGAGTAGATTGTGCCGTAGGCAAAGAACGCCGGAACGGTCCACCACGTTCCCCATGTCATCGCCGCCACCGCGCCGGAGGCGAGCAGCAGGGCGAGCCACAGGCCGAAGTTGCGCCACCCCTCGGCATCGCTGCGCTTCATCAACTCCTTGAGCACGGTGCGCGGGATGGCTGGCTGATACCACTGCTGGCCGATACCGTCGCCAAAGGCCTGGTCGCCGGCGCTCTGCGTGGTCGCGCCGCCGTCGACGCGGGAAGTCGAGGACATGGGGTGTCTCCAGCTTATAGGGGGTGTTTGCGAGCTTCCCGTCAGCAAGGTGTTGCAGGCGGGCCAGTCGTTGCGACAAAGGTAGATGATGGGAGCCGCGTGTACACGCCAAAAAATGATGGATTTCCATCAAGCCACACGGCCGGCCGCGCCAGGTAAGGCGTCCGAAATGGAAAATAAATTCCATGCAAAAATGCCTGTGCAATTAATTCTGCATTAAAGCCGGCTCATCTTCTATGCTTGATCAGAAAGCGCGTCAAACCCCGTCCTTCAGAGGTTGTCGCAAAAGGGTACGCAGGCAAACGCGCCGGCTTTTCACGCCCTGACAATTCAAGCACTTATAGAGCTGAATTGTTTCGCTTTGCACGTTTTGCGACAGCCTCTTCAGGGCGGGGAAGGAAAGCGCGCGAACCGCAGGTTCGCCTCTTCGGCGGTTGCGAGCCCACGACGCTTGACATGGTACTGTATGGATGTACAGTGTTGATATGTCCTCTAAACTTCAATCCGGTGTTCGATTCAGGGCCTACCCCGAGGCTGGGGAGGCAGCCATGCTCAGGCGCTGGACTGGATGTCAGCGGACGATCTACAACGGCAAGGTCAGCGAGGATCGCCTCTTTGCGGCGCAACGTCGGCTCGAACTTGCATCGGGCAAGACGGATGTGCGCACACCGCTGGACCAGCAGTATGCGCAGTTCAAGGATCGGGAGCTGACGCCGTGGCTCTACGAGGTGCCCAGCCAGATCCTGCGCAACGGCGCGGTGCGCTGGATGACGGCCAGACAACGGCAACTGAAGGGACTCGGTCGTGCGCCGCGGCGTCGAACCCGCAGAGACTTCAACACGGTTGTCATTACCCAGGAACTGTTCCGGTTCATCGATACCGGACACGGCGTCGTGATCGAGCTTGGCACCAAGGCAAAGCCGCTTGGGCAACTGCCCTTCAAGGCGCACCGTCCGTATGGTCTGCCGAACACGATCGTGGTACGCGAGAGTGCGGGCCAGTGGTTCGTGAGCTTCTGCTATGAGCATACGAGCCCGTTCATCCTGCGCGAGCCGCACGAGCTGGCGTACGAACTGAACCGTCTCGATGATGAAGCAATCGGGCAGGTGACGCTGGGCCTCGACCGCAATGTGCGGGACAACTGCATCGCCTCGAGCGATGGCAGGCAGTTCAGGCCCGATGCGATCGCGCTCGAACGGATGCGCCGCAAGGACGTCGGCGCGAAACGCTACCAGCGACGGATTGCGCGTGCCAGGAAGGGCTCGGCCAACCGCCGCAAGCTGGTCGCGCGGCTCGTCCGCAAGAAGGCGTATGCGCCGTGTGCGCGCAATGACTTCGCGCACAAGGTCAGCCACGCGCTCGCGAGCTCCGACGCCCGGTTCTTCGTGCTCGAGGACCTGAAGATCCAGGGCATGACGCGAGCGCCGAAGGCGCGGCTCGAGCAAGCGACGGGCAAGTGGCTTCGCAACGGCGCCCGTGCAAAGGCGGGGCTGAACCGGTCGATTCTGCAATCGTGCTGGGGCTCGATCCATCGCTACCTGGCCTACAAGGCAGCACGACGCAACAAGCTGGTCGGGCTGGTGCCGGCGGCAAACACCAGTCGCGAATGTTCCCGCTGTGGGCACATTCACCCGGACAATCGCAAGGATGCGCGGTTTGTCTGTCAACGCTGTGGTTTCGAGGCGCACGCCGATGACAATGCCTCCTGCAACATCAGGACGAGAGGCATTGGGCGGCTGCGCCACGGCGAATACGAAGCCGTCAAAACCCGCAAGCGCGTCGCGCCAGTCAGGCGCAAGGAATCGAACACGACCGGCGGGCGGCCGGCGCATGCCTGCGAGGGCGAAAGCCCTCGTCCAGAACATCGGATAGAGCGGACACAAGACCTGGTGGCTGCGTAAAGCGGTTCATCGGGCATTCTGCGATGAAGCAGGAAAAAGATCCTCTTGCGGCTTGGAGAGGAAGCCCCGGCATTCATGCCGGGGAGCCGTCACCGGAACGCGACAGCAGTTCGCGTACACCCATTCGCGTACACCCAGGAAGACAGGTGTGAACAGTGTCGAAGCCGGTTCGGTCACACCGGAAGTCATCGTCGAAGCCTTGATGCGTGGCCCTGGCGCCATCCGCATTCGCGGGCTCTTTTTCCATGAACCTCCCGCGTCCATGGTTTTCATGCCGTTGCGTGATCAACGGTCGATAGCGGAACGAGTTCGCGTCCCAATTCCTTTGCAAGCCGCTTCAGAGCGCGTTCCTTGCTCTTGCGTACCTGCTCCTCATAGCGCGCGAGCCCCTGCTCGACATAGTCATCTCCCTTCACCATCACGCGCCAGAACCAGCCAGCCAGTTTGCGCGCCAGCGCCTTGGTCGCGATGAGACCGCCGCGACGCGCGGCAAGGCGCCGGTAAAAGCCTCCGAGCGCGATGTCCTTACTGCGCACCAGACTCTGCGCCATCATGCAAAACAGTTGGCCTGTGCGATTACGCCCGCGCCGCACGCCTTTCTTGCGTTTGCCGCTGTCGTGGCTACCCGGCGCCAGCCCGGCCCATGCGGTGAAATGTTTCTCGGTGGGCCAGATGCTCAGGTCGATGCCGACTTCGCCGATCAGTTGCAGCACGCCGTACTCTGACAGCGCGGGCAGCCTGGTCAGATCGCGTCCGCCGCACATCTGGGCGAGTATTTCCCGCAGCCGGGTGATATGCGGGGCGTTGACACCCGTTTGTCTGGTGGATCTGGGCAACGGCGGCGGTGCCTCGTCATGGGGTGGCAGCACGGCTGCAATGCGTCGGTCACAGTCGGCGATGAGCTTCTGGTAGTGGTCCCAGGATTGCAACGCCTGTTCCAGCAAAAAGAGGTGCTCGTCGGCCCAGGTGCCGCGCAAGGCCTCGATGACAGCCTGCTCTTTCCGGCGCCGGATCTGCACGGCACACAGGGCGGCAAGTGCCTCGGGAGAGCGTTCTCCGGCCACGATCGCGCGGACCACGGCCAGGCCACTGACACCGCTCAGGGAAGCAATCACGTCGTGCAGCTTGATATTCATCCGGTCGAAGGCTTTCTGCATCAGTTGCACACAACTGGCAGCCGATGCGACATGATCGGCACGCAGGCGCAGGTAGTCCTGCAACCGGCGGATGTCGGCCGCAGGCACGAAACCGGCGTGCAGCAACCCATGCATATGGAGGGTGGCCCCCCACTGGCTGTCTGCCATGTCAGTCTTGCGTCCGGGCAGATTGCGGGTCTGCCGGCCGTTAACCATGCGCACCTCCAGACCTGCGGCCTCAAGCAGCCCGTAAAGGGGCAGCCAGTAAACGCCGGTCGCTTCCATCGCGACCGAATGGACACCTTCTGACAGCAGCCAGTCACGCAGCGCGTGAAGCTGTGAGGTCACGGTACCGAACACTTTCGGCGTATCACCACCCACCGAGACATGCATGTGTTCGCTGCCCACGTCCACGAACGCGGCGAGCGGATCCAGCAAAGGAAGCTTGTTGTCTGACATGGGAGCTCCGAATCTGCGAATCACAATGCGCACCGCAGCACCGACCCGGCCGCGTCACAGGGATACCAAATCTTTCCAACGGGAAGCAAAGCTCACCAGAATGTGCGACTGACAGCGACCAGAGCTAGTCTTTAGTACAGGCAATCGAATAGGCGATGCACTACAGCTGGAATCAGCCACGCTGTCGGCGCTACGGCGCGTGGCATAACGATACCCGGTTCATGGTCCGTGTGCGGTTTTTGCCAAAAAACTGGCCGCTTTAGTGAAAGCCAGATTGCGGACGCGCGGCGCACGGTGATGTCGCATTCGGAGGATCGCGCGCAGACCGTGACGCATTTCCAGGGAGAGGCGGCTGCCGAGCAGCGTCTGCATCTGCAGCGGCGCGTATGGAATCTCCTCGCGAAGGGCAGCGTGTTTTCCGAAATGGCCGAAGAGCCGCTCATTGTCGAGGCGATGCGGCTTTTTCTCGGCTCCGGCTTTATCATGGGGTCGATTGCGGCCAACCGGATTCTGCCGGATGGTCCCGGGCAGGAGCCGCACATCGACTATCCGTATTGGGACTACCACCAGCCGGACACCTTTCCGGCCGGCATCAACACGTCGTTTCCCCTTAACGCCCAGGTGACTATCCCGCTGGATCCCTTCACCGTGCAGACGGGCGCGACCGCTTTTGTCCCGCACACGCAGCACGAACTGCGCTATCCGGGCGAGGCCGACCGGTTCTTCGAACGGTGCGAGCGTATGGAGGCGGATCCGGGCGACGCCATCGTGTTTTTCGGTGCAACCTGGCATTGCGCGATGCCCAATCGAAGCGCCCAGGATCGCAGTGCGGTGCTGATCCAGTACCTGCCGAAGTTCGTGAAGCCGATGGAAGATCTGCGCGCGATGGTGGGCGATGCGTTCGTGAACGGAGCGAGCCCGACAATGCGGCAACTGCTTGGGCTGGATTATCCGTATCCGCAGAATCTCGATGAGATTGCCGTAGCGACGAATGCCGAAGGTAGAAAAAACGCGATGCGCTGATCTCTGGATGATTCGCTCAGAGTTCGAGCATCGCGTGTGTTTGGCAATGGCTTCGTCGCCATCACCGGTCAACCTCCGGTAGCGGGGTTCTGCACGGTTGAACGGCTCACAGATCGGGCATTGTCCAATGCGCTGCCGCGCGCACCGTCCTGCGGGGCTGCGGCGGGAAGGAGCTCGCCTCGCAGCATCAGTCCGAGCGTCTTCACCACCAGCACGCCTATCGCCACGTTTGCGAACACGAACAGGATGGGCGCGAGCCATTCCACCGGGCCTGAGGCGCCGCGCTCGACCATTCGCATGGCCATCGTCGGCAGCGCCGCGACACCGAAGCTGAAAGCCCAATAAGACGGAGCAAACGGTTGCTTGCGAATCCAGGGGAGGAGACGCAGCAGCAGAATGGCCTGATACAGACCGTAGCCGAGCAGGATCTGCGCGAACAGGTCGGGCACTCCATGGCTGATGCTCAGGTACGTGACGCCCCCCACGACCGGCGGCGCCAGCTGGATGCCGAGCGTCGGCCGCAGCGCTTCGGGCAGCGGCTCATGCACGGCCGAGCGATGCAGGACGAGCGATTCGATCGCGAGCCACGACAGGAGGCCTGCGCCGAAGAACCAGAAGCCCACCTGAGCCCAGCCGAAAGCCGCCGAGGCGGTGCCCGCCACGAAGCTCGACGCGACCGCAGGCACATAGATAGCCGGCGTCACGAGTTCCGGCTTGCGTCCGCCTTGCCATAAGCGTCCTTGCAGGAAGATGCCCAACGCCAGCTGGGTTGTGACGGCGACGCTGAACAGAACGACTGCCACGGGCCGCGAATAATCCAGCAGGGCGATCGCGGCAAGCAGACTGGAGACTGGCCCGAGAGCCGCAAGCGAGGACTGCACCGGGTGGCTCATTTCGGCGCGGGCCTCATCGGGGTGAAGCAGCCACTTGCGTCCGTACGCCAGCACGACGATGAGCCAGACAGCCAGCGCGCTGACCGTCAGCAACTGGGCAATGCCATGTGGCAGGGGCCAGATCCGTACCGCCACGCGCCAGGCATTGGCTAACGCCAGCGCACCGACGGCGATGCCGAAGAAAGAAACGGGTACCGACCCACGTGTCGCGTTCATAAACTCATCTCCTGAAAGTGCGCGAGGGGTGCAGCGCCATCAGCACTGCCCGTCGATGAAGGGCACTTTAGGCGTCCGTCCGGCGCGCATGAATGCCGGTAGGTCGCAATGAACTGCTCGATCGTCTCAACCGTTCATTTTTGAGTGTCGATGGGTGTGGCTGCTGTCGGCGGGAGTGGGTTCGGCGGCCGTATGCCGGAACAGCCAGGCGGTGTGTGCATGTCTGGCCGTTGCGGCCCGCTCTGACGGCAGGCCCGAAGGTGCCTCTCGACGCCCGACCGTCAGGCGACGTGTCACCCAGCCGCCTCGAAAATATCGCGCAGCCACTGCGCGAACACCCTGACGCGCGAGGAAAGCTGACGATTCTGCGGATACAGCACCGACACCGGCATCGGCGGCGGCGGGAAGTCGCGGAGCACAATCTTCAGTTTCCCGGTGGATAGCTCGCCGGATACCCGGTATCGCGGCACCTGAACCATGCCGAGGCCTGCAACGGCGGCGCCCGTGTACAGGTCCGCCCCCGTGACCGAGACGACAGAGCGAAGCTGCATCTCGATGACTTCGCCATCGACGGTAAATTCCAGCGGCAAGGTGCGTCCCGAGCCGCTCGCGATGTAGTTCACCGCGCGATGTCCTTCCAGCGCCTCCAGCATGGCCGGCTCGCCGAATCGCGCGAGATAGACGGGGCTCGCGACGGTGACCTGTTCCATCAACGCGACGCGCCGCCCGACCATCGACGAATCCTGCAGCGTCCCGGCCCGCAGGACGCAATCGATTCCCTCGCGCACCAGATCGACCAGCCGGTCGTCCTCGCCGATATGCAGTTCGATGTCCGGAAACTGTGTGAGGAAGTCTGGCAACGCCGGCACGACAAAGTGTTTCGCGAGCGTTCCCTGCACGTTCACGCGTAGCAATCCCTTGGGCGCCACGTTGCGAAATGCGCCTTCGGCTTCTTCCATGTCGGCCACGAGCCGCACACAGCGGCGATAGAACGCCTCGCCGTCGTGGGTGAGGCGCACGGTGCGCGTCGTGCGCTCGATGAGCCGCGTGCCGAGCCGTTCCTCCATGCGTTTGAGCAGGTTGGTGACGGTGGCGCGTGGGATCAGCAGGTCGTCGGCGGCGCGCGTGAAACTGCTGCGCTCAGCAATGCGGATAAAAACCTGCATTTCCTGGAAACGGTCCATAAGACACTCGCGTAGACGGATTGTTAAAGTGAATGGAACGATGATAACAGTTTGATTGCAATTATCTTTTGGTTCGAATGATCCACTATTCGTTTCACCCACTCACCACTTCAATGACCCACTGAAACGGAGCGAATCATGAACACGATCAAGAACAGCCAGGTAGCCATCGTCACCGGCGCGTCGCGCGGCATCGGCGCAGCGGTTGCGCAGCGTCTTGCCAACGATGGTTTCGCGGTGGCCATCAACTACGCTTCGAGCTCGAAGGAAGCCGATGCGCTCGTCACCGAACTCACGGCGCAAGGCGCGAAGGCCATTGCCGTGAAGGCCGACGTCGCGAACGCCGACGAAGTGCGCGCCATGTTCGAGGCCACCGAACAGCAACTCGGCAAGGTCGACGTGCTGGTGAACAACGCCGGCGTGCTGAAGACGGTGCCGCTCGCCGATACATCGGATGCGCTGTACGACCAGGCCTTCGAAATCAACGTCCGTGGCACCTTCAACACGCTGCGCGAAGCAGCCGCACGGATGAACGAAGGCGGTCGCATCGTGAATTTTTCGAGCACGACCCTCGCGCTGAACATGCCGGGCTACGCGGTCTACAACGCGACCAAGGCAGCCGTCGAAGCATTCACGTACGTCTTCGCGAAGGAATTGCGTGGCCGCAATATCACCGTGAACGCCGTCGCGCCGGGACCGATTGCGACGTCACTGTTCCTCGACGGCAAGACCGAAGAGCAGATCCAGACGTTCGCGAAGATGCCGCCGCTGCAACGCCTCGGCCAGCCGGAAGACATCGCATCGGTGGTGTCGTTCCTCGTCGGCGCTGACGCGGGCTGGGTCAACGGTCAGATCCTGCGTGCGAATGGCGGCGTGGCCTAAACCGAAACGCTCGATCAAACCAACTTCAGGAAATCGGAGAACCAACGTGAAATCAGTCGTCCTGGTCACTGGCGCGGGTACGGGCATCGGCAGGTTGAGCGCGCAGGCGCTCGCCGAAGCCGGGCACATCGTCTACGCGACGATGCGCGATGTCGAAGACCGCAACAAGGCGCGCGCCGACGACCTTCGCGCACTCGCCGCGCAAAAGGACATCCAGTTGTATCCGCTTGAACTCGATGTCCTTTCGCAGGCATCCGCGGACGCCGCCTCTGCGACGATCGTGCGTGAACAAGGCCGCATCGACGTCGTGATGCAGAACGCGGGACCTTGTTGTCGGTCCGTCCGAAGCGTTCGCGCCTGAAGAGATGGTGAAGGTGTTCGACACCAATCTGTTCGGCGCGCAACGCGTGAACCGCGCGGTGCTGCCCTACATGCGCCAGCAGGAGTCGGGCCTCGTGCTGTGGATCAGCAGCACGACGACCAGGGGCGGCTTCCCTCCGTTCATGGGCCCGTATGGTGCGGCCAAGGCGGCGATGGATTCGCTGGCCGTGACGTTGTCGTACGAACTGGCGCGCTTTGGCGTAGAGACGTCGATTGTCGTGCCGGGCGCCTTCACGAGCGGCACCGACCACTTCCCGAGCGCCGGCAAGCCCGCCGATACGGCGACCGCCGAAGCCTATTCGCGCTACGACGGGGTAATGGACCAGATCGGCGCGCGTCTGACGGCGCTGACTCCGCCCGACGTGGACCCGAAAGCGGTGGCGGACGAAGTGGTGCGCATCGTCGGACTGCAAAAAGGCATGCGCCCGATGCGCTCGGTGATCGACGTCGTCGGCGATGGCGCGAAGGAAGTACTTGAGTCTCGGAGCGCGTGCGGATCGAGTTCGCGAAGCGGATCGGGATGGGCGATCTGCTCGAAGCGAACGTAAGAGCGTGTTGACACTCCCCTACCTGAAGGAAGGGGATTCCCACTTCAAAGAATGCAACCCAACATCATCTCAAAGAGACATGGGACTTACGCTTTCTCCATGGGCTGACACCGCCAGTCCGGCGGCCAGAACATTACGCGCAGCGTTGACGTCGCGATCGTGGACTGCTCCGCATTCAGGGCACGTCCATTCGCGCATATTCAGCGGCATCCTGGCCACGGTATGCCCGCAATCGCTGCATCGCTTGCTGGATGGATACCAGCGGTCGATACCGATCAGCGTGCGCCCATACCACCGCGCCTTGTACTCCAGTTGCCGTGTGAACTCGGACCAGCTCGCATCGCTGATCGACTTCGACAGGCAACGGTTCTTCTGCATGTTCCTGACGGACGGGCTTTCGATGGCGATCACCTGGTTTTCGTTGATCAACCGGGTCGAAAGTTTGTGCAGGAAGTCCCTGCGGGCGTCTGCCGTCCTGGCATGCATGCGTGCGACTTTGAGCTTCGCCTTCCTGCGATTGGCCGAGCCCTTTTGCTTCTTCGCGAGGCGCCGTTGCAGCTTCGCGAGTTTCTCCTCGTTCTTGCGGAACACATTCGGCGCAGCAATCTTCTCGCCCGTCGACAGAATGGCGAAATGGGTAAGCCCCAGGTCGACGCCGATCTTTCCTGCGGCGACCGGGCGCGCGCTCACCACTTCGTCGCAAAGCATTGAGACGTGGTATCGGCCCGCCGTGTCCTTCGACACGGTGACCGTCGTTACCTTCGCGCCCCTGGGGATCGTGCGTGACCAGCGGATCGCGAGCGGCGCATCCATCTTCGCCAGCCTGAGCGCGGCGCCGTCCCACCTGAAAGCGCTCGTGGTGTATTCGGCCGACTGCGGGCCATCCTTGCGCCTGAAAGTGGGGTACTTCGCACGCCTGGCGAAAAGTTGGCGAACGCGGTTTGCAGGTGCCGAAGCGCCTGCTGCACCGGAACCGAACTCACTTCGTTCAGCCAGGCGTGCTCTTCGGTCTTTTTGAGCGCCGTCAACGCCGCGGAGGTCTCGTGATAACCCATGCGTTCCTGTCGCCCATACCACGCATCGGTGCGTTGCCGGAGCATGTGGTTATAGGCGAAGCGCGCGCATCCAAACGTCCGGGCAAGAATCACTGCCTGCCCGGGCGTCGGATAGAACCGGAATCGGTATGCACGCTTGATGTCCATTCTTCACACAATACCATGGATATGTGCGTTAATTGGAGCACGGAAGCAACGTCAAAACCGTCTCCTTACCTCCCCGGCCTGAAGGCAGCCTGAAAGCCGAGGTTTCTCTGAGACACTGATGAAGATCGCCCGCGCAGACATGGACGACATGCTGGCCCGCGGCTTCGCGTTCGGTTCGCATTTGCAGCAGCGCCGCGCGTACTACGCGACGATATTCGCGGCGACCGCGGCGGATCATTGAGCGGCAAACGGGGGCAAAAGGGGGGCGCTTCCGACGAAGCGATGTCAGGGGCCAGTCGCTTGACAGGCGACCAGCCCGGGGTCGATTAAAAGTCAGGCTTGGGGCGTGGCATCGTCCGTATCTTGCGCGCCGCTTTCTTCTTCTTTCTTTTCGTCCTCTTTCTTTTCTACCAGCGATTCGAGCGCACCAGCGCCTTTAAATCCGGCAACCGCTGCAAGGCCTTTCGTCAGGAGCGAAGCATCTGGATCGACCTTCTCCGTTGCTTCGACTGCCGCAACCGCACCTGCGATCTCACCTACCGTATCCAGAATTCCCATGACAATCACCGTATATGTTGAGCGTGAATGCGAACTGCTTCACGAAGATCGAAGAGCACTGCGGTTGCAGACTCCATTGGCATTTCCTGACGGCGACGCTGTTGCTTCTGTCAGAGCAACCGCTAGTGCGCGTCGCTTGCCGAAGGTGCGAGCTTGACGCGATGCGTTGCGCTGATGGCAGCTCTAGCGCGCGCCGTCGTGATCGACAATAACATCTCGTAAATGGCGAAACTGTCAAATTTTGTTATAGAGTGCGCCTCGGACCAGGGGCATCGACGATGACGAACTGTCCCGCCGCTTCGCGTCAGATCCGGGATTCCCGCCCGCGCGCCGCCACCGGCCGGGAGTCAGACCACAGCCCGCGCTTCGCGCAATCCCTGGGTGGTGCGGTGACTGGCACTCACCGGAAGGACGCGCGTCCGCGAGCATTCCCGGTCAATCGCAACGATGGGGATTTCCCTGGTATGGCGAACTTCGGCACCGGTTGCGTCGTGCGCCGCATCCAGGATGTGGGGCGGCAGATCGTCCAGACTGGGATCCAAAGGGGTGTCGGTGTAAAATCTAAATATATGATTTTAAAGTGAAAAATGCATATTTTGGCGACCTTTACTTCGGCGCGAAGTCTGAGCGTTGACGATCAAGGTTCACCGCTAAGTGAATCTCGACGAGACTCATTGCACCGCTTCTTGAATTTGTCACCACCCGTCCATATAATTAGCACTCACTGCACGAGAGTGCTAACAACATTTCCGGTTGGCCACGCCAGCCGGGTTTTCTCAGCGTTCTTCAGTCTCAATCAAGAGAGGAGTATGTATGAACCTTCGTCCTTTGCATGATCGCGTGATCGTCAAGCGTCTGGATCAAGAAACCAAGACCGCGTCGGGCATCGTGATCCCCGAAGCCGCAGCGGAAAAGCCGGATCAAGGCGAAATCCTTGCTGTCGGCCCGGGCAAGCGTGACGACAAGGGTGCCCAGATCGCCCTCGACGTGAAGGTCGGCGATCGCGTCCTGTTCGGTAAGTACGCTGGCCAGACCGTCAAGGTCGACGGCAACGAACTGCTCGTGATGCGCGAAGAAGACATCATGGCCGTGGTGCAGAAGTAATTCGCCGCCCCGGTTATATCCCAGAGAATTCAAGGAGTTAGAAGATGGCAGCTAAAGACGTCGTATTCGGTGATTCCGCCCGTGCCAAGATGGTTGAAGGCGTGAACATCCTCGCGAACGCTGTGAAGGTCACGCTGGGTCCGAAGGGCCGCAACGTGGTGCTCGAGCGCAGCTTCGGCGGCCCGACGGTCACCAAGGACGGTGTGTCGGTCGCGAAGGAAATCGAGCTGAAAGACAAGCTCCAGAACATGGGCGCACAAATGGTCAAGGAAGTCGCTTCCAAGACCAGCGACAACGCAGGCGACGGCACGACGACCGCAACGGTCCTCGCACAGTCGATCGTCCGCGAAGGCATGAAGTACGTCGCATCGGGCATGAACCCGATGGACCTGAAGCGCGGCATCGACAAGGCTGTCACCGCAGCCATCGAAGAACTGCGCAAGATCAGCAAGCCGTGCACGACGAACAAGGAAATCGCCCAGGTTGGCGCGATCTCCGCGAACAGCGATTCGTCGATCGGTGACCGCATCGCTGAAGCGATGGACAAGGTCGGCAAGGAAGGCGTCATCACCGTTGAAGACGGCAAGTCGCTGCAAGATGAACTCGACGTCGTCGAAGGTATGCAGTTCGACCGCGGCTACCTGTCGCCGTACTTCATCAACAACCCGGACAAGCAGGTTGCTGTGCTCGAAAACCCGTTCGTGCTGCTGCACGACAAGAAGGTGTCGAACATCCGTGATCTGCTGCCGGTGCTCGAGCAAGTCGCAAAGGCTGGCCGTCCGCTGCTGATCATCGCTGAAGACGTCGAAGGCGAAGCGCTGGCTACGCTGGTAGTCAACAACATCCGCGGCATCCTGAAGACCGTTGCTGTCAAGGCTCCTGGCTTCGGCGACCGTCGCAAGGCCATGCTCGAAGACATCGCTATCCTGACGGGTGGCCAGGTCATCGCTGAAGAAACCGGCCTGACGCTCGAAAAGGCAACGCTGGCCGAACTGGGTCAAGCGAAGCGTATCGAAGTGGGCAAGGAAAACACGACGATCATCGACGGCGCTGGCGAAGCTGCGACTATCGAAGCGCGTGTGAAGCAGGTGCGCACCCAGATCGAAGAAGCAACGTCGGACTACGACCGTGAAAAGCTGCAGGAGCGCGTGGCCAAGCTGGCTGGCGGCGTTGCAGTGATCAAGGTCGGCGCTGCGACCGAAATCGAAATGAAGGAAAAGAAGGCACGTGTCGAAGACGCACTGCACGCAACGCGCGCAGCTGTGGAGGAAGGCATCGTTGCTGGTGGCGGTGTCGCGCTGATCCGCGCACGCGCGGCAATCGCTGGCCTGAAGGGCGATAACGCCGATCAGGACGCAGGTATCAAGATCGTTCTGCGCGCAATGGAAGAACCGCTGCGCCAGATCGTCACGAACGGCGGTGAAGAAGCCAGCGTCGTGGTGGCAGCAGTTGCAGCAGGCAAGGGCAACTATGGCTACAACGCAGCAACCGGCGAGTATGTCGACCTGGTCGACGCAGGCGTTGTGGATCCGACGAAGGTGACGCGCACGGCGCTGCAAAACGCAGCTTCGGTCGCGGGTCTCCTGCTGACGACTGACGCTGCCGTCTGCGAACTGCCGAAGGAAGATGCACCGATGGGTGGCGGCATGCCCGGCGGCATGGGCGGCATGGGCATGGACATGTAATTCCGGCTCAAGCCGAAATGCATGTTGGGAGCGCTCCGTAATGGAGCGCTTCTCGAAAACAAAAAACCCGCAGCGATGCCCAGCCCTTCACTTAGCGTGTTGATGAAGTAGCTGTGATTCCCTACGATGCCCCGTGAGCCATAGGCTTCCGGGGCATTATCTTGTCCGAAGAATTTTCTACTGCTGGCGCCAAGCCAGAATCTCCCGCCCTGCCGCCTAAGCCGCCGACAAATTCTTCGTGTGCGACGACACGAGGGCGAGCACCTGTCAGAAGCAAGTGCCGTCGTCAAAGCCGGCCCGCCCGCTCATCGCAAACGGCTGCTGCCACGCCTTCCTTCGACTGCCCGTCCGGGACCAAACCTCCTCGGTGCCAACCATCATTGGCAGGCTTTGTCCTGCTTGCGGAGGAAGCTCCGCCACCCGGGATTGCGAATTTTTCATAGCTAAATCAATAGCATATATGCCAATAACAAATAGCGTACCAGGAAGTACGCTATTTTGAAGACGTCAGCGGCGAACTGAATGAGACCGCACAATCGCACACCATGCGGCCAATGCTGCCTTGGTGGACACGAGCCGACTCTGGTTTACCGTTTAAATTCAAAGACTTGCTGAGATTGAAGGATTAGCGTACAATTTAGTACGCTAACTTATCAAGGGTAGTATGGCGGATTGGCGTTTTTACGGACGGCGCAGCACGCTGGACCAATTGCGCGGGCTGCTTGAGCAGCCTCGATGGTTCTTCTGCCGAATTCAGGGCCGCCGACGCATTGGCAAGACGACGCTGCTGCGCGAACTGGCGCGCGACGAGGAAGCGCTTGTCGAGCGCCTCTTCTACGTGCAGATTCCAGACTCCGACCAGATAGATGTCGCCAGCCAGTTCCGGCGCGCGCTGCAAGACAGTCTTTCGAATACCGTCCAGGCACTGGCAAATGACGTGCACGACTTCGCGTCGATGGCGCGCGCAATCGCCACGATGAACCGCGCCGGCATCATCGTAGTTCTCGACGAATTCCAGTATTTCACTTCTCCACAGCTTGCCGCGTTCAACTCGTTCCTGCAGGCCGAGGTAGACGTCCTGCGTGAATCGAAGAGCGGCGGCCTCTTCGTGCTGGGCTCATTGCAATCCGAGATGAGCGCTCTGCTCGACGATAGGGCGGCTCCGCTGTACGGCAGACTGACCCACTCCTTTCGTCTCGACCACTGGGATTTCGAAGACCTGCTTACCGTGTACAGCGACCATGGCCTGGAGGACCCGTACCAGTGGCTCCTCTTGTGGACCTACTTTGAGGGCGTACCGAAGTTCTACAGAGATGCCTACGGACAAGGGCTTTTCGATGCTTCCTCCGACCAGTTGCGCAACGAGCTCCTTGTCCGCCTGTTCCTGAACGAAGGCAGCCCGCTCTCGGAAGAAGCGGACACGTCGTTCCTGCGCGAGATGAAAGGACAATTGCTCTCCATCCTGCACTTCGTGGCAGACCATCCGGGCACCGGCCACAACGAACTCGTAGCGAGCATGCAGTCGCCGGCCGACACCGGCCGTTCATTGGGTGCACAGCTCAAGAAGCTGGTCGACAACTACGGGGTGATTGACCGGCGCCATCCTGTGTTCTCGGACAGTGGCAGCCGCAACGCCCGATACTACGTGACCGATAACTTCTTGCAGGCATGGATTGCGGTTGTCCGGCCGGCGCGGGACGCGGCGCGAATGCAGCCTCGCGAGCGGGTGCTGGAAAAGGCAAAACCTCGTAGCGAAACGCTCGAGGGTTTCGCGTTTGAGAAGCTCGTCCGGCAGCTGCACGTCGAGTGTTCAAGAAAGGGCAAGGGCGACTTTCCCATCACTTCCATAGAGGTGGGCTTCTGGAACCGCGCTCGTTCAATCGACCGACTTATCGAGATTGACGTCGTGGCATTGAACAGCGAGGACAAACGTGTACGGTTCGGCTCCTGCAAACGAAATGCCGGCGCGCACGACAGCGGAGCGCTGGCCGCCTTCGAGAATCACATAGCGGGATTCATGTCGACCGTGGAGGGCCGTAAGCTCACCGGCTGGGAAGTCGAAAAGGTGCTGTTTTCGCCGACATTTTCCAAGAAAGAGACACCCGGTCTCGAGAAGGCCGGATACCGCTGTCTTGATTTGAACGCCTACGCGCAGCTCTTCTGAACGGCTTTCCCGAACGACATCTGCGCAAACGGTTAAAAACGGTACGGTTGGCGCCTTACCAGCCCCAAAAACATGAAAGCCTCGCCCATGCCCCGTGGGCTGGCACGCGGTCGTCACCGCCCTTGAAATCCTGTACTTCTCTCAGGGCTTTTACGCCGAAAGGTATAAAAAAGGGCGCAGATTTTGGTCTGCGCCCTTCAATCAGCCTTGCCCCGCTTGGCATCCCATCAACACGTTAAGTGAAGGGCTGGGCAGCGATGCGGGTTTTTTGTTATCTACATCTGATTACCGGTGAGTTCACCTTTCACTGTACAACGATTTCGACGTCTGAGAACACGTCAACTCCCGGTTCATCGAACCATGCTACTCCCTCTTGAACAATCGTCATCCTTAGGACGTATTGACCGGCCCTCGCAGGTGATTCCACAGAAACAGAGACCCCCGTCCTTTCTCCAACAGGTAGTCTCTTCGACATAACGGTGCGCTCACCGTCAAAAATAGCAACCGATCCCGTGGATTTCTCTATCCAGTGGTAGGAAATATTGACTGGATTTAAATTGCGGCTGGCTATCGTGCGACCAGAGTTGTTGGTTACCGCCGCCGCAACCTGAAATTTCGTAGACAGTCCGATTTCAGATGGTGCCTTGACGATCTCTACACAGAAGAGCTTGCGGCTTTCGACGGGCAATGGCCCGAGCCACTGTACATCCTGATTTTCGCTGCTTGATTCATAGCGTGAGACAAGAAGCGATTTCACCATCTCGCTTAAGCGTTGCTCGAAAATCCCGCAAGCCCATTCGTATAGTTCCTGATCCAGGGTGGTGATTCTATTGATGGCGGCGATCGTCTCAGCCGAAATCTCATTGTCGAGAGGTCTATTGAGTGAGGTATTTAATGTTGGCGCCGAAAAATCCGGATAAAACCCCATCCGATAGGATAAAAGGTTCATGGAGTTCTGCATGCGCTCAGTGATGCCGAAGAACGCAGCTTCTTCGAGTCTTTTCTTTGCTATATCCAGCAAGGCGCGATCATCGGCGCGTTGTGCGTACTGCTTGACCGTCTCCGTTCCGTAGCCGACAGGGTCAAGTGCGAGTCTGGAGTAATCGAGATCAACAGCAAAAAATAACGTCTGGGCATTCGTCATGTCCCAGTTTGTTTCGCTATCCTGGACAAAATCCAGAAGCGACCAGTTCTCGTCAACTACGCGACGGTGACGATAGGCGTTTTCATCGCGTTTGACATGTGAATACCATGAAATCGTCCGTTGTACCGGATCT
Organism: Paraburkholderia sp. BL10I2N1; assembly: GCF_004361815.1. Classification (NCBI taxonomy): domain Bacteria; kingdom Pseudomonadati; phylum Pseudomonadota; class Betaproteobacteria; order Burkholderiales; family Burkholderiaceae; genus Paraburkholderia; species Paraburkholderia sp. BL10I2N1. Next base: position 502,444 of record NZ_SNWA01000001.1, on the reverse strand, counting down.
CTTAGCATCGTAATATAGGTCAGATTCCGCTTTATGTACGAACTCAATCCGTACCACAGATGTCCACGAAAAAAGCTATAGTTACGCAGCGATTGATCTGGAATCTCGAATAATCCCGGAAGTAGTTGCGCGGGGCAAATCTCATCCTGATCAAACTGGTTGTCCAGAAAGGAGATAAAAGAGGTACCCCCGGTCTTTGGTATATGAAGATAGTAGAGGGGATCTTTCATTTTGCAGTGGTTATATCAAAACGCGTCAAATCTGCCAGTACTCTGTTCTTTGTTCACTTCGAAGCGAGTGCGGAGAACGTGCATCAAGAGCGTTCCTCCAAAAACAGTGGATTAAACCGCACAAGCTTAAGACTCGAGAGCCGTTGTTCAAACGTCAACCGCCAGGAGGTCTCCGTTTGGACCCAGCTATCTCAACTCGCCATCTTCTGGAGCCTCAATCGGTCGGTCTCCATCAGACACTTGTCGCACAGATGCTCAAAGATAAGATTGACACTCGCCGATACATCTAGCACATCGGTTTCAACGACCAAATCCGCGGCCGTCGGCGGCTCATAGGGAGCTGACACACCAGTGAAAGACTCGATCTCGCCGGCTCGAGCCCGGGCATAGAGACCCTTCGGGTCCCGGCGGGCGCAGCTCTCGAGCGATGCTGAAAGCCACGTTTCCATAAACCGGTCTTGCCCGATAATCTCGCGTGCCATTGCCCGATCGTCGCGCGTCGGCGAAATGAGCGCCGAGATAACGATAAGACCTGCGTCGTTCATCATCTGCGCGACGTGGGCGATCCTTCGGATATTTTCGTGGCGATCCTCGGGGCGGAAGCCGAGATCGGAAGTCAGACCGTGACGGACGTTGTCGCCGTCCAGGACGTAACAGGCGTGGTCAAGGTTCACGAGCTGTCGTTCGAGTTCGAACGCAATCGTCGACTTGCCGGCTCCCGACAAGCCCGTGAGCCAGACGGTGACTGGCTTTTGCTGAAACAATGATGTGCGGTCCTGGCTTGATGTTTTGTCGGCAAAACGCTGCACGAAGCGCGGAGACTGATCCACGTTGCACTCCTTGGCGGTTTCTTGCGCGGTGACGGGGCATGTTGTCATTTCAGTGCGATGTAGGGCCTCGTGGGCCTCCCACCGCAGCAAAGATCCGTCCCGCTAACGTTTGAAAAATCTGTGTTTCAGATGGCCGCCCGAGTCTTGGTTTTCCTCTCTCCGGAGAATGGAATGCCTCAATGCCGGGCGGCCGAAATACGATTTGCAAATTCTACCGTTTCATATAGGTGGTGGATGTAACGCTTAATTACGACTGTAATGTACCTGCTATATATATGTATTGACTTTAGCAAACGTTTTCTATACGAAAAAATAAAAAAACTGATGTTTGGCAGGAGGCCGGTGACAGGTGTCGCTGTCGATCTGGAAGGGGGCGTTGCCTGGAGTCGGCGTGAGAGCCAGCAGGCAGCCGAGCGCTCTGGCGCCCGCCACACTGCTGTAGCTCCAGCGAATTGCAGCGACAGACCAGCCCGATGCGCTGCAACGTTCAGTGACGGGCTTCGTCCGGCGGCGCGTCCTTGCCACCCGCGAGCGGAGTCTCTTCGTCTTCGCTGCTGCGCGCCCAGAAGAAACGATCAGGCATATACGCGCCCATACCCGGACGAAATGCACTGCGCGTCGCCTGATAGAGATACTCCTGCGCCTCACGTACTGCTTCGGCCGGATCCTGCCCATTAGCGAGCAGCGCCGCGATGGCTGCACCCAGCGTATCGGTGATGCCCATGATCCGGTTCGGGCCGCGATCCCACATGTCCTGCCGTAACTGGCCGTCTTCGCTGAACAAGGTGTTGACGAGCCGGTGCGTGCCGGTTTCCGTCGACAGGATGTATTCGCAACCTTGCGACAGCAGATGGGAAATCGCCGCGTCGAGACTCGGCGCTTCGGCGTCGCCGTCCGGCTGGGCGAGCGCAAGCAGTGTCGCGTGGTCGGCGACGAGCAAGGTGGTTTGCGGTGCAAGCAGATCGGCGATAGCTTCGCGCAGTTCGTCGGCGGCCAGCACGTGTTCGTCATCGAGCGTGAAGTCAGGTGCGAGGATCAGCGGGATATCGTCGTAGTCAGCGACCACTTCGGCGATTGCGCTCACTACCTCGGCGCGCGTCGCGGCGCCGATCTTGAAAGCGGCGACCGGCATGTCTTCGAGCAGCATCCGCGCCTGAGTAGCGACGACCTCGGGGTCGAGCCCGGTGACTTCGTCGCAGCTCGCTGAATCGCGCACGGTGTAGCCGGTCAGCACGGAGACACCGTGGCAACCCATGCTGGCGAGAGTCATCAGGTCCGCCTGGATGCCGGAGCCTCCGGTTGGATCGGAAAGGCCGAAGGTGAGGACGATCGGAGGGCTGTCGCTGGGCATGAAAATCGCTGGCTGAAGTGGGGCTGGAGAGTGGCAGGCACGAGGTCTGCGGTCGCCTCAATTATGCGGCCTATTCCGGTGCCGGGGCGTTTTTTTTGCACCGCCGCGAGGCTTGACCCACAGATCGGGTCGAATTGTGCGTATTCCGCGCTTGCGCCTTGCCTGGATTGCTAGGCAGTGTGGCGGCAACACGGTACCATCATGGACCTGATTCGACGGACTTTTTGGACTTTTCGACGCGGCATAAGAATGGAATATAGAAGCTGGATGTGCCTGATCTGCGGCTGGATTTACGACGAAGAAGCCGGTTTGCCAGATGAAGGAATCGCGCCGGGGACGCGCTGGGAAGAGGTCCCGATCAACTGGACCTGCCCTGAATGCGGCGCCCGCAAGGAAGACTTCGAGATGGTCCAGATCTGACCGGTTCGCCCGTCGCTCCGCGCTGGATATGCGCATCCACGCGGCGGGCGATATGGTTGCCGCCGGGGGCTGCTTCGGAACGTCGGCGTTTTCGCCGTGTCGCAAGGGTAGTGTTCATCGTACCGTCGCGGGCAGACACGCAGGGCGCGCCGTCTGCCGCGCTGCGGCTCGCAAGCGTTTCTCTCGTTAGTCCATGACCCTTCGACCCGCTACGATCGATCCTTTCGAGGCCTTGCCCAACCCACGCGGCGGAGCGGTTCGCGGCGCCGAAGCATGGCTGGCCGATGCACAGCAGGCGCTTCTCCAGCACGGCGACGCCACCGCACTGTTTCTGCGCGCGGCGCATGCGTTCCATGAGGCGGGCTGGCTGGCGACGCACCGGTTTGCGGATACGCTCGCCCTTGTGTCATCGCTGGCGCAGCGCGACGCTTCGCATGATGGCGCGGCGCGGGCGTCTCTGGCTGGCGCACTGCACGATTTCCGTGCCGCAGTCGAGCGGCACAACCTTCACGAGCTTTCGTGTTCGCCGACGCTCTTTGAGCACTATCGCGTGCTCAACCAGCAAGTGGCGCGGCATACGCCGGGCTACAGCGTCGCGTTTGAAGACCTGGCTCTGGCGGGTCGTCCGATCCCACCCGTCACCATGCATGCGCAGCCGGCACACAAACTGGCGCATCTGCGCGCCCGCTATGAACGGGCGCTGCTCCCCGTGCTGCGTCAGCACACGGGCAATGGCACCATGTCGCCGCAAACCGGCGCTTCTCTCGACGAACTGGACGCCTGTCTGGCTGAAGTCGCCGGTCCCGATCCCTATGACTTCTGGCGGCTTGCCGCTGCCTGCGCACGTACGTTGCGTGCCGGTGGCCATGCGCTGGGGGATAGGGACGCGCGCCGTTTCTACGCGCGCTGCAACCTTGTGCTGGCCGATCATGCACGCGGAACGTCGCTCGCGCCGCGTTCGCTGGTTCGAGCGACGCTGGCGATGGTCTGGCGCGACCTCGCGCTATTCGGCGCGGCGGCCGAAGATGCCGACGAGGTCGAGTTGCTGCATGACTACGGGCTGACTGTCGACTGGCACATTGCAGGCACGCAGGCATCGGAGGCGTTGTGGGAGGAGCAGGCCGCGCAGGCTGAAGTCGTTGCCGTGCGCGACCCTGCGGCACGCGAACTCGGCGTGCTTACCGTCAACGCGAATGCGTATGAGGATTTTCTGCAGACGGCGGACGCGTCGATTGCCGCGCTGTCCGAGCACGCCCGCCTTGCCGACAACCCCGAGAAGGTCGACCCTGGCGCTGCGCTGCAGGCGGGCGACGCCGCCTATCGCCTTGGCGCGGCCGCCTGGGCGCTCGGCCTCGGCCACGTGGCGATGCTGGCGGATGCGCTGGGGCTCGCATGGCGCCGTCGCGCGCACGCGGGTGTATCGACGCCAGCGGTGCGCTCGCGCACCATCGTCGACGCGCCGCCCGCCCGTTCGCTTGACCATGCCGCCGAGGCGCTGCGCGCGATGCTGCACAAGATCGCAGCGGGCGTCGCGCCGCCGGACGGCAGCGCCGCGCTCGCCGCGTTGATCCACGCGATCGAGCAGGGTGGCGTTTCGCCCGCGTCGAAGCCAGGTGCGGCCTGACTGACTGCCATGGAGCCAGCCGTATCAGCGCATTCCTCGACGCCGCCCTTGGGCCGCCGCGTACAACGTCCTTCGCGAAACTGCGGGCGGGCGCGAATCCTGCTGTCCGACGCGCCGCGAGCCCTTGCGGAACACGTCACATCGGCGACCTGTAAGCGCGTGATAGAGTGCAGTATGAATGCCGTCGACGGCGCCCCGCGAATCCATACCCGCGCCCATGCGCGTATGCTCAAAGCCCGCCATCCTGCACCGTCTTTGCTAAAATTCGAACTATGTCCAAGAGTACCGATCGCATCAATCTGACCAACCAGTTCCTGATCGCCATGCCGAACATGGTGGATCCCACGTTTTCAGGAACGGTGGTCTACCTTTGCGATCACAGTGAGCGCGGCGCGCTCGGCCTCGTGATCAACCGGCCAACCGATATCGACCTGGAAGCGCTCTTCAATCGCATCGATCTCAAGCTCGAGATCGAACCCCTTCTGCATGTTCCCGTGTACTTCGGCGGCCCGGTGCAAACCGAGCGCGGCTTTGTGCTGCACGATCCGAAAGGCGGCAGTTCGTACACGTCGTCGATGTCGGTGCCGGGCGGGCTGGAGATGACCACATCGAAAGACGTGCTCGAGGCTGTCGCCAGCGGCAACGGTCCCGAGCGCTTCCTGCTCACGCTCGGCCACGCCGGGTGGGGCGCCGGACAGCTCGAGGAAGAGATTTCGAAGAACGGCTGGCTCACCGTCGAGGCCGACCCGAAAATCGTCTTCGACGTGCCCGCTGAAGAGCGGTTCGAAGCGGCACTTGGGCTGCTCGGCATCAACCTGTCGATGCTTTCGGGCGAAGCAGGTCACGCATGAGCGGTGCGGCCGGACGTGAGGTAACGCTGCTTGCGTTCGACTATGGTGAAAAACGTATCGGTGTCGCAGTGGGTAATACGCTCACGAAGAGCGCGCGGCCCCTTGTCGTGGTGCAGAATCGCAGCCGCGAATATCGCTTCGAAACGGTCGGCAAACTGATCGGCGAATGGAAGCCGGACGCGCTCGTCGTCGGCCTGCCGATGCATCCGGACGGCACGCCACATGAAATGACCCAACTGGCCAAACGCTTCGGCAACCAGTTGAATGGTCGCTTCAATCTGCCGGTGACGTGGGTCGACGAGCGCTATTCGTCGGTCGAGGCCAAGGCGGGTATCCGCGCCGGCACCGGCCGCGCCGACATGCTCGACGCCGAAGCCGCCAGCGTCATCCTCCAGCAATATCTAGACGGACTTTCCGACGACCATGAGTTCCATTGACGCCGAGGCGCTGTATCGCGCCGTCCTCGAGCAGATTCGTGCGGCATACGGCGCCGGGTTCGGCGGTGCGGATGGCGCGGTGCTGGCTGGCATCTATAGCGGCGGCGCCTGGCTTGCTGAGCGGCTTGCACACGACCTGAATGTGGCGAGTTTCGGCGTCGTCAATGTCGCGCTGCATCGCGACGACTACGCGAAGAAAGGCCTGCACACGCAGGCGAGTCCGACATCGCTGCCATTCGAAGTTGAAGGCCGCAGGATCGTGCTCGTCGACGACGTGCTGTACACCGGCCGCACCGTGCGCGCCGCGCTGAACGAGTTGTACGACTATGGACGCCCGGCGTCGGTCGAGCTGGCGGTGCTAGCCGATCGCGGCGGGCGCGAATTGCCGGTGGCGGCGCGCTTCGTGGGCGGCATGGTCGACATACCGGCCGACGCAACGCTCGTCCTCGCCCGCGAAGCGGGAGAAGGCGGCAAGGAGCGGTTCACGTTTCACACCGAAGCGCGCGCGGATTGAGCATCGCCGGGCGCGGATAGCATCCAGGACTTCCGGACCTGCTACGAACGAGAGTCGCCACGTCCGATTGGCGGAATCGGGCAGTCCGGAGCGAAGCATACGTTCGAAGCACACGTCTTAAGTCAGGTACGCCATGAACACCACCCAGGGTTCCACCGACAGCAGCGCCGCCGCGGACCGGTTCCGTTACGGCTTCCTGAAGGGCAATCCGCAGCTCACGAAGAACGGCGAGCTCAAACATCTGCTGACGATCGAAGGCCTGCCGCGCGCGATCGTCAATCACATTCTCGATACCGCCGGACAGTTCGTCAGCGTGACGGACCGCGAGGTGAAGAAGGTGCCGCTCCTGCGCGGCAAGTCGGTGTTCAACCTGTTTTTCGAGAACTCGACGCGCACACGCACCACGTTCGAAATCGCCGCGAAGCGCCTGTCGGCCGATGTCATCAATCTGAACATCAACGCCTCGTCGACGAGCAAGGGCGAATCGCTGCTCGATACGATCAACAACCTCTCCGCGATGCATGCCGACATGTTCGTCGTGCGGCACGCGTCGAGTGGCGCACCGTATCTGATCGCCGAACACTGCGCGCCGCACGTGCACGTGATCAATGCCGGTGACGGCCGTCATGCGCACCCGACGCAGGGTCTGCTCGACATGTACACGATCCGCCATTACAAGCGCGATTTCACGAATCTGCGCGTGGCGATCGTCGGCGACATCCTTCATTCGCGTGTTGCGCGTTCGGACATTCACGCGCTGACCACGCTCGGCGTGCCTGAAGTGCGCGCGATCGGTCCTCGCACGCTGTTGCCGGGCGGGCTCGAGCAAATGGGCGTGCGGGTGTTCCACAACCTCGACGAAGGCCTGAAAGACGTCGACGTGATCATCATGCTGCGTCTGCAGAATGAGCGGATGAGCGGCGCGCTGCTACCGTCGGCGCAGGAGTACTTCAAGAGCTGGGGCCTCACGCCCGAGCGTCTCGCGCGCGCGAAGCCCGATGCGATTGTGATGCATCCGGGGCCGATGAACCGCGGTGTCGAGATCGATTCGCAGGTGGCGGACGGACCGCAGTCGGTGATCCTGAACCAGGTGACCTTCGGCATCGCGGTGCGCATGGCGGTGATGAGCATCGTCGCGGGCAACAACGACTGAGCGACGGTCCCTTACCCCAACCAGGCACGCGACACGCAACGCAGACAAAGGTAGCGGATGAATATTCATATTCAAGGCGGCACGCTGATCGATCCGGTAGCGGGTACCGAACAGCTGCAGGACGTATTTATCGCGGCGGGCAAGATCGTCGCGCTCGGCCGCGCACCGGCGGATTTTCAGGCAGCGAAGACGATCGACGCCAAAGGGCTCTCGATTGCGCCGGGCCTGGTCGACCTGTCAGCGCGGCTGCGCGAACCGGGCTACGAGCACAAGGCGACGCTCGAATCCGAAATGGCTGCGGCGCTCGCGGGCGGCGTGACGAGTCTCGTGTGTCCGCCGGATACCGATCCCGTGCTCGATGAGCCGGGTCTCGTCGAGATGCTCAAATATCGCGCGCGCAATCTGAACCAGGCGCATGTTTATCCGCTGGGCGCGCTGACGGTCGGCCTGAAGGGCACGACGATCACCGAGATGGTCGAGCTGACGGAGGCCGGCTGCATCGGTTTTTCGCAGGCCGATGTGCCGGTGGTCGATACGCAGGTGCTGATGCGCGCGCTGCAATATGCGAGCACGTATGGCTACACCGTATGGCTGCGTCCGCTGGATGCGTATCTCGGGAAGGGCGGGGTCGCCGCGAGCGGCGCGCTGGCTTCACGGCTGGGGCTCTCCGGCGTGCCGGTGTCGGCGGAAACGATCGCGCTGCATACGATTTTCGAACTGGTCCGTGTGACGGGGGCGCGTGTGCACCTGTCGCATGTGTCGTCGGCGGCGGGCGTCGAGTTGATGCGCGCGGCGAAGGCCGAGGGGCTGCCCGTCACGTGCGATGTGACAGTGAACCACGTGCATCTGATCGACGTCGATATTGGTTACTTCGATTCGCAGTTCCGGCTCGATCCGCCGCTGCGCTCGCAGCGCGATCGCGAAGCGATCCGCGCGGGCCTCGTAGACGGCACGATCGACGCGATCTGCTCCGACCACACGCCCGTCGATGACGATGAAAAGCTGCTGCCGTTCGCCGAAGCGACGCCAGGCGCGACCGGACTCGAACTGTTCCTGTCGCTGACGGTGAAGTGGGCGAGCGAGGCCAACGTGCCGCTCGCGAAGGCGTTGAAGCGCATCACGGCTGCGCCTGCCGACGTGCTGAAGCTGCCGGCGGGACGCATCGCGGTTGGCGAGGCTGCGGATCTGTGTGTGTTCGATGCGAGTGGACACTGGCGCGTCGAGCCGCGCGCGCTGAAGAGCCAGGGGCACAACACGCCGTTCCTCGGCTACGAATTGCCGGCGCGTGTGCGCGCGACGATCGTCGCGGGCCACGTCGCTTTCGAGCAGCGTTGAAGCGACAACGGACAGAGACACAGGAACGGAAAGCGCCCACCATGAAGCTCGCGTTTCGCAAAGCCAGACTCGTCGCGCATCTGCTGCACGGCATGTGGACCGTCGCGACACGTTTTCCGCGCGCGTCGGCTGACGAACGGCTGAAACTCAGCCGCGCGTGGTCCCTCAAGATGCTGCGCCTGTGCGGCATGCGCCTTGTCGTGCACAACGACGACGTGCGGCTCGATGCTGGCGTGCTGGTGGTGAGTAACCACATCTCGTGGATCGATATCTACGTGATCAATGCGTGGCGCCCGACGCCATTCGTATCGAAGGCCGAGATCCGCAACTGGCCGGTGGTCGGCTGGCTTGCGGAGCAACTGGGTACGGTGTTCATCCATCGCGAGAAGCGCAGCGACGCGAAGCGGATCATGCATGAACTCGCCGACCGTCTGAATGCCGGCGAACTGATGTGCGTGTTTCCGGAAGGCACGACGTCTAACGGGCTGTCGCTGCTGCCGTTTCACGCGAACCTGTTTCAGGCGCCCGTGTCGGCTTCGCGGCCTGTGCAGCCGATCTGCATCATGTACGAAGACGCAGACGGGCGGCAGTCGACGACGCCGGCTTATATCGATGACCTGACGCTCGGCGATTCGCTCGATGCGATGCTGCGCGGTGGAGCGCTGACGGCGCATGTGTATGTCGGTGCGCCGCTCGCGCCTGGGGCTGACCGGCGATTGCTGGCGGCTGAGGCTGAGGGGGTGGTGAGGGCTGCGTTGGGCGCGTTGCAGGGCGGGGCGGTGCGTTCGCCGCAAGACATGCCGGTTGCAACGACGGTTCCGGCCGAGTGTGATGCTGCCTCGGCAGACGCAGGCGTCACTGTCGCACAGAGACAGTGATGTAGCCTTGCCGGGTCTAGCGAGATTGAACCGAAGGCGGCAGAGTCGAAAACTTGTCGCGCGATGAATTATGCTGGCGCGCACAGAGGTGCGTTGCCTGCTGCGCCACACTGCGGTGCCCCCTGGGCTCCAAGCGACATGTGGGACTCACCGGGCATTCTCGGCACCACCATCGCGTTGACCTAACACATCGGCAAAGCGTGAACCGTCTAAATTGACGATGTTTCGTGTCACGACAGGTTTCGCCGCAGTTCTGCGAGTGCCTTGAACTGTCAGAATTTGTTTCTGTGTTTTCTATACGCGGTGAACGCCCGTAATATGGCCAAAGGTAATTGGGCCGCCGGCAAGTTGCGCTGGCGGCGTGAGCCGGATGTGCCAGCGCATAAGCGGGTTTGCCTGTGCTGCTTTTGCCCTCACCTGACTTGAATGGCGTCCGTTCGGTTATAGCGTGTCTGGATATCCCGTTCAAAACCAGGTGCTCATGGTCCAATTTTCTCATAGAAGGGGACTTCAATTGACAAGCGCAGTGATCACAGGCGTTTCAGGCCAGGACGGTGCTTACCTTTCCCAATTGTTGCTTGAGAAAGGTTATACGGTGTATGGCTCCTACAGAAGGACAAGCTCTGTCAATTTTTGGCGTATGGAAGAACTGGGAGTGTTGAACCATCCAAATCTGCATCTGATCGAGCATGACCTGACCGATTTCGGTTCAACGATACGCCTCGTACAGCAAGCCAAGCCCCGCGAGATCTACAACCTCGCTGCGCAGAGCTTCGTAGGCGTGTCGTTTGACCAGCCTGTCACGACGGCGGAAATCACAGGAGTGGGCGCCGTCAATCTGCTGGAGGCCATTCGCGTCCTCGATCGGTCGATCCGGTTTTACCAGGCATCGACGTCTGAGATGTTTGGAAAGGTGCAGGCAATCCCGCAAACGGAGTCGACCCCGTTTTACCCGCGTAGTCCTTATGGGGTTGCAAAGCTCTATGCGCACTGGATGACCGTGAACTACCGCGAGTCGTTCGGCATCTTTGGATCCAGCGGTATTTTGTTCAACCATGAGTCCCCGTTGCGGGGCCGGGAATTTGTCACGCGAAAGATCACCGACGCAGTGGCGAAGATCAAACTCGGCAAGCAGGACGTACTCGAACTAGGCAATCTCGACGCGAAACGAGATTGGGGCTTCGCGAAGGAGTACGTCGAAGGCATGTGGCGCATGTTGCAGGCGAACGAGCCTGACACGTTCGTGCTTGCGACCAACCGCACAGAAACAGTGCGCGATTTTGTCAGCATGTCGTTCAAGGGTGCTGGCATTGACATCGAATGGCAGGGGCAAGGCGAGCAACAGGTGGGTGCCGAAGCAGGAAGCGGGCGAGTTCTTGTTCGCGTGAACCCGAAATTTTATCGGCCTGCCGAAGTCGATCTTCTGATTGGAGACGCGTCAAAAGCGCGGACGACGCTCGGCTGGGTACCTGGTACTTCCCTTGAGTCGCTATGCAAGATGATGGTGGATGCAGATCTCAGGAGGAATGAAGTTGGATCATCATTCTGAGCGTGTGACCCGCACGCTTGTCACGGGAGCGAGTGGCTTTACGGGTTCGTATCTGGTCGAGAAGCTGGTTGCGGCCGGTCACGAAATAGTTACCGGTGTCTCCGCAGGCCGAGCGGCTGAGGCATCCGGGTCTCCCGCACTGGATATCACTTCTCTTGAGCAGTGTCGTCAGGTGATCGACGCTTGCCGGCCGTCCTACATCGTCCACCTTGCCGCCATCAGTTTTGTTGGTCACGACGATGCCCTCGCGTTTTACCGTGTCAACGTTCTTGGTACGCTCAACCTACTCCAGGCCTGCGCTGACGTTGGTCACACGCCCCGCAAGATTCTCGTCGCAAGCAGCGCGAATGTGTACGGGAATACGGAGAGCGATGCGATCGATGAGACTTTCCCGGCCGCCCCTGTCAATCACTACGCGGCCAGCAAGGCCGCGATGGAATCGCTGGTCCGAACCTGGTTTGATCGCCTGCCGATCCTGATCGCGCGACCGTTCAACTATACCGGCAGGGGGCAGGCGCTGAACTTTCTGGTGCCGAAGATCGTGGACCATTTCGTTCGGCACGAGCCGACGATTTCGTTGGGCAATATCGATGTCGCCCGCGACTTTTCGGATGTGCGGTATGTGGCAGGAGTGTATGAGGCGTTGCTGGAATCTGCAGCGGCGGGCGAAACGGTGAATGTCTGTACCGGTCGCCCGTATTCTCTTGGGCAGATTCTTCGCATGGCGAGCGAGTTGACCGGGCATGAAATCGAGGTTCGAGTTAATCCCGCGTTCGTGCGGCAGAGCGACGTGAAGGTGCTTGCGGGATCGGCGACGAAATTACGTGCGCTTGTGCCGCACGTCGAGCCGATCGAGTTTATCGATACGCTGCGCTGGATGCTTGAGGCTTAGCTCGGGCGCCCGTGACGCCTTGGATGGGCGATTGGCGCAAGCACTTCGCGAATGCGAAGACTTCGTTTCGCCGTCATCAGAGGCGAATAAAAGGCGTCACGTTCGTGCTATGCCCCGGTTTCCCGGCACGCGGAACAGTCCACCTGAGTGATGGTCCGCTCACCGGGCGCGCTTGTGAGGCGAACGGCGGAAAGCTGGTTGCCCCAGACGCAGCCGGAATCGAGTCCGATCACGTTGTCGCGGACCATCAGACCGAGTGCGGCCCAGTGACCGAAGACTACGGTCGCATCGGCTGTTTCCCGATGCGGTACGTCGAACCACGGCATATAGCCCGGCGGGGCTGACTCTAGGCCGCCACTCGACGTGAAATCCATTTCTCCATCCACATTGCAAAAGCGCATCCGCGTAAGCGCGGTGCATGTCAGACGCAGGCGATCGATACCCTTCAGGTTTGACGTCCAGCGATTTGGCTGGTTGCCGTACAGGCCTGCGAGCGTCTCTTTCCACGTTGCGGCGCGCAGCGCGCGTTGCAGATCCTCGGCCAGTTCCATCGTGAGCGCTATGTCCCACTGCGGAAGTACGCCAGCGTGGACGAGCAACATGTTGTTTTCGAAATGCGCGATCGGACGATGGCGAACCCACTCGAGAAGGTCAGCGGCATCGGGCGCGGCGAGGATATCGTCGATCGTGTCGCCCTTTTTCGATTTGCGGATGCCAGCGGATACCGACAACAGATGCAGGTCGTGGTTGCCGAGGACTGTGACGGCGCGACTTCCAAGCCCGATGAGATCGCGCAGGGTGGCGAGCGATTCGGCGCCACGGTTGACGACATCGCCTGCAAACCACAAGGGAGTTTCATCCGACGGCGCGGCTTTCGCCAGCAATTCCTGGAATTGGGTGCGGCAACCTTGAAGGTCGCCGAAAGCGAGGGGGGGCGACGACGGATGGAGGAAGGAAACAATCATCTGTGAGCAGTAGCGTGGACACGGGCGGGCAGTGCATATTGCACCGCGCCATGATAGCCGGTTTGGCAGGTGGCATTGAGACACGACGGGAATTGTTGACGCTTTGCGTACGGATCGATGGTTGCGCTCAAGAGCTGGTTTGACAGACCTTGACCTGGCCGTTTGCCGCGGATCAAGTGACAGGAATGAGGTAGGGGAGGGCAAGAGCGAGATGTTCCTGGCTTCTTCGCAATTGATAGGTGAAAAATTTCAAAAATTTAGAACGTATAGCGTTATGGTTCTTGTTCGATTGTTAAAATTAGAATTATCTGTTTTTTATGGGGTGTGTGGTGGTTTCAGGTTCCATTGAAGGCAGGAGAGAAAATTCCAGCCTTCGATGGGGATGGAAACGAACCTTGTCAAGCTGTTTCAAGTTGTTAGGATTCTAGTTTTTGGCCACTGCCGCTTTATAATCGAGGATTCATAAAATAACGATTGGATGCGTCCCCTATAATTCAGGGCGCGGTGTAAGGCGATCACGAGCGCCACGAACAACCACATGCGAGTGACCGGAACGACAAGCCGGGTCACATCGACCACGTACATCTAGAAGGGAGTTCCATGATCCTGGTAACGGGCGGCGCCGGTTTTATCGGCGCTAATTTCGTGCTTGACTGGCTGAATGCCTCGGACGAATCGGTCCTCAACCTCGACAAGCTGACCTACGCGGGCAACCTGCGTACGCTCAAGTCGCAGCAGGACAACCCGAAGCATGTCTTTGCGCGTGCCGATATCTGCGATCGGGCCGCGCTCGACGCGCTGTTCGCGCAGCACAAGCCGCGGGCCGTGCTGCACTTTGCGGCCGAGAGCCACGTCGACCGCTCGATTCATGGCCCGGCTGATTTCGTTCAGACCAACGTGGTCGGCACGTTTACGCTGCTCGAAGCAACGCGCTCGTACTGGAACACGCTGAGCGACGCGGACAAGGCGGCCTTCCGCTTGCTGCACGTCTCGACTGACGAGGTGTTTGGTTCGCTGTCCGCAACGGATCCGCAGTTTTCGGAAACCACGCCGTACGCGCCGAACAGCCCGTATTCCGCGACCAAGGCCGGTTCCGACCATCTCGTTCGCGCGTATCACCATACGTACGGCCTGCCGACGCTGACGACGAATTGCTCGAATAACTACGGCCCGTACCAGTTCCCCGAGAAGCTGGTTCCGCTAATGATCGCCAACGCGCTGGCTGGCAAGCCGCTGCCGGTGTATGGCGACGGTCAGAATGTGCGCGACTGGCTATTTGTGTGCGACCACTGCAGCGCGATTCGCGAAGTCCTCGCGCGCGGCGTGCCCGGAGAGACGTACAACGTTGGCGGCTGGAACGAGAAGAAGAACCTCGAAGTCGTGCATACGCTGTGCGACCTCCTCGACGAACAGCGGCCCAAGGCGGCTGGCTCGTACCGCGATCAGATCACCTATGTGACGGATCGTCCGGGTCATGACCGCCGTTACGCGATTGACGCGCGCAAGCTGGAGCGCGAGCTGGGCTGGAAGCCGGCTGAGACGTTCGAGACGGGTCTGGCAAAGACGGTGCGGTGGTACCTGGACAATCAGGAGTGGGTCGACGAAGTGGCGTCGGGCGAATACCGCAAGTGGGTTGAGACCAACTACGCGCAGCGCGCGTAAAGGCAACGTCATGGCGCGCAAAGGCATTATTCTCGCGGGCGGATCGGGTACGCGGCTGTATCCGATCACTCATGTCGTCTCCAAGCAACTGCTGCCGGTGTACGACAAGCCGATGATCTACTACCCGCTGTCGACGCTGATGGTAGCGGGCATTCGCGACGTGCTGATCATCTCCACGCCGCAAGACACGCCGCGCTTCGAGACGATGCTCGGCGACGGCAGCCAGTGGGGCATGAACATCCAGTACGCGGTTCAGCCGTCTCCGGATGGGCTCGCTCAAGCCTTCATCATTGGCCGCGATTTTGTGGGCAACGATCCGTCGGCGCTGATTCTCGGCGACAACATTTTTTACGGACACGATCTCGCCAAGCAGCTCGAGAGAGCTAATGCGCAGGAGCAAGGCGCCACCGTGTTCGCGTATCACGTGCACGATCCCGAGCGGTACGGCGTCGTGGAGTTCGACAAGCAGTTTCGTGCGCTGTCGATCGAGGAGAAGCCGGCCAAACCACGCTCGAACTATGCGGTTACGGGGCTGTACTTCTACGACAACCTGGTTTGCGATATCGCCGCTGATATTAAGCCTTCGCCGCGTGGCGAGCTGGAAATCACCGATGTCAACTCGCGTTACCTGGCTAATGCTGCGCTCAACGTGGAGATCATGGGGCGCGGCTACGCGTGGCTCGACACCGGCACGCACGATTCGCTGATCGAAGCGGCCACCTTTATTGCGACGCTGCAAAAGCGTCAGGGCCTGGTTGTGGCGTGTCCGGAAGAGATTGCTTACCGGCAGCGGTGGATCGACGCCGAGCGACTGTCGGCACTCGCCCAACCGCTGGCGAAGAACGCCTACGGGAAGTACCTGCAAAACCTTCTTACGGACCAAGTCGCATGGCCATCCAAGTAACCGCTACCGCGTTGCCGGAAGTCAAGCTCATCGAGCCGAAGGTTTTCGGCGATGCGCGCGGCTTCTTCTTCGAAAGCTTTAATGCACGTGAGTTTGCCGAGCACGTTGAGACTGGCGTCGAATTTGTGCAGGACAACCATTCGCGCTCCGCAAAGGGTGTGTTGCGTGGGTTGCATTATCAGATCCAGCATGCGCAGGGGAAGCTTGTGCGTGTGGTGGAAGGCGAAGTGTTTGACGTCGCGGTCGATATTCGTAAGAACTCGCCGAATTTCGGCAAGTGGGTAGGCGTAACGTTGTCAGTGGAAAACCATCGGCAATTGTGGGTGCCGCCGGGCTTTGCGCATGGCTTCGTTGTGCTCTCCGAGTCTGCACAGTTTCTGTACAAGACTACCGATTACTGGTTTCCCGAGCACGAGCGCAGCATCGTCTGGAACGATCCGGCGATCGGCATCGAGTGGCCGATCGACTTCGAGCCGTTGCTGGCTGCAAAGGATGCGGCGGGTAAGCGGTTGGTTGAAGCTGAGCATTTCGAATGAGGTCATCAATGGCGAAACGTGGCGAGCAAACCATTCTGCTGACGGGTGTGAATGGGCAAGTCGGCTTCGAGCTTGCGCGCAGCCTGCAGGGTCTGGGTAAAGTGGTTGCACTCGACCGTAGTGGGCTGGACCTCAGTGATCTGGATCAGGTGCGCCAGGTAGTCCGCGAGATGAAGCCTTGGCTCATCGTCAATCCGGCAGCGCATACCTCCGTCGACAAGGCTGAAACCGATGTTGAAGCTGCCATGCGTTTGAATGCCGAAGCTCCCGGCGTGCTAGCGGAAGAAGCGAAGCGGCTTGGCGCAGCACTGGTTCATTACTCGACGGACTATGTGTTCGATGGCATAAAGGAAGGCGCCTACGTTGAAAGCGACGCGGTCAATCCGCAAAACGTATACGGCAAGAGCAAGCTCGCGGGTGAACAGGCAATTGCCGCCGCAGGCTGCGCGCATCTGATCTTCCGCACCAGCTGGGTGTACGGCACGCGGGGCAAGAACTTCCTGCAGACGATGCTTCGCCTTGGCGCGGACCGCGAGGAATTGAGCGTGGTGGCCGATCAATACGGTGCGCCCACGTGGTCGAATACCATTGCGGCGTTGAGCGCCAATGTGCTGGCACAGGCCGTGGCTGTGGGTAAAGGCGACTGGTGGCAGGAGCATTCGGGTGTGTATCATCTCACGGCCTCGGGTACTACGTCATGGCATGGTTTTGCCGAGGCGATTTTCGAGTTTTCGGGTCTCACGAAGAAACCAGTAGTGAAGCCTATTCCTGCTGCTTCCTATCCGACGCCAGCCGCACGGCCGGTCAACTCGCGTATGTCGAATGACAAGCTCGCTGACACGTTCGGCTTGCGGGCACCCGACTGGCGTGACGCGTTGCGTTTATGCATGGCGGTGCGTTGAGCGGCGAACTCCATCCACTGCGCACCGGCGCGGTTGTGGTTTTCTACAATCCTGATGCGGCTTGCGTCGCGCGGGCCAACCGGCTTGCTGCGATGATGCATTGTGTTGTTGTTGACAACAGCCCTTCGGCGCGGACGGCGAGCGAGGTGGGGTTATCCGCTGCTATCAGTTATTTACCTAATGGCGAAAACCTTGGTATTGGCACGGCCATCAATCAGGGCGTTGCCGCGCTGATTCGTGCTGGCTTCGATACCGCGATTCTCTTCGACCAGGACAGTGACCCGTCAAAGCAGTTGCTTGACGGATTGCCTCGCCTGCTCGAAGAGGCGTTGCGCCGCCACCAGCGTGTGGCGTTGATCGGGCCGGCGTATGAGGACTCGCGTCTCGGCGACGTAGCGCCTTTCGTACGCTTTGGGTATCTGAGGCTGCGTCGGGTCCCTCCGATTGGCGTCAATCCTATCGATGTTGATTTTTTAATCAGCTCGGGGTCGTGCATCAATCTGGCTGCATGGCAGGAAGTCGGCCCAATGGATGATGCACTGTTCATCGATTTCGTCGATCTGGAGTGGTGCATAAGGGCACGCTCGAAGGGTTTCGCGGTGCTCGGTGCGCCTGAGTTGCGGCTTGCTCATGAGCTTGGTGGCGAGCCGGTGCGTGTTTTCGGACGGCTGTACCCAAGTCATAGTCCGCTTCGTCATTACTATCTCTTTCGGAACGCGGTTGCGCTGATTAAACGTAGCTATGTTCCGTGCAGTTGGAAATCCACGGAGTTAGTCAAGTTTCCGTTTCGCCTGGCGATCTACGGATTATTCCTGCAGCCGCGTCTTGGTCACTTGCGAATGGCCGTGACCGGTATTTGGCACGGGTTGATCGGTCGCATGGGTGCTCTGGAACAACACTGAAATAAGCGACCGTCACACACTATGGTGTTGTACCCCTTAAACGCAAAAACTTAAAAATCCGCAATGTTTAGTCTGATATTTGTTGATCTGAAAGAAAGCGTCGCATCCTGGCGACTGTGGACGCTGTTGGGTTGGCTGGAAGTGCGGCAGCGCTACGCACGCTCGCGCGTTGGACCATTCTGGTTGACCATCAGCATGGGTGTGATGATCGGTTCAATCGGTGTCGTCTACGGCACGCTGTTCGGCCAGAAGATGAGCGACTATCTTCCGTATCTGGCCATCAGTCTGGTGATGTGGGGCACTTTCTCACAGATTGTCACCGAAGGCAGTACTGCGTATATCAACAGTGGCGCATACATCCGACAAGCATCGACGCCGAAACTGATCTATATGTTGCAGGTGGTATGGCGCAATCTCGTGATTCTTGCGCACAATTTTTTGATCGTCCTGCTGCTGCTAGCCGTTTTCGGGGTGAAGAGTTGGGCGACGTTGCCCGTCTTCGTTCCGGCATTGCTGCTCTACATGATCAATGCACTTTGGATCGCAATGGTGGCTGGTTTGCTGTCTGCGCGTTTTCGTGATTTACCGCAAATCATCGCTGCATTGATGCAGATTGCGTTCTACGTGACGCCGATCATCTATCGTCCGAATGCGTTGACTCGCTTTTCGCTAATCGTCGAACTGAATCCACTTGCGCATCTGATCGAACTTGTGCGTGCACCGCTGATCGGCGAAATTCCGAGTGCCACAACTTGGGCAGTGACGATTGCCATGGCCGTCCTTGGCTGGATTCTTGCGCTCGCATTGACTGGCCGTTACTTGAAACGCATTCCGTACTGGATCTAAGAGGGCAAATCATGGCGTATATCGAACTCAAGGGCGCGACGCTCGACTTGCCCATCTACGACGTGCAGGGGCGTTCGCTGAAGAAGAAAGTGCTGCGCATGGGCCGCCGGAATACCATCGCAGAGGACAATGACGGTGTGATCGTTGTTCGCGCGCTTGACAACGTTGACCTTCGTCTCGAAAGAGGCGACCGGATCGGCTTGATCGGCCGTAACGGCGCCGGCAAGTCCACGTTACTTCGCATGATGGCGGGTATCTATGCTCCGACGCACGGGTCGGTGGTCAGCTCAGGCAAGGTAGTGCCGTTGCTCGACATCAGTCTCGGGATGGACGAGAACTCTACAGGAATGCAAAACATTCGTTTGCGTGGCCTGCTTCTCGGCATGACCGATGCGGAGATCCGGGCAAAGCAACAGTCGATCGCGGAATTCTCCGAGCTCGGTGACTATCTCGACCTTCCGTTGCGTACCTATTCGAGCGGTATGCGGGTGCGGCTGGCTTTTGCTGTATCGACCGCAGTGGATGCGGAGATTCTTCTGCTGGATGAAGTTATGGGAGTAGGCGACGCGTCGTTCATGCACAAGGCGGAGGAGCGGCTTGCTGACCTGCATAGCCGTGCCGAAATCGTCGTGCTGGCGATGCATTCGAATGCGGAAATCCGAAAAGTCTGCAACAAGGCGCTGTGGATGGAGCGCGGTCGCGTGCGCGCGTTCGGACCGGTGGAAGAGGTGGTATCGACGTACGAAACACAGGGCTGAGTAAGTCAGTTTCTATGTGCATGCAAAGCCGCGCGCGGGGGCTATCGTATAGATCCCACGATGTGCTGGTCGATGGTGCTGTCGTGCCGACAAAACACTAGACGGGAGCGCACACGAACTGCAGTTTCCGGGACCGGCCGCGCGGGAAGGGAAACGCCGGCGGGTTGTCGGCCCTTTGGCTTGCGAGTTGAAACACTCTTTCTTCGATGCCGCGCCGGTCGTCGAGAATACCTATCGTTGTCGCCGACGAATCGAGAAGCCGGAGCCTACCGTTCGGTGCACCTACTTTAAAAGTAATTCGAGGGCCTCCCACGATGAAGACATTGGAACAGTTATATTTGCAGCACCGTGGGAAGGTGTCAGACAAATGGTCGCTTTACATCCCAGAGTACGATCGGCTACTTGCGCCCTATCGTGATCGATCGATCAATTTGCTCGAGATAGGAATCCAGAATGGCGGATCACTTGAAATATGGTCGGAATTCTTTAGAAATGCAAACAAATTAATCGGCTGCGATATTAACCCTGATTGTGCGCGCCTCAGTTACCAGGACCCGAAAACCGCGGTGGTCGTCGGTGATGCGAATGCGGACGAGACCGAGCGAGCTATCGTTGGCTACGCGGAGCGTTTCGATATCGTCATTGACGACGGTTCGCATACCTCGGGCGATATCGTCAAATCCTTCCTGCGCTACTTCCCGAAACTGGACGACGGGGGGATTTTCATTGCTGAAGACCTCCATTGCAGCTACTGGCAAGAATTCGATGGCGGTCTGTATCATCCATACTCCTCGATCACGTTTTTCAAGTTGCTGGCCGATGTGATCAACCATGAGCACTGGGGGGTGAAGAAACGCGCCGAGGAGCTTCTAAGAGGGTTTTACGACGAATACCGATGCAGGCTATCGGACGGTACCACGCTAGAGTCGATTCATTCGGTCGAGTTCGTCGACTCGCTGTGCATTGTGCGCAAGTTACCGGCCACCCGGAACGTCTTGGGTCGTCGCTTTGTCGCAGGGGACGACGAGGCCGTGGTAAGCGGACACCTGGTCCTGAAATCCCAGGGCAGCGCACAAATCACGCCGCAGCAAGATACAAATGCGTGGTCTACGCTGGAGCGCTCGCCGGCGGAAGCGTGGCAACAGCAACAGGCAGAGTTGGTGGAACTACATATCCGGGTCGGTAGCCTTGAGGGGGACGTCGCTGAACGAACGCGTCATGCTTCTGATTTGCAGCAGGACGTCATTCAATACGAACGCCGGGTTTCGGACTTGCAACACGAGGCCAATCAATCCAAAGATCAGATTTTGACCTTGAAGCGAGACGTCAGCAGTTTTAAGCGGCAAGTTGCCGGCTTACAGGATGACATTGCCCGACGCGACGCGGGCCTGGCGAAGGCCCAGCAGGATATCGATGCCCTGCTTCATTCCACCAGCTGGCGTGTAACGGCACCGGTGCGTTGGCCTATCGCCAAACTGGTACGGATTCGGCACATCGTGTCGGTGGCGATGCGCGCCGTGCGCACCAATGGTGGATTCAAGCCTGCTATGCATAAAGCACTCGAACTGTATCGCAAGGAGGGGGTTTCGGGTCTGCTTGGCAGGCTCCACCCGCGTACAGAGGGGTCGCCAGAGTCCGCCAGGCGAAACAACTATGATGAATGGATTCAGCGTTACGATTGCATAGACGATGAGCAGCGCGTGGCAATTCGACAGAGGGTTGCTGCAATGACTGACAAGCCGCTGATCTCGGTGGTGATGCCGACATACAACCCAAAGCCGGAATGGCTAACGGAGGCGATCGAATCGGTACGCAACCAGTTATATCCGAACTGGGAACTCTGCATTGCCGACGATGTATCCACCGATCCGGCAATTCGTCCTCTGTTGGAGCAGTTCGCTCGCGAGGATTCCCGGATCAAGGTGGTATTCCGCGAGCAGAACGGCCATATTTCCGCTGCTTCCAATAGTGCGCTAGAGCTTGCTGTCGGGGAATGGGTTGCGCTATTGGACCACGATGATTTATTGCCAGAACATGCGCTGTATTGCGTGGCGAATACGATTGTTGCGAATCCTTCGGTTCGGCTGATTTATTCAGACGAAGACAAGATTGGCGCATCGGGTCGTCGCCACGACCCCTATTTCAAGTGCGAATGGAACACGGATTTGTTTTACTCGCAGAATTTCTTCTGTCATCTCGGCGTTTACCATAAGCCACTGTTGGATACGGTGGGCGGCTTCCGCATTGGCGTTGAGGGCGCGCAGGACTACGACCTCGTACTGCGGTGCATCGAGCATATCGGTGTCGATGCGATCCATCACATTCCGCGCGTGTTGTACCACTGGCGCGTCCATGCCGAAAGCACGGCCGGAGGTACGGATGCGAAACCCTACGCGGCGCTGGCTGGCGAACGCGCGCTCAATGAGCACTTCGCAAGACAAGGAGTGGCAGGCAGCGTCGAGTGGATCGAACGTGGCTATTGCGCACATTATTCATTACCGGCAACGCTGCCACTGGTTAGTCTCATCATCCCGACGAGGAACGGGTTGAACCTTATGCGTCAGTGCATCGATAGCATCGTCGGCAAAACCACCTACTCAAACTACGAAATCATTGTTGTCGACAACGGTTCAGACGATCCTGAAGCGCTGCGCTATTTCTCGTCGCTGGGTCAGGACGCCCGCATCCGCGTGCTGCGCGATGACCGCCCGTTCAACTATTCAGCATTGAATAATTCGGCTGTCTCGCAGGCCAGAGGGGAACTCGTTGGCTTGATCAACAACGATATCGAGGTCATCTCGCCGGATTGGTTGTCGGAAATGGTGGGTCTCGTGCTACAGCCTGGCGTAGGGGCGGTAGGGGCTAAGCTGCTCTATCCGGACGATACCTTGCAGCACGGCGGTGTTGTGCTGGGCATTGGCGGAGTGGCTGGGCACGCAAACAAACTCGCCCCGCAGCCGTGTTACGGCTACTTCGGACGAACTGGCCTGATCAGTTCCTATTCTGCGGTAACAGCCGCGTGCCTGGTCGTGCGTAAATCGGTCTATCTCGAGGTAGGTGGGCTAAACGAACAAGATCTGACCATCGCGTTCAATGATGTCGACTTTTGCTTGCGCATCCGGGAAGCCGGCTATCGCAATGTGTGGACACCTTACGCCGAACTTTACCATCACGAATCGGCGACACGAGGCTTTGAAGACAATCCGCAAAAACAGGCTCGTTTTAGGTCGGAAGTCATGTATATGCAGCGGTGTTGGGGCGACTTGTTGTTTAAGGATCCGGCCTACAGCCCCAACTTGACGTTGGACTATGAAGACTTCAGCCTTGCATGGCCGCCTCGCGTTGAACCACTGGCATAAGCGTGTGTTTCTGCTTCACCGTAGTGGGCGCGAGAGCGCCGGCAAGATCGTAGTCAGGCGCGTGAATACCGCTTACGCGGTCTTCACGCCAGCGTTCTGTGACGTGCGGACCGGCCGAACCGGACGTCGTTAATCAAACTGACAAGCTGGTGCGTTCGATGGCGGCATATTGGGCACCGGGCGCTGCAATCTTGCTGGTTGCAGCGCCCGGTGGTCGGGCCGGCGGCGACTAAATTTTGCCTTGCCCCGAGTATTCGAGGTGGCGCGCCGGCATTGCCATCGAAGGTAAATCGTCTTCCAGACGCTGTTGCATAATGACCGTCTGAGCGTTCAGTCCCAAACAGGAACCTTCATGAAAGTCGCTGTAACTGGAGCAACTGGATTTGTCGGATCGCATCTCGTGCCGCAACTCATCGCTCGCGGCCACGAAGTGACCGCGCTGGTGCGCCACGAAGCGAAAGCCCGTCGCTTTTCCTGGGCTGAAAACGTCAGTTTGGTCTCACTCGATATTCAATCCCCGAAGGCGGACTTTGCTGGGGCACTAGGGCCCCAAGATGCAGTCGTCCATCTCGCGTGGCCCGGATTACCGAACTACACCTCGCCGTTTCACTTCGAGGAAAACCTGCCGGCGGCCTACCAATTCTTGACGCAGTGTGTGGCGGCAAATGTTCCGCAGGTGTTGGTTACTGGAACCTGCTTCGAATACGGCATGCGGGACGGTTGTCTTGCCGAGCGACTTGACTCACAGCCAGCTAATCCCTATGCACTAGCGAAAGACACGCTGCGCAAGTTTCTGGAATCGTGGCGGCAGCAGCATCCGTTTGCGCTGCAGTGGGCGAGATTGTTCTACATGCACGGCGAGGGGCAAAATCCGAACAGCCTGCTTGCTCAGCTGGATCGCGCGATAGACAACGGCGATGCAGTGTTCAATATGTCGGGCGGCGAGCAGTTGCGCGACTACTTGCCGGTCGTCGAAGTCGCGCGGCGCCTGATTTTACTTCTTGAGCATCCCGAACTGACCGGCATCACCAATATCTGTAGCGGTGCGCCAATCTCAGTGCGTCGCCTCGTTGAGCGGCGTCTCGCCGAGCGAGGCGCGCAGATAGAACTCAATCTCGGCCATTACCCCTATCCGAGCTACGAGCCGATGGCCTTTTGGGGCGACTCACGCCGGTTTCAGTCGATCGACCCGTCGGGCGTGTAGGCCGTGTCCTACCGAACCGGCCACGACCAACGTAGGTGCATGCCTCGCTGGTGTGGCCGATATGGGGGGCTATTAGCAGACCTTCATCGACGGCACGGCGGCTGCGAATGCCGCGCCCCACTCCCGAACGTATGCATGCTGCTCCGTGACCTCATCGACAATATTCCAAGGTAGAACGAGCACAACGTCAGGACGGTTTTGACGAAGGGCATCCGTTTGAAGAATAGGGATGTGGCTACCCGGAAGAAACTTGCCTTGCTTCGACGGTGCAGCATCGCACACGTACGGCAATAGGTCCGGCTTTACGCCAGCATAGTTGAGCAGCGTGTTCCCTTTGGCCGCAGCGCCATAAGCAGCCACTTTCTTCCCCTGTTGCTTTTGCTCCAGCAGGAAAGCAAGCAGGCCGTTCTTCACGTGATCGGCACGCGCCTGGAAGGCGCCGTAGGTCGAAAGATCCTGCAGGCCGAAACGCGCTTCTTCCTCGAGCAGCTTTGCGACCGACGGCTCATCAGCACGCTGATCTTCTGCATGGCAGCCGTAGATCCGGATGCTGCCGCCGTGAGTGGAGAGCTCTTCTACGTGCCAAACGCGCAGGCCGGCGCGAGCGAAGATGCGCGCAACAGTCTGCAGAGACAGATACGAAAAATGTTCGTGATACACCGTGTCGAACTGAACATGTTCGATCAGACGCATCAAATGCGGAAATTCCAGTGTGATCGTCCCGTGCGGCTTCAATGCCGCTTTGAGGCCGATGGTGAAGTCGTTGATGTCCGGCACGTGCGCGTACACATTGTTGCCGGCGATCAGGTCCGCCTGTTTGCCTTCGGCGGCGAGGCGCTTCGCAAGCGCTTCACCGAAAAACTCACGCAGCACGGGAATGCCAAGACGCTCGGCCGCGTTGGCCGTACTCGCGGTCGGCTCGATGCCCAAGCATGGAATACCGGTTTCAACGAAGTTTCTCAGCAAGTAGCCGTCGTTCGACGCGACTTCGATAACGAGACTGTTGCGACCGAGGTCAAACCGCTTGCTCACCATCTCCGCATAGGCCTTCGCGTGAGCTAACCACGTATGCGAGATTGACGAGAAATACGCATAGTCCGGGCGAAACAGTTCATTCGCACGTGCGTAGTCCTCGGTCTGCACGAGCCAGCAGTCATCACAGACAAACAGCTTCAGCGGGAAATAAGTTTCGGGTGCCTTCAAATCGCTCTCCGTCAGGTAAGCGTTTGACGGTGGCGCGAAGCCGAGATCGAGAAAGACGTGTTCAAGAGGCGATTGGCAGTGGCGGCAGTTCATGCGGGTAGTCCACGAAACTCGTTCGAAAGAAGGGGGTGGAGTTGGTCTCGCTGGGAAACTTCAGAAACGGGGAGCGGCCACGTGATGCCAAGCCTCGGATCATCGTATCTTGCGGCACCTTCGGCGGCGGGCTCATAGTGGGCGGTATGCAGATAGAGCAGTTCGCTTTCCGGTTCGAGGACCTGAAAGCCGTGCGCGCAACCCTCGGGGATGACAAGCATGCGGCTGTTTTCGAAGGACAGTTCCTCTGCATGCCAGTGTAAAAACGTTGGCGAATCGGCGCGCAGGTCGACAGCGACGTCCCAGACCTTGCCACGCAGGCAGCGCACCAGTTTCATCTCCGCATCCGGGGTGCGCTGGAAATGCATACCGCGCACCGCGCCGACGTTCGTTGTTCTCGAGTGATTGATCTGCACCACTCGACGCCCCCCGATTAGTGCTTCGAGCTCGCGATCGCAGAACACCCGCTGAAAGACACCGCGATGATCCGCGAAGGGCGTGGCCTGGACGACCATCACGCCGGCAATGGCGGTCGGTTCGATGTTCATGCCTTGCACCACGATGTGCCGATCTTCGCCGCGTTCTCGATGTATTGGTCTAGTTGACGCGCGCTGATGATGTCTTTGGAGTGATGCCAGGCGCGATACCATTCGGCGGTATGTCGCAACGCGTCTTCGAGGTCCCATACGGGTTGCCAGCCGAGCAGCGTGTGCGCCTTTGTGCTGTCGAGTGACAGCAGGCGAGCTTCATGCGGATGAGCCTGGGTAGTCTGGTGCCACTTCACTTCCGGCCATGACTGTCCGATTCGGGTCAGTACTTCCGACACGGAACGATTGCCAAGCGCATCCGGACCAAAGTTCCATGCTTCCGCGAAGCGCTGCTCGCGCGTCAGCAGTTGTTGGCCAAGGAGCAGATAACCGCTCAGAGATTCCAGCACGTGTTGCCACGGGCGCGTGGCATTAGGTGAGCGGATTTCCAGTGAGACGCCGGCCGCAATTGCGCGGGCGAGATCGGGAATCAGCCGGTCCTGCGACCAGTCGCCGCCGCCGATCACGTTGCCCGCGCGGGCCGTCGCGAGCAGGGGCGCATCTGGGCTCGACATGAGTGACGCACGATAACTGGCAGCAACCAGTTCCGCACCCGCTTTGGATGCGCTATATGGATCGTGCCCGCCAAGCCGGTCGCATTCGCGGTAGCCCCAAACCCATTCGTTGTTCTGATAGCATTTGTCGGTTGTGACCGCAACGATCGCCTGCACGCTCGCCGTCTTGCGACAGGCTTCCAGCAGGTGGCAAGTGCCCATCACATTGGTCGCCCACGTTTCGACTGGAGCAGCGTACGAGTACCGCACGAGCGGCTGCGCTGCCAGATGGAATACGACTTCCGGCTGGGTATTCTCTACGAGATGGGCGATGGTATCGGCATCACGGATGTCGACACGATGGTCTTCGACGTTGAGTTTTAGCAGATCCCAATGATTCGGATCCGTGTTGGGCGCGAGCGACGCGCCGGCCACCTCTGCGCCAAGCTGTGCGAGCCACAGCGCAAGCCAACTTCCTTTGAAACCGGTATGGCCCGTCACGAGCACCCGACGACCGCGGTATGAACCGCCAAAGAGGTTTACTTCCATACTCGCCACGGGGGATTGGTCCGCCACAAGTCTTCAAGGTGGTTCTTGTCGCGCAGCGTATCCATCGCTTGCCAGAAGCCATCGTGATGGTACGCCATCAATTGCCGCTCGACCGCGAGTTGATGGAGGGGTTTCGATTCCCAACTGGTCTCATCGCCCTCGATGTAATCGAGAACCTCGGGTTCAAGCACAAAGAAGCCGCCGTTGATCCACGCTCCATCGCCAGCCGGCTTTTCCTGGAAGTTCAGGACCGCGTTGCCGTCGGTGTGCAACGCGCCATAGCGACCTGGCGGCTGAATCGCCGTCACGGTCGCCAGCTTGCCATGTTGCTGGTGGAAGTCGATGACGCGTCTTATGTCGATGTCAGCGACACCGTCGCCGTATGTAAAGCAAAACGTCTCGTCGCCGACGTAATCGCGAACCCGTTTCAGACGTCCGCCAGTCAGTGTCTCCGGTCCTGTATCGATCAACGTGACTCGCCACGGCTCGGCATACCGCTGGTGCACTTCCATACAGTTTGCTTTCATGTCGAAAGTCACGTCGGAAGTGTGCAAGAAGTAGTTGGCGAAGTATTCCTTGATGACGTAGCCCTTGTAGCCGAGACAGATCACGAAATCGTTGATCCCGTAATGGGAGTAGATTTTCATAATGTGCCACAGGATGGGCTTGCCGCCGATTTCGATCATCGGCTTGGGCTTGAGATGCGACTCTTCACTTATACGAGTGCCAAATCCACCAGCGAGAATAATTGCCTTCATATCAGGATGCGACGCGACAGTATTAAGCGCCCACGCCGTGTGATCTCGGGTTAGAAAGGAAAAATACTGGAGCAGTGTAGCCGAACGTTTCCGGCTTGCAAAGGACCATGATCGTGGCACCAACGCCAAACGAGGCCATCCGAACATCATCGGGCCTGTGGTGTGCGCGACTCACCAGCGCGATACCTCACAGTTACGCGAACCGTCGAAGTGTACCGGCTCGCATTTCCTGGACACGGTTTTGCAACTCAGGCAGCCTCTTTCATGGTGGCTGCCTGACGAGCTTCGTAGGGTGATATGAAGCCCAGTTTTTCGAGACGCGAATGGCGATTGTAACGATCCTTGAACTCGACGACCGCGGCCCGGACTTGCTCCAGATTACTGAAGACGCGACCGTGAATGGCCTGCTCCTTCAGCGTGCGGTTGAAGCGCTCGGCAACACCATTCGTCTGCGGCTCGGCGACGAAAGCGAAGCTCGGTGTGACACCCCAGAACCTGACCTGGTTCAGGAAGTCGTCGGCCGTGTATTGCGAGCCGTGATCCATACGCAAGGTCAGCCCCCGGCCAGCATCTGCACCCGTACCGCCGAACTCGCTCAGCAGACCCTGTGCGATCGGCTGCAAGGCCGCGAAGCGGTTGCCGGTCTTGACTGCATGGATGCCGACGCAGCAGGCATCGCAATGATCAACCGCCGAGAACACCCAGACCCAACCGTCGTCCACCGTCTCGACGCGCACGCCGTCAGTGCCCCACATCTCGTTCGGGCGGTCCGTGGTGATCGAGCCGTCGTGCAGAGCTGGCTTGCCCTGAGGCCGACGATGCGGCGACAGCAAGGCATGCTCCCGCATCAGACGCAGCTCGCGCGGGTGCGGGCGACGCGGATGTCGCGCTGGAACCGCAGCCGCGCCCAGACCTTGCGGTGTCCCTCGCCGTTAATCGGCGAGGCGGCCAGATCAGCACGGATAGCGGCCAGCAGGTCAGCGTCCGGCATCTTCGGCTTCGGGCCACGCCGCTGCGCGACGAGCGGCACCACGTTGGTCAGCTCACGCGCCTTGCGCGCATAGATCGTCGAACGCGGCAATTCGAGCACCCGGCAGACCCGTTCCAGGCCATAGGGCTTGCCGGTACCAGCGGAGATCTCGCCGCTCATTTCGACGATCTCCGGTTGGCTAAAGGGCCTCGGGCCTGCCTTTCCTTGCGCAGGAGCTCGACTTCCATGACCAGCTCGCCAATACGTCGCGTGGCGTCGCCGAGCTTTGCCTCCAGTGGATCGTTCTCGCGCTCCTTCAGGCCGGCATCCATACCGGCCAGGGCACGGTCGCGCCATTCCTCGAGCCGGTATATCGGCACCGACACGTCGCGCGATACGGCATCCACCGGCTCGCCGCGCAACAGGCGCAGCACCACTTCCTTCTTCCGGTTGGCCGACCACCGCTTCAGTTCGGCGGCCGCACCGGGGGGCGCTTCCAGTCGCGCTACGCGCTCCTTCCACCGCCCCCGGCACAACCTCTGCAACTTTCGACTTATTCAGCATCTTCAACTCCATTTCCAGACACAGGTTTTACCCCAAATTCGTGTCCAGAAAAATCGGAGGCGGTTCATGTTAAATTCGGTTCTGCAAATACAGCCCTGAAGGCATCTCCTTATACACATCTTGACCGGCAAGTTCCTGTCGCGAAAAAAACGTGTTTACTTTCAATGACATGGGGCAGCGCTTGTAAACTGGCGGCGGATCGCGTTTACTTATATGAACGCGTCCCGGCTTGCAAGGTAATGTTCGTGTGCTGCTCGACAGGGAATTGGTTGCAGCCTTATATCCGGCCTCGTCTTGCAGGCCAAGCCTACGGGCCCTGATGGAATTCGCCAGGAACGTCCTCATCTCTCGTGCGCACTTGAAGTGCCGAGTAAACGTCAGGTTTGCGTTCCTGCGGTCCAACCTGTCTTGCCATCACTTTCACATTTTAAAGTGGACCCGTGCGTCAAGACAGAGGGGTCCACTTTAATGACAAATCGAAATCCACGCCCTATGGGCGTGGTCATCGCCTAACTGGCTCTGCCTGTTAGAGCACCTGCCCATGCAGGTACCTTTCTGTGTGTTGTCCCCACAACGCATAAAAAGGAAAACAAGCATGAGCAGGTTCAAGAGAGCATCGCATGTCATATGGCATTGTCAATACCACATTGTGTGGGTGCAGGGCAATCGCATCAAGAGAGCTGCATTCCAAGCACTCGAGCCCGATAGTGTTCATCGAATCCGGCCTTGAGCCGCTTGTTCTTTATGCCGACCTTGGTGGCTTTGTCAGCGCGCAGGAGATTCGACACGATGCGGCGCAGGATCGCGAAGTTTTGTGCTGCATTGTCCACCCGGGCGCGGCATTGATCCTCGCCAAACGCGACATCGAGCACCCAATGCATGCTGTTTTCGATGGCCCAGTGAGCGCGCACCGCCTCGTTGATCCGTTTCGGGTCAGCGGGCAGGCTGTTGATGTAGTACCGCCGCTCCAGCGAAACGCGGCCGTCGATCTCGCGGGTGGCCTCAACCATCGCCACCGAACGCAGGCCGGCCCATTTGCCGTCCTCATCCAGCCAGTCAATCATGTCGGTCGCAACGCACCGGCGCGTCTCGATTCTTCCGTGCACTTTCTTGCCTGTCTGACAGTGCTCAGCGAAGCGCATGCTGCGCAAAGACTGTGTGCGCTGTGCATCGAACAGCTGCACGATTGCTTCATGCAAGGCAGGCTGATTGCCTTTGACCGCAAGCACATAGTCGGCACCTCCAGCCACGATCTTCGCCGCGATCTCCCGCTGGCAACCCATCGCGTCAATCGTCACGATCGCACCCTTGAGCAGCAAGGCATCCAGCAATGCCGGGATCGCGGTGATCTCGTTGCTTTTGTCGGCAGTCCTGACCTGACCCAAGGTCGCCCCCAACGCGCCGCAATAGGCCGATACCAGATGGATCGCGCTACGCCCCATGCCGTGCGAGCGCCGTACCGTCTTGCCGTCAATTGCCATCACCTGGCCCGCGACGGCAGGACAGATACCGCTTACCCATCGCACAAAGCACGCCTCGAACTGCCGCGCATCAAGCGCCGCGAATACGCGCCCGAACGTGTCATGCGAGGCAATCCCGTTATGCAGCGGCAAGTACCGGCGCAGCCACTCCAGTTGTCCTTGCCCCCACAAAGCGATCCCCACCCAGCCGTCGGCACCTGACAGGATCGCCGCCAGTGCAACCACCAGCATTTCCGTCAGATCATGCTCCGGGGTGCGTACACGCGGGTCCTTCAGGTCCCCAAACGCATCTTGCAAACTCAACGGCTCGTATTCGTCGTCCACACCACTCCCGGCACTTGGCAAAACCAAGAGTTAACGCGTCTTCGCAGCAGTTTACAACCCCCATTCGTAACCCATTGTGGGTAAACAATTTTTCATGCGATTGCCCTGGTGTGGGTGCCGAAGTATCGGTTCCGTGTGCTGCAAGGTCCGGTCGGCAAAGAGGTCTACAAATGCGTGATGGTGTTCAGCCAGCAACTGGGCTGCGAGGTTGTGGAACTCAATGTTCAGCCGGACCACGTGCACCTTTTGGTGAGCATTCCGCCGAAGCTGTCGGTATCCGGATTGATGGGCGTCCTGAAAGGACGTACCGCCATACGAATTTTTACGGCCTTTCCATATTTGAAGAAGAAACCTTATTGGGGCAATCATTTCTGGGCAAAGGGTTACTGCGTAGATTCGGTCGGCTTGAACAGCGAGATGATTCAAAAGTACGTTCGGTTCCAGGAGAAAGAAGAGATGCATCAAGAGCAGCTTCAGTTGGAACCGGGTAGAGGACCTTCTCAGAAGGGCCGCTAGGTGTGCCCCCCTATGGGGGGCTTAATGCGAAACCACGTTCTACGAACGTGGTGATTCACTTTGGTCGGCCCTGAACAATTCGTTTCTCGTTCCGCCGGCATCACACCGTCACGTCGGCGGCAATCCCACGGTTGATCAGAGCGGCGAGAACGAAGACGCAAAGAAGCCGCAGCTTCCTCAGGATCATCCGGAGGTTGTGGCCGGCGCCGCACAGCACCGCGTGCATCGCATCGCCGAGCGCGCCTTTGAGCCAGTTCCGATCGAGTTTTCCGTCTGTTTTCATGTGGCCGATAGCTGGCTCGATTGCGCTTCGCCGTCTGATCATCACGCGTAGCCCGCGTGTGATGCCCCGCCGCAAGCCCAGGTGGTAGATCTTCACGCCGTCGACTTCGACACCCTTGTATCCACGGTCGACGATGGCGACTTCCGGCGTGGCGTCGCTCAGGATTGCCGCCTGTTCCAGCGCTTCAGCCAGCGTATGACCGTCGTACGGATTGCCCGGCATCGAGCGCATCCCAACTACCAGTCCTTCCTTGTGGGTCGTCGTGATCGACACTTTCACGCCGAATTCGTACGGCGTACGCGCCTTGCCTTTGGCCAGACACTCGACTTCCGGCGCATGCAACGCATAAAGCTTGTTCTTGTCCTTCGGCTTCTGCGCCAGGATGCGCTTCGTGCGGCCAATCAGCTCCAGCAGGGCCACACGGCCTGAGTCTGCCACCTGGGCGACCTGTCGCTCCACATCGCGCATCACCCGTCCAACGCGCGAACGCAGCGTACGCAGTGCCTTCCTCATGCGCTTGTATTGCTTTGCGTGCGCGTAGCGGCCAACCTGCAGCCCCAGACGCGGCGCCTCGCGGTTGTAGTTCTGCCGCAGTTTCAGGCCGTGCCGTGCCGCGGCCTTCACCAGATGTTCGCGACACCGTTCGAGCAATCGCGAATCAGTTGGATGGGCGATCGCCTTCTCCATGACGGTCGTGTCTACAATCACGCGCTTCACGCTCGAGGCCTTGATTACGCCGGCACGTTTGGCCGCTTCGATCGTCTCGGCCAGCAACTCTTCAACGCCGGCTTCGCCCAGTCGCTTGCGCCAGCGCGTCAGGCTCGACGGGTCGATCGGCGGTTCGGTCTGCAAATACGTTTCGCCGGTGAACACCTGCCAATAAGGGTTCTCCACCCATTGCCAGACGACCTCTTCGTCGGACAGATCGAACGTGTGCTGCAAATACAGCAGCCCCGCAATCAGACGCGGCGAACTCGCCGGTCGGCCTTTGCCCGATACGAAGCTCTCACTCATCGACGCGTCCAGCCGCTCCCAGTTGATCAGGTCAGTCAGGCGCACCAGCGGATGCTTCCGGTTGATCTGTTCTCGCAGCGGATGCCGGAAGAAATCTTGTTCCGTCACAGGCGTCTTCGGACCCATCTGCACCTCGTCAGGATTTGCAGGATTCACGCATCAATATGCCAGGTCCCTGCAATTCCCACAACACCGTTTCGGCACCAAAGCCACGCCATACAAGGCTCACCGGATTGTTCAGGCTCGACTAATTGACCGTGGGCGATCCGCTTGGCCATCCGAATCGGTCGCAGAGATCGGCATGTACAAGCCCTAGGCGAGGGTCGTCCTCCGGAAATGCGTTGCCTTCGCCAAAATCACCGAGCCCCCCGGAGGGTCTATAGATGCGAGTCGGGGGTGAGTATCACGACATCCTGCCCATCTTGCGGATCAGGATAGAACCCCGACCAAGCCCCCTTCAAGAAAGGTTTGGCGTAGCGGAGTCCGCTCCTCCGGGACATTACATCCCATGTCTCTTTGGTATATGCGACGGCCCCTAACGGATGAACAGGATCATTAATCCTGCAACCTGGTGTTGCCTCATATTCAAAGCGGAGATCAAACGGCGTGAGATTGGTTGCGCGCGCGGAATGAAGAATTTCGTCATTGAAGATGAAGGTGGTGGCATATACCATGCCATCTGGTTTTAGAACGCGCCTGAACTCACCAAGATAGTGTTCGATGTCCGCTTGAAACATGTGGGTGAAGACGGAAAAGAGGATGATCCGGTCGATTGAATTATTCTCTGCTGGAAGCGTGATGTCCGCTGTCTTTGTCGTGCCCTGACTGTTATGAAGCTGATCTTCGACGTTGAAGTGATGGAACTCGAAATTACTGTGGCGCGCGGCGATGTTTTTTTGACACCACTCGATTGATTTCCCGATGATGTCGATGCCGATGTATCGGCCGTTTCGGAGGATCTGCGT
This sequence comes from Paraburkholderia sp. BL10I2N1, assembly GCF_004361815.1. Lineage (NCBI taxonomy): Bacteria > Pseudomonadati > Pseudomonadota > Betaproteobacteria > Burkholderiales > Burkholderiaceae > Paraburkholderia > Paraburkholderia sp. BL10I2N1. Next base: position 468,541 of record NZ_SNWA01000001.1, on the reverse strand, counting down.
AAGCGGAATTGCATCCCGACCAATTCCACATCCAACCTCCAGAAGTGTATGGTCGGGCTCAAGCCCTATCCAACGCTGAAGATTGGCCGTATGGCTGGCTGAAATAATGTCGAAGCTCTCCGGGCCGCCGCCTGTCAGCAACATGAGATCAATGGGGATTTGGTAGCCCATGAATTCATGGGTCATTGCCGGCGCATTCGCTGGGCTGGCTGCGCCATTTTCTTGAGCCCGCACCTCTATCGCGGACAACAAGGCATCGCGCTGAACCAGCAAACCATCCCTTTCAATTGTAAGAGAGGCGATCTTCTCATCAAGAGGGGCTCGATTGAGAACCAGTTTGGGCGCGATTTTGCCTTTCAAAGCCCGTAGAAGGGGAATGGCCGACATATGGACCTTGGGTTTCGATAGGAGATGGCAAGTATAACGCGGTGCGATCGCCGTGGGCATCATTGCGCTCCAATCAAGGACTTGACGAGCGGTGCGAGTATCGTCCCAACAAATCGGCGAAGCAAGCCGTGGCGCAAGCGAGAAGGAACTGTTGGCGCTACGACTGGGTAGTCGACATTGATTTGAAGTCCTTCTTTGACACCATCGACCACGAGCTTCTCGGACGTGCGGTAGAAAAGCACGTTAGAGATCCGTCAGGTTCAAGCGATGTTTGCTTGTAAGGCCAGACGAGCCGAGAAGGCAGAACGGCCTGATGGCCTGACGGAAGTCAGACTGGCTGATAGTACTCCGAGGTCGGGAGAACCGGCTACATGGGGAAGCGGCCAGCAGAAGTTGAATCGTTCGTGGGCAACATGGACTCCATACAAAGGACGTAAGGTCTTTTATGCAAAGAGAAGAATCACCGGCCATGGAAACGGGACTCGAACGAATAGCAGCGAAAGCTCGGTGCGAACCGGCCCTTCGATTTACCTCGCTGGCCCATTACATCACGCAGGATCGGGTGTGGGCGAATCTGTGGAAGATTCCGAGCCACTCGGCCGCAGGGGTGGATGGCCAGACGGTAGCGGAGGCGAAGGAGAGCTTTGATGGCTGGATTGAGCCGATGCTTCAATCTGTCCACCGCCGGGGATATCAGGCGCCCACTATCCGGCGCGTGTATATCCCCAAGCCCGGCAAACAGGAGATGCGCCCGTTGGGTGTGCCGACTGTCGCTGATCGGGCGCTCCAGCGAAGCGCCGCCGAGGTTCTGTCCGCCATCTATGAACAGGACTTTCTGCCGTGTTCATTTGGCGGACGACCGGAGCGGAGTGCCCACAAGGCATTGGCAACCCTTAATGAAGTGATTGCCGGTGGCAAAGTCAGCTGGGTGCTGGAGGCGGATTTGAAGAACTTCTTCGGGAGCCTGGATCATGCATGGATACTCCGGTTTGTTGAACATCGAGTCGGGGATCCCCGTTTCCCTGGCCAGCACCGAAACCGGCACGTTCTCCGGCGGCATCATGCGACGCACCAGCGCTTCTTTTCTTTCTGCTGAGTAGGCTTTCATTCACCCTGATTTTACCGCCCCCGGACCATGTCTATAAGAATCAGAGAACACGACAAGTATTCTGACGCGGGGGGAACACCACCGACAGGTCCTGGTCGATCATCGGCCGCAGCAAGCCCGCGACCACCCGATCAACCGCCTCCTGCTGATCAATCAGCGCGTCCATGCTGCGCAGCAGGTGCTGGTGCGTGACCGTCTTGACATCGACCTCCGGCAAGGCCACGGTCTCCAGCCAGCGCAGCACACCGAGCTTCGAATCCGGATCACACAGCCGGTTGAAGACCATGATCCGCACCAGCGTCTCCACATCGATCGTGTGCCGCGTGCGGCGGAACACACGCCTCAACTCGCTAAAGCCGAGCGATTTCCAAAGTTCGGTCAGCGTCCAGACATCGCCGAGTGCACGTGCCGACTCGAAGCTCACTGCCGGCGCCGCTGGCGCCTCTGGCAGAAGACCACGGCCTGTCGCCTTGAGCAGCCCGTTGATCACCGAATCAAGGCCGCCATCGAGCTGATCAAGCCGGCCCAACGTGGCCACAGTGCGCTTTTTCACCCGTCCAGCATCGTCCCGATAGGACTCGACGAGCTGGACGTGGCGACGGCTTCCGGAGGCGGTGATCTTCACGTGCATGCCTCCACGTTACCACACCAACTACCGACGTCAACATTGGTGGAAAAGCGCTTTGACGTGCCACCACAAAGCTTTTTTCAGCACCCGGCTGAAACCCGCGCCGTTACGCCGTGTGGCTCCCCAAAACAGCGTTTTTGGCAGGGAAACTGTCGAACTCCGGAGGACCGCTTGTGCCGCTATACGACGATATCGCGATCTCGCCACAGCGTTACGGGCGCTCCGGCGCGAGCGAGGCGTCGGACGCCGTGACGCTGCCGCTCTTTGTGGAAAGGCAACCAACGCGCTATTGCACGTCAGTGGAAATCCGGTCGCCATCTCTGTCGGCCGGCGACCGGCTAGTACGACTGTGTTAAAAAATACGATATTATTCGCGTGTCTTCAAGTACTTTATGAGGAGTGCGATGGAACTCTCTACGAAGCGGTTCGAAGAATACGTGTCTCTGATGGCCCAGTCGCTTGGACACGCTGATCGTGTCGAGCCGTTTCGTGGCTACTGCACGGGGTTGATGCTGCCGGTCAAGCGCAAGAGCGTCGAGCCCATGGCGGCGCATCTGTCGCCGGACCGGGTGTGTTCGCAACACCAGAGTCTGCATCACTTCGTGGCCGATGCACCATGGTCGGATCAGGCGGTACTGGATTCGGTGCGCGGTTACGTACTTGAGCGAGTTCGCCGGCGCGCGGGTTCGCCTGAGGCGCTGCTCATTGACGACACCGGCCATCCGAAGAAGGGCAAGCACTCGGTCGGGGTCGCCCGGCAATACTGCGGCCAGCTGGGCAAGCAGGACAACTGCCAGGTGGCCGTCAGCGTCTCGCTCGCCAACGAGAACTTCAGCCTGCCGGTCCGCTATCAGCTGTACTTGCCGCAAAGCTGGGCGGATGACGCGGACCGATGCAAAGCGGCGAAAGTGCCCGAGGCGCTTGAGTTCGTCACCAAGCCGATGCTGGCGCTGCAATTGCTTGAGAACCTCGCAGCGGTGGAATCGTTGCCCGAACTGGTAATCGCCGATGCCGGTTATGGTGTGAACACCGAGTTCCGCGAGCAGCTCACGCAGATGGGCTTCACCTATGTGGTCGGGGTGACGGGCGCGGTCAGCCTGCAGACGCAAGCTCAGGCGCCGCTGCAGGCAAAGGCGCTGGCCATGCAGTTGCCATCGCGGCGCTTTCGCACCGTCACATGGCGAGAAGGCACCAACGCCGCCTTGTCGTCGCGCTTTGCGGCCATACGGGTGCGCTGTGCTTCCCGCGCAGCGCGGACAGGCGAGGCCTGCGAAGAGCAATGGTTGCTCGTCGAGTGGCCCAAGGAAGAGCTCGAGCCGACCAAATACTTCCTCAGCACGTTGCCGGCTGACACGCCGATCAAGGAACTCGTGAGACTGGCAAAACTGCGCTGGCGTATTGAGCGCGATTATCAGGAGCTCAAGCAGGAGCTCGGCCTGGGGCATTTCGAGGGACGCAGCTGGCGCGGCTTTCATCACCACGCGACGCTGTGCATAGCGGCTTATGGCTTTCTTGTCACTGAACGCCTGGTGGTTCAAAAAAAAACTCCAGCCCATCGGTTACCCCGCGAAGTGTCTTCCTTACCCGAAGGCTTCCGGCCCCGGGGCGCCCCTGCGTAAGCAGCGACACGTGCCAGATTCCATTACGACTTTGCGATTGGAGCTTGCGGCCGCGCTACTTGCGCGCCTTGAGCTGTGCCCGTGCTGCGGCCGGAAAACCGAATAATTTGTTAACACAGTCGTACTAGGGAACTGATCGACAGCCCAAGTGCTATTCGTGAAGGTCGGCGTGACGAATAAACCCCGCGAGACCTCGAGTCGGCACGTTACCGGATACGAGAGGGGTAATGAGGTGGGTCCAGCTTGTCTGCAAGCCGCTCACCCCATCCCCGACCAAATCAATCTCGTTCTTCACGAAGCCTCGCAAAAGCGGCTCGTAGACCATGGGTCGATCAACTCGCGCAGCGAAGGCACCCAGCCATGCTCCGAGGCTCCTCATCGCCAACCCCTCTGGAGCGGCTTTCAAAGCGGCGACCAGAAAATCGCGACGTGCAATCAGAAGATCGGGCGATAAGCCGTTCACGCAATGTGGCTTCAGCCCCAACGAACCCGCGCATGGATCGCTCATCGCACGACCCGCGGTCGCGTCGATCAGCGTCGCGTTGTCGTAAAGAAACAAGGCGCCGCGCAAAATCATTCCCGACGAGTCGACGAGCGGCCCCCCAACCGCGACGACGTCCGGCACAAGTTCAAAATGCTTTATCGCGTCCCAGATCGACTGAGTTTCAATCGCCAGCGTTGCCGGGCCAACCAGCATCGCAAATTCACTTTCGGAATGTTCCAGAACGTCAAGCAATGCTGAAATTCCCTGCCTTCCCCTTAACGCGGGCACAGCGATGCGGCCGCTGAATGGGAAATCCGAGGGCCCGCCGGCGTCCAGCCCCATCGATACGAAAACGATCGCAGGAGGCTCCTTTCGCAAACGCCTAAGATAGTAGTCCGGAATGCCGAGATCGAACGGATATGGAGCGATCTCATAGAGGTCTGCACGATGCTGCCGCCCGATGTCACGAAGCACTGCCCGGACAGACATCGAGCTTCCAGAAAATGCACTGCCGCTGTTTGACAGCGAGCGTGCATGTTGTCGCCAATGATAAAGAACCTCGGGAACGTGCAGGGGCTGGTGGCCAGCCCTCGTGAAACGGACGAGAAGGTCCCAATCTTGCGCGAATTCAGCTTCGCCCGATGTGAATGCGCCCAACGCAAGACCCAACTGGCGCCGGAAAAGTATCGTGTGCCATACATACGAATGGGCAGCGAGCAGCACCGGGTCGTAGTCCGGTCGATAAAATGGGTGACGGTAGGTCCCTTCGATCAGCAGATCCTCATCCGAGTAGAAGATTTGCCTATCCGGATTGTCTTTCGCAGACATCGCAAGCACGGCCAGAGCGTCGGGTGTCAGCAGATCATCGGCATCAAGCGATAGCGCGAAATCACCCGTCGCCTGCTCAAGGCAATAGTGTAAGCCGCCGTGAATGCCGAGATTGACATCGTGCCGCAATATGCGGAGCAAACCCTCCGCCTCATAGGCGGTAAGCACGTCGTCGAGATCGCTGGAAATAGGCCCGTGCGCAAGGACAATCCATTCTGATGCCGGATGCAGTTGTGATCGCATCGCCTCCGCGGTCAAACAAAACAGTTGCGTATCGGTGCGTTCATATACAGTCGTCAGCACCGAGATCGTCGGGCCGCCTCCCGTCAATCGTGCGGTCAGTTTCGTGAAGCGCTGTTCGATACGCCGACCGAGATATTTCTCGTACGGTAACCGAATCAGCGGCGCATCGGTCTCCTCAGGCTGATAGGGACGCTGCCCCGAGCGGTCCAAATGACGAGCATAGCCCACCGGATCTCGCATCAGACTGCCAAACGTCGCGGTATACGCAGCCAGATCTTCACGCGACGCCGCTACGTCGTCACCCTCCCTCAGTCGTGCCGTGATCAGGGGTGTATAAATCACGCGCTGCCCCTTAATACGCGCAAGAGCGCCGAGCCAGGGACCGAGCATCGCTACGCCGAGTTCGCGGGGCAATTGCGCCGTACTTTCAATCAAGAACTCTTTGGCCACAATACAATGACGCGCTGACACGGCAGCCACCGAACGCGGCTTCCACGTCTGCGCAAAATACCCCGGGTTAGTCATCGGCTGACCGGCATCGGGACAACCAATCGCTCCACCGTAACCAAAGACATAGCCACTTTCGCGAAGAATGCCGCCATCATGAATTCGACCGCCGGCGAGAACGGTATCCGGAAACAGGTCGAAATGCGTCAGAGCCTCGTCCACAAAACCATCCGCGAAGCGGCAGGACTGGTCCCGGAGATGCACGTAACGCACATTGGAATCAAGCTGGGTCAGGGCGTGTTTCAGGTAGTCGCGTGATACGGTTTGGCTCAGCGTTATGGTCTCGATCGAGGACCGGTTGATCTCTATAGCGCTGTTACCATCGTTGTTTGACGCAATATTGCGCGGACCGCCAATGGAACTGCCTCTCAGCTTGAACATGTAGTCAGGCGTGCCATCGAAAAGCGGTGAGGGTACGATCTCATACCTGTCAAGCTTACCGCGCCCGGCCAGAAAGCGTTCAAGCGCGACCTTGTGAGACGCATAGATATACGGCTTCGCTCGATAGTTGCCTGATGTCGAGGCGTCATGCATACGCCACGAATAGAGGACCTCCGGAATATGGACGGGCCGATAGCCGGCGTTGAGAAACCGGATGAACGTATCCCAATCGTGACATCCCTCGACAGCAGGATCCAAGTAGCAGTCCAGCGCGAGTGCTGCCTGCCGATCGATGACCGTCAAATGGGCGATGTAACACGAATGGATGAACAGCACGGGATCCCAGTCCGGCTTTGAGTAGGAATCTCGATGATTGAGCCCATCAGTCTTATCCTCATCCGTGTACGCGATCACAGGAAAACCGGCTTTCTCGAGAAAACTGGACACCGTGCGAATACAATCCGGGAATAGGAGGTCGTCGCTGTCGACGGGAACGATGTAACGTCCGCGCGCGCACTCCAGACACCAACGCATTCCGCCAATAATGCCGAGGTTTTTGTTGACACGCGAAAGACGCACGCGAGGATCGCGAGCGATTTCGGCCAGAACTTCGAGTGTGTCGTGTCGCGTCGATCCGTTGTCCAGAACCACCCATTCAAAATCGAGCGTCGTGTCTTGACCAAAAACGGTATGGGCAACATCGGTGAGGAACGAAGGATCAGTGTCGTAGACGGTCGTAATCAGACTGATCAGACCTTTGGTCTCTCCTTCGACATATTGCTTGTGACGTACGCGCGTGCGCCGCTGATAGTACACAGGGCTGTGCTCGATTTCCTGATCTGCGCGGACGACAGATACGGCGCTCGCCAGCTGCGGCAGCGCAGTACGTCGCGATATCCCGTCACGGCGCAATTCCATAACCAGCCTTTCCACAGCCGGCGATAGACTTTCACGCCAGGTCCCAGGCAACCGCAAGGGGGACACCGACTGTCGACGGCCGCGATCGTCACTCATAGCCCTTGCACGAGCGAGGGCCGTGAGCATGTCGCCAATTTTCGGATCTGCGCCAATCACGTTGGACGAGAGTTCGGCAAGACGGGTCGCCGTCTTGCTTCCAAACACGGTGGTAACGGCCACTCCACCACAGGCTGCCATTTCGAGTGGCGGATAGCTCGGGTGGGGCGATAACATCAAAGACAGCATAATGTCCGCGCTCCGTACCTGCTCGGCGTACGCGTCGAAACCTAGCCAGGGCGCGGGCGCCAATGTGTATCCTCGCCCAAGAGGTATTGGTTCGAACTGCTCCCCCATCCCGACAAATTCCCAGCCGTCGTTACCAAAAAGACCCTTCTCAACGGCCGCACGGAGGACGGCAACGCCGAGTCCGAAAAGGTTGCGCTTTGCGACGGTTGGCCGTGCATAAAAGAGAACGCGGCGAGGCGCGCCTGCGACACGATCCTGAGGATGAAAACGCGACTGATCGATCGCCGGCTCGAACACAATAGCCCGGCTGGCGAAATCTGAATTGGCATAGCGACCAATAGATCGACTAACAAGATGATCGCGCAGAAAACTGGTATTAATGACCGGCAGATGATCGAAATCGTAAGTGGCTTCGGCATCTGCAAAATTCTCGCTGGCGCCATAAAAAAGCGTCTCGTAGTCTTGAACGAGATAGTAGATGCGCTTGCGGCGAAGCATGCTTGTTACCGGCTGTGCAGCCTGCGCGGTCCACCACGCCGTCGCCATCAGAACGTCGTTGAAACCAATAGCCAAGGATTGTGTACGATCGCTTCCATCGCGAAACTCAATGTCCAGGTCGTCCGGACAAAGACCGGTCAGTCCGCGGACATGACTCTTGATCACATTCAGATCATCGTCGAGCGGTGCATCCGTCGAAATGAATCCAACGGGGATGCCCTCATGTGCAAGTTGCAAGCCCAAAATGTAGGCGGTGTTTGGGCCGCCAGTGGCATGACGTGCCTGGAGCGAGGGTAGCAAGATGTGCAACGTTGGTGTCGAACTGCGACGCGGGTCGACGAACGCGTTCAGCGGCTGGTTCGGCAAGAGAAAGTTGAGAACGCTACCGAGGCCATCACGACGCAAACGCAGGATAGTCTCTGCAGCCACCGCACCGTGCTCTTCGTATCGCGCAATTGCCCCCGCCAGCGAGTCGTGCAAGCGCGCTTTCGGCCCCGAACGCCGCCCTTCGGACATCCCATGGAGAACGTAATGCACCAGCGGATTGATCCCCGTTGCCGCCACGTCTGGATTTTGTGCTAGGTACCAGTTTGTGTCGAAGTCATGGCTCGGATTGCGTCTTTCGGATGCGCCTATTTGCAGGTAGTGGACTAGTGGATTGACCCCAGCCGCGGCAACATCCGGGTTCTGCTCCAAATACCAGGCGCTGTCGAACAGCGGATGCGGAGCCCGCCCTTCGCCTGCTCCGTGCGTTACGTAGTGCTCCAGCGGGTTGACCCCCGCTGCGACTACATCCGGATTCCGCTCCCGATACCAGGCGCTGTCGAACAGCGGATGGGGGTCGCGCCCTTCGCCTGCCCCGTGCATGACGTAGTGCTCCAGCGGGTTGACCCCCGCTGCGACCACATCCGGATTCCGCTCCCGATACCAGGTGCTGTCGAACAGCGGATGGGGGTCGCGCCCTTCGCCTGCCCCGTGCATGACGTAGTGCTCCAGCGGGTTGACCCCAGCTGCGGCCACATCCGGATTCCTCTCCAGATACCAGGTGCTGTCGAACAGCGGATGTGGATCCCGCCCTTCGCCTGCCCCAAACGCAAGGAAATGCGCCAGTGGTTCGATACCCCCATCGGCAACATCGGGGTTCGACAAGAGATACCACTCGGAATTAAACAAGGGGCATAAATTGAAACCAGAACGCCCACCGACGACCGCATACACAAACACTTTTGCCCGGAGCTTATATCTCAACAACACGGAACCGGCGTGGCCCCGCGAGCGACTGAGGAAAAATCTCCAACGCCAAAAGATGTGCAGGTTCCAAAAAACGTTTGTCAAGCCGAATTTCTTTAAAAACCGCTTCGCCATGCATGCCGCCCATTAAAATTCAGAAGAATTAGTTCGCCGCAATCTAGAGATAAATTAGCTTACCTTGTTGCTAGCCAACGATAAGCGTCCATAATATTTTCATGAGCACCAATGTCGTGCGGGTATATTTTCGGCGGATGATGAATATTCAACAACTCCCCTATCCCATATACGACCATCGGCCGCTGCAAGGTTTTGACACGATCAAGCATCGTGAACGTCCAAAGCAGTTTCTCAGCGTACTCCCGATCACGAGGCTCAAATTCCGCCATCTGTTTCCGAAAGACGTGACGATCGGATGTCTTGTTATAGACACTACTTTGGGCCAGCTCGAATATCTGTATTCGACGATAGCGACGCAGGTCGATAGGTAAATCGACAGATCGCGACAAATTTCGCTTGACGTATAGCGCGGCGATCAGCCAGTTTCTGTAGTGGCCTGTACCAGGATGGCGAAGAGCCTTGAGAACATCCTCATCTCCGCCGGCAAGCTCGATATCTGAAGTAGATTCACCAAAAAATTCACGGAATCCCAAGTCCTCTTGTTTATTTGCATGGAAATAACCAAAAGATCGTTTTGAAATGCCCACGATAATTTCTGGAGACGGCACGACCGCCATTTTGTCTGCCGTCAGGAACGTCATGAAACACGCAAAAAAATCGGGATACGGCGACTGGAAAAACATTGAACCAGCGGCCTTATTTTGCATGAAATCACGCCGCCAGACAAAATGCTGCGCATTAAAACTTATCAAATGGCGGAATCGGAGCGCTTGCCGCGCAAGATGTCTGGCCTGTTCAGTATCAAGCAAAAACGGCTCGTTGGAAATATCAAAAACTGAGCTGTTATTGACAGTATAAAAATACCCTTCCTGCTGCCCCGGCAAGGTATTCGGATAGGCATAGTGATATGCCATACAGTAGACGACGTCAGGACGCCCAAAGTCTTCAATGACATCAGTCATTTTCCGAATAAAGCCTGGAGTCAACGCATCGTCATCCCCTAACATGACGACGTAGTCGCCCGTTGCAGCCTGAAGTGCCCGATTCCAATTGGCCGTGACGGAAATCGGGGCATCCCCGCGGATATAACGAATTGGAACCGAAGTAATCGTCCTTAGATAGGCTTCATAATCCTCGTCAGACGCATTATCAGAAACGACAATTTCAAGATTTCCCTCGCACTGCTCCACTACCGAATCGATTGCGTGTTTCAGCAACTCGAGCCTGTTCCGGCTCGGTAATAAAATCGTGAATGACGGCCTTGACATAACACTTATCCTCAGTGGGTACACGGCTTACGCCGCGGACGACAGGTCACGCCTCGAAACTCACCGGCGACGCAAGAATCCTCTTGGATTCATTGTGAGCAGAAACCTTTCGCATGATCGATCGGCGTAGAATTCATTATTTTCGGCTAGGAACAGATCGACTGCCTCCCAGGGACCTGGCCCAAACTCCGGATAAGTCGGGTGGCCATTTATGTTGGTATCTTCAACGACCATATAGCCGCCCGGTGCCACGAAGCGCTGGTAAATCCGCAACTCCTGCACGACGTGCTCGCATCGATGATCGCCATCGAGAATCACGAGGATTTTTTGCTTGCCGGCAGCCATTTTTGTAACTTTGGCAAGCACGTCATCAGCAATGCTCGACCCGGTGAGATAACTGATTCGGGGATGTCGCGGCCTGACCGGATCGTGCGTCGCATCAATATCAATCGTGACAATTTCCCCGTGGCCGGCCAGATCGCATACGGACGCCAGATAGAGTGCACTCCCCCCCTTATACGTACCGACTTCGATAACCAAATCCGGGCGCTCGCGAACGATGATCTCCTGATAGATCCATAAATCGAGAGGGCATTTGAACATCTCATAGCCCATCCATGACAAGACGATCGTGTGGAGGCCCTTGAAGTTATCAATTTTCCGGTAGTAGAGATCCGAAAATGACTCCACAAGTTGGCGCTCCGCCTCAGTCAAATTCGGCTCTGCAAAACTGGCGCGAAATGTGCCCAGATGAGCACTTGTCCATGTGTGCGCGCCTGGCGCAGCACTTATGTCAGTCTCAGTTGCCCCTTTTCTGCAGAGCAGTTCAAAAATACGTTGAAACAAGATATCTCCCACCTAGGTTGTTGGGTGTATCGCGGCAGCATGCGACACGATTCATGACCTCATGTTCTTGCCGATCAATGCGCAACCTGTCACGTCTTCGGGTACCAAACCGCTCGGCACGTAAGCCAAGGACGCCACTAGGATTAACAGTAAATTGAACGCGAGGGAAGCACGGAAAAGCCTACGACGTCCCAGGATCCATTCGCTTATACACAAATGTCGTCATTCCCCGCCGCGCGTAGCCCGCGCAGTGTTTTAGCCGCGACATGAACCTCTTTGAGTCCAAGCCAGATAGTCTTGACGCCGGGGCGCCGTCGCCTTTGCGGCCAAGGAATCCACCCAGGCGCGCGATCAGTCGCAGGACTTCATTGAGCTTCGGTCGCGCGGGTTGTCGAACTTCAGTGAGCAGGTAGGCACCGCGAATTTCATCAGCCTCGAAGAACAGAGCCGCGTCCAGATCGGGGCAAGTTCGGCCCAGCCGCATCAGGTGGGCCACGCGCCACGCCACCACCATGAACGGCGCCAAGGCGCGCTCGAGCCGTTCGATCGATCCAAGCTGAAGCGCTTGCACACGACACGCGTTCTTCAGAATGTTGAACAACATCTCGATTTCCCAGCGCGCCCGGTACCAGTCGATCAGTTCGATCGCCTCATCCAACGTGCTGGCAACGCGGTTGGTCAGCAAGCGCCATTCGATCGGCCTGGCGCCCGCTGGCGCATCGAACTCGCGTGCCACCAGGCAGGTGGCGGCAACGCTCTTGCCTTTGCCCGCCGGCAACTCGACGCGCTGCATCCACAGCTGCTGGCGCACGCTACGCGCTTTAACGCCATGGCGCGAGGCCATCGTGAAGGCGATCTGCCCCAATGGCTCGGCGTGGCTCGTGCGTTCCCACAACTTTTCACCGCCGGGCAGGCAACGATTCTGGGTCGCCCGTACCAGCCAGTCCGCCGGCGTGCCCAGCGCCTGGGCGCGCTCCATCCGCGCCATCAGGTCCGCTTCGCGGTCGGCCACATAGACCAGGCGCGTGGATGGCAGACTCGGCGCCATCTCGCCAATGCGCTCGTAGCCCTCGATCCAGCGCAGACTTTCTTTGGGGCCGCCGCGTTTGCCGGACGCGTCCTTCTTCTCGCGCGCCCACATCCAGGCATCCAGGATGCCCAATGGCTCTCGCTGAGGCGTGACCGCATAGGTCGGATGCAAATACATGCCCCGCTGCGCTTCATAGCTGAACGGCCCCAGTCCAATCGCACCCTGACCGTTGAAGTCCAGTTCAGTGACCGGGTGGGCTTGCATCCGTTTTTGCGTTTGCTCCCAATGCGGCTCCAGGATCGCGTGCCACTCGACGCTGTCGTTGTCAAAGAAGCGGTACGCCGCCATCGTCTCGCCCCAACCCCGACATGCCTTGGGCACACTGGCCATCGGGTCGGTCGCCATTCGTTCCATCAAGAGCCTCGCTCGCTTGTTCAGGCGCGCATCGCCGAGGTCGAGTTGCTCGAATTCCGTCTGGGTCCAGGGCGTCGATTCGGTAGCCAATGCGTCCACTCAAAAGGGGCGAGTAAACGCGAAATGCCACAAGTTTACAAGCGCCGCCTGATGTCATTGAAAGTAAACACTTTTCTCGCAGCCCACGCCGGTCGCTCAAAGATGTGTATAACCGCATGCCTTAAGATATGCATGAATATCATATCCTTCGTCGGGAACCTCAATGATGCGATGAGGGGCACCATCAAATAACGCTGAGGTTGCAGCGCGTTCACCTTGCTTCTTCATCCCTTTGCCGAGAAGGATCAATTCGTGATCATATCCGGCCGGAAACTTCAAGTAGGATTCGGCGAAAGGTTTGAAAGCGTCTATACCGTGGGCAACGCGAGCAAGGAAAACGACGGCAACGGTCGGCATTTCTGGTGACCCCTTGGATTTCACAGTGGAAGATCGTGCAACAATCTGAAAGGCGAGTCAATTGGTCAGTTGGAGCAGCAGGCTATCCCTCTCGCGACAAGCCTATCTCCCTTGGGCAAATCCACGCACTCCCGCAGGTGCATCGCATCTCCAAGTCTCGCCCCACAGGGAGCGTTGCCGTCACGGACCCGGGAGCGCAACGTGCGCAGTGCCTTCCTCATTTGCGTGAGCGTCGCGGCCAATCTGCAGCGCCAGGCGCGGAGCCTCGCGGTTGTAGTTCTGCCGCAGCTTCAGTCCGTGGCGGGCCGCAGCCTTCACCAGATGTTCGCGACACCGCTCGAGCAGCCGCGAATCGGTCGGATGCGCAATCGCCTTCTGCATGACCGTGGTGTCCACGATCACGCGCTTCACACTCGATGCCTTGATCACGCCTGCACGTTTGGCCGCCTCGATCGTCTCGGCCAGCAGTTCTTCGATGCCGGCTTCGCCAAGGCCCTTGCGCCAGCGCGTCAGGCTCGACGGGTCGATCGGCGGCTCGGTCTGCAGGTACGTCTCGCCGGTGAACACCTGCCAGTACGGGTTCTCCACCCATTGCTAGACGACCTCTTCGTCGGAAAGGTCGAACGCGTGCTGCAGATACAGCAGCACGGCAATCAGGCGCGGCGACGTTGCCGGTCGCCCCTTGTGGGACACGAAGTTCTCGCTCATCGACAGACTCAACCGATCCCAGTTGATCAGGTCGGTCGGCCAGTCGCACCAACGGAAGCTTCAGGCTTGTGCTCGGTGGGCTTCTACGATCGTGCTTTGGCTGCTTCGTTGCAGAAAGCTGGGAATCTTGCGTCCCAGCGCGATGCAAGGCTTCTCGACCAAGATCCAGGAAATGATTGCAAGAAAAAGCGCGCATGCAAACGTCATCACCTGGTTCCCGTGTATTCCTGATTTCGGGAAAAGGTTGGCGAATGTGTTCTGCAGAGGCCATCCGAAAACATAAACACCGTAGGAAAAGTCACCGGGCGGTCGGATTGCTTTCACAACGTCCAACGACATGATCCACAAACCGGTGATGAAGAAGGCCGGCAGAAAAGCAAATTCAAACGCGGGTCCATGCCTGACAGCCAAGGCGAGAACAATAAGCCCAATGCAAAGCCGGCCATCTATCCGTACGCGCTCCTTATGGACCGCAAGCAGCGCGCCGAATGCGAAAAATGCTGGCAGGCGGCCGCCCATGTTGACGTTGGGCAGGCCAATCGCGGTAATACCGTCAGGCCAGATCAAGCAGACGACAATGACCGCCAGCAGAACCAGGGCGCCGACCAGTTTGAAACGGAAAAGTCCGCACATGCCGGCACCCAGAAGTAGTGCGTAAAGCATCAGTTCGTACTTGATCGTCCAGATCGAGCCATTTACGTGCGAATACAACGCATGTTCGAACACACCTGGTAGCGTGTATTCGATATAGGGATGCAAGAGCACCTGCATCAGCTCGCCGCGGTGGTGGAAGTATTCAGATACCGACATTGATGTCAGCGCTGGCCCCATTATCACAATAGTCGCGATGGAGCTAACTATCAGTAGCGGGAATATGCGGAAAATGCGCGCCGATGCAAAACGGATTGCACTCGGCTTCGTAAGCCAGCTGTTGGTAACGAGAATGCCGCTCAGGAAAAAGAAAACCTTGACTGCCAGTGAGCCGGAATAATCGAACCCAAGGAGGTTACGAAGGGGCTCGTTCACGCCTGGTTCAGGAACCAGCGCATACGCGTGTCCCCATATCACTGCTGTCGCGGCGATCAGGCGAAGCAGGTCGGCGTTGTTATTCCCGCGACGAAGCAATTGGTCAAGCATCATGATCCATACACTCTCGGTTACCGACCGCACGTAGTTCGGGTAGGTCGCCCAGTGCGTTAGCAAGGCAAATCCCGAAATTTCAAGAAGTTACGAATATACCAGACGAACAACTGCTTTCCTTTCTCCCACACTAGCGCATAAGTGACACGTCATCGGGCTGGGGATACATGCGTCTGTGAGTGCCTCGCACCAGGCAAAACACTTCGTCGACATAGCCGCAGCGCAGCCAGTATGGCGTCCGTGTCGAGGAATGCGTCTCCAGCGTGGCGCAGATTTCTCGCACGGTGAACGGATTGAATTCGTGATTGATGGAAAGGAATTTGTTGGCGCGCGAACGGATCGCCTTGCAGTAGGCTAACGCGGTATCACGGGACATCTCAGTCAGCGAATCGACATTCACGACCAGATCGTAGCGATCTGTTGCGTCGAGGAACTCGGTGAGCGGAAGAATGCGAATGCCATGCTGGTTTTCTCCAAATAGACTAACCATGTCTTGGCCGAGCGTGCGCCCCAGAAAGTACGCCTGCGCCACATTGGTTATCGGCAGATCGATGATGGTGTAGTCGCGAATACCGAATTGACGGGCATAGAAGGCGGTGCGGCCCAGACCGCCTCCGATCTCTATCACTCGAGCGTCACTACCAACCAGTTCTTGGATGCGGTAGGCTTGATAGAGAGATTGCACCGACCGGAAGCTTGCGACGCCTCTCGATGTGAACAGCCCGATTTCTCCAGGGAAGGGATTGGGGAAAGTGACGCGAAAGCCAGCTACGCGGTCTATGTCGGACGAGATTTCATCAACCGGTGGCGCGATTGGCCCGGGGCCAAGTATTTCGGGATAGTTCAGGTGCCGCGCTCCGATCGCCTCGGCTAGGCGAAGTAAGGCATCGTAGATCCAGCCGTGGTGTGAAATCACATGTGCTATGCCGTGTTCTTGAAGGCCAGCGTGATCATGCAGTTCATCAAAGCCCATGAAAAGGCGAGAATGAGCTGGATCTCGCAGTAGCCTAGTCACGGCATCATGATTGCCGCTGAGCAAGACCTCATGATCGGGGCGTTTAATTCTGGCGAAATCCGTTTGCCAAAATGAGGGCGGTTTCAAAACCGAAATGCAACAGGTTAATGAAGGGTTGAAGGTGTTTGCGTGGAGGTCTCGAGCATGCGCGCAAAGACTTCCAGAGGCGAGTGAAAGGCGTGGGTAGCACGGGGCCTGCTGTTCAGGCTGTCGGCGATGTCGTCAAGTTCATCCTGGCTGTAGACTGAGAGATCGGTGCCCTTGGGCAGGTACTGGCGTAGCAGTCCGTTGGTGTTCTCACAGGTGCCACGCTGCCACGGACTGTGCGGGTCACAGAAATACACGCGCACGCCGGTGGCGGCGGTGAGTTCCGGATGCCGCGCCATCTCCTTGCCCTGATCATAGGTCAGGCTCTGACGCAGTGGCGTGGCGATGGAGTTCAGTTTGGCGGTGAAGCCGGCCAGCGCTGAGGCGGCGGTGGCATCCTCCATCTTCGCGAGCAGGACAAGCCGGCTGGTGCGCTCGACCAGAACTCCCACGGAGGACTGGTTGCCCGCACCCTTGATAAAGTCTCCCTCCCAGTGCCCGGGCATGACCCGATCGTTCACCTCAGGCGGGCGCACGTGGATGCTCAGCATGTCGGCGATCTTGCCCCGTCTGTCGTTGCCACGACTGCGTGGCATTCGCGTGCTGCGAGCCTGGCGCAGACACGAGATGAGCTGGCGGCGCAGTTCGCCGCGCGGGTGTGCATAGATTGCGTTGTAGATGGTCTCGTGCGAGACGTGCATGGAAGGGGCATCGGGCCACATGCGCGTCAGCGTACCGGAGATCTGCTGCGGCGACCACTTCCAGCTAAGCAGACTGAGCACAATGCGCCACAGTGCGCCTTGGGGATTCAGCTTACCCGGCGTGCGCGCTGCAGCCCGCCGGTTCGAACTGATGGTCTGCGCGACTACCGAAGCGTAGCCGCGCACCGGACACGCATTACGCGCCAGTTCACGGCTGACGCTCGAAGCTGAGCGGTCAAGCGTGCGGGCCATGGCCCGCACGCTCAAACCCTGCTGTTTCATGCTGGCAATAGTGATACGTTCTTCAGGCTGCAACTGCTGATACTTTCTTGTAGTCATGTGCGCACCTTAGCAGATCAAGGTGTTGCACTTTAAAATTGATCGCGCCGAGTCTTTGTCTCCGATCTCGGTTGCGCAAGCGGCGCGATAGGACGTCATGATGCGCGAGATAAGCGCTGCATCATCTGTCGGCGTTCGGCCCGTAACGGCTGGGGAGCCAGAAGTCTGTTCGATCGGCCGGTGATACACCGCGGAGAGGCGGTACGCCTCCTGTAATCGACGACCCTCTCCGAGAGCCGTGGATGCTTCATCCCTGAGTACCGCGTTTTCGGTGGAGAGCACATTGATCAGGCGGTCAAGCGGCGTTCGATCAATCACTAATTTCGGAGCGACCTTACTTTTAACGTGACGGAGCAGCGACAGGATCGACATCTTTGTTTGCTCAGCGATGGGGTTCGGAGAGCATATTACAAAACCGTTGAGCGTCGGTCATAAGCGGTCTGCGGCACGCAGCAAATCGACAACATGGGATCATCCTCTTGTTTTGTGACGCGCCAAGAGAAAGACCCCATACACCTATCGGCATATGGGGTCTTTGGCTCCCAGCAGCAGAATAGACCTGCCACTTGCAACCGCAAGAAAGCTTATCAAAAAACGACGACCGCATCTAGGCACATTTTTTATCGGCGCACGGTTCAAAGGGTTTAATCGTCAGAATCGTGATGGGGCGCGTGAACCAGAAGCCACCACACGATGGCCACCAAGGCCCACAACAGGTACACCCGCATCTCTGTTCTCGGTAATACAACGTGCCGTGAGCATAGCGGACTTCCTTGGGGAACGGTTTTCACCATTCTTTCCTTGCGCCTTATCGATGTCCTGTGAACTCGTCGGCAAGCTCACTTTCCCGAAGCAAGACCAGCGGTAGGCGCGCGAGTCGCAGCTTTTGTGTTTCAAAGTCGAGTGCTTCTGAGATGCGCGCATTCTTTAATGACAAATCGAAATCCACGCCCTATGGGCGTGGTCATCGCCTAACTGGCTCTGCCTGTTAGAGCACCTGCCCATGCAGGTACCTTTCTGTGTGTTGTCCCCACAACGCATAAAAAGGAAAACAAGCATGAGCAGGTTCAAGAGAGCATCGCATGTCATATGGCATTGTCAATACCACATTGTGTGGGTGCCGAAGTATCGGTTCCGTGTGCTGCAAGGTCCGGTCGGCAAAGAGGTCTACAAATGCGTGATGGTGTTCAGCCAGCAACTGGGCTGCGAGGTTGTGGAACTCAATGTTCAGCCGGACCACGTGCACCTTTTGGTGAGCATTCCGCCGAAGCTGTCGGTATCCGGATTGATGGGCGTCCTGAAAAAACGTACCGCCATACGAATTTTTACGGCCTTTCCATTTTTGAAGAAGAAACCTTATTGGGGCAATCATTTCTGGGCAAAGGGTTACTGCGTAGATTCGGTCGGCTTGAACAGCGAGATGATTCAAAAGTACGTTCGGTTCCAGGAGAAAGAAGAGATGCATCAAGAGCAGCTTCAGTTGGAACCGGGTAGAGGACCTTCTCAGAAGGGCCGCTAGGTGTGCCCCCCCTATGGGGGGCTTAATGCGAAACCACGTTCTACGAACGTGGTGATTCACTTCCGTCGTTGGCAAATCCTCCGGTAAAGCATTCTAATTAGGAAAAGTGGGTTCTTGGCCCTGGGAAAAGGTCTACTTTTTGCATTGACTGCATATTCGTACAACCATTGGTCAGCCTGAACATAGTTTGAAAGAACACGCCTCACATCGGGAAGTCGATGGTCGACTACCCGTTCAGACAGAGACGAGTTCAGATGGAACAGTTTCGGGCTTGAGTTGAACTCGAGCATGCGAAATAGAGAGGACATGTCGGCCTGAAGCGTCTCACAGAGCCCGAAGAAGTCCAGTTCTCCAAGCCGACGAATGGCTAGGTCTGCGAGTTCCCGGTTGCTCATGCTGATAACCTCCTGCCTCTTGAACGCAAGCATCTCCGATTGAAGGTTGGCAATACGCAAGGGCGAATCGAGGGGGTGCCGCTGGAGATAGTTGTCGATTGATTTCGCGCTCGACAGGTCGATATTTGCAATCTCTTGAATACCTGCCTTTACGTTCTCTGGAAAGCCTTCAAGCTCCTGTTGAAATTTTGGCAAGTTATAGTGATCGATCCACATTAGATGCGACGCAATTTGCCTAATCGGGTCTCTGAGAAAGGTGAACAGGAAGGCGTCACGCGCAACATCGCCAAGATAGATATGCCCCGATACAAACCGGCTGCGAAGGAAGGTCTCCTCAATCATCTTGTCGCTAAACAAGGCACATTGATCCGCGCCAAGCTCATGGACGAAAGCTTGAGCTACAGAAACGCCTGCCGTTTTAGGGATGTGCAGAAATCCGATTCGGGGAGAACTCTTTTTCGACATTGCGAGGTTTGCATATACGGCATATGGCACACGCAGTCAACCCGAACCAATACGTGGGCGCAAGATCGTGACAACTTGGCCGTGCTCGCGGCATGCTCGAGATCTGCTGGGACACGTGATCGGGATGGTTGCTGCTAACGCTGACCGGCCGTGTTTCGCCGAGGTGCAGCCAATTCAATTTTACCAGACTACCTTAACCGCCGACGATTTGGAGCGGACACCGCAGCGCGGGCGAGGCTCTATCCAGTCAATGTCCCTTGAATGACCATTTCTTGTGTCCCAGATAGCTTGTGAACACTGGGACGGCAACGCCGATCAGGTGGGCAATGTCTCGCGTGTGCCAGTTCAATCCAACCCGCGGAAACAGGTAATAGGCAAGGCCGATACTTACCGCCCAGGTTTGGAGCACGGCCACCAGGTTGACAAGCGTGAAGAAGAAAACCGATCGCGCAGTCGATTGCGTGCTCTTGGTGAACACAAACAGCTTCGCCAAAATGAATGCCGTAATCATCCCCGTGATGTATGCGACGACAATTGCAACGGAGTAGGGCACCCAGATGTTGTACACAATTCGGCTGCCCCAGTTGACCGCGGCTGCGAAGCCGCCGGTCAAGAGGAACATCAGGAAGTCCTTCGAGAAGAAGGATTGCTTGACGACCGCATGAACCCGCGTCATATCATCCTCGCCATCTTGCGCGACAGCCCGATACTCTCCGAGATCCCGCGGTCCTCGGGGTAGTAGTACGACGTATCGGCTACCAGCAGACCTTTAACCGGCAACTGGATCGGCGGCAACCGGTCCAGAAACCCCGGCTCGCAGATAGGTTGCGCGAAGCGGTACCGGCTTGCCCGTACGTCGATGAAATCGTCCGCCTTCAAGGTCGGGTTGATCTTCATCAGATAACGCTTCACCTTGTCGATGAACACCGAATCGGCTTCCTGATACTTCGGATGCTCACCCGGAACGTAGAACGGCACATAGACGATGTGTTGAGCCAGCGGCCGCAGGTTGGTGTATTCGACGATGCCCGGAATATCCATCTCAGGGTCGTTCGTGTTCAGCCAAAAATTATCGGTGACCGGCTTCTTCAGCTTGGCTATCACGCACACTACTGCCACGTTCTTGACGCTACGGAACGCATCGAGAATGTCGGTCGGTAGATCAGGCATGAGACGCGGCACGTAGGGCAGCGGAATGGTGCTGATCACCTTGTCGAACGGCAGAACCTCACCTCCGGCCTCAATGCCTGTCACTTTGCCGTTTTCGAACACCACCTTCTGCGCCGGCGTGCCGAGTCGGAATTCGCCGCCGTTCGCCTCGATATAACGGCGCATGCCCTCGAGCAGCGTATCGGAGCCTCCTTCGAGATACCCGAGCTTCTCGCGGAAGATGCTGTACCGCGAACGGCCGATGCGCCGGATGCGGCTCCAGATCCATGCTGCGGAAAGGTTGTACGCGTAGTCGTAGAACTTGAAGTCGAACAAACGACGCCACAGCACTTCCCACGCTTCTTCGCCGATCCAGCGGCGAATCCAGCCAGTTGCCTCGACATGATCGAGCGGTTTCCAGTCGTTGCGCTTGGTCGACAGAAACGCATGCAAGCCATAGCGGAATTTCGCCTGCATGCTGAGCCCCTTGAACTTCAGGAGAGCCATCGGGTTGCCCCACGGCTGCACGCGACCCTGGTAGAAGTAACCCATCTTCGTTTCACGCCACTGCATTTTTTCTTCGATACCGAGTTCGCGCAGAACTTCAAAAAAAGCGTGGTCCGAAATCGCGTGAAAGTGGTAGTACCGTTCAATCGAAAGGCCGCCGAAATCGAAACACGCCGCCATCCCGCCCACGCGATCGTCTGCTTCAAAAATGATCGGCTTGCGCCCGTCCTTGACGAGCTGATAAGCCGCGCCAAGACCCATCGGCCCCGCGCCCAAGACTGCAATGCGCTCTGCGCTCATGGTGTTTGTCCGCTCAGAATTCAAGTGCGATGTGGCTATACGTCGGATCGTTGAAAGTCTCGTCCATGGCCTTCGCGAACGGCGTCGCACGGATGTTGAAAATACCTTCCCAGTCGATCACTTCAAATTCGTCGCCGGCCGTCAGTGCTTCGAGCTGGTCGGCAGTGAAGGGCGGATTCTTGCTGAAGAGCGCATAGACCTTCAACAGCACATAGAAGAGGCCATACGGAATTCGCACGATCGCGCAGCGGGCATTCGTGGCGCGTTTGATCTGCCGGATAATGTCGATATAGTCGACGCGCTCGAGCCCGGTAATGTTGAACGCCTCGCCTTTGACGCGCGACTCAATGCAACTGATGATCACATTACAGAAGTCGCCGACATACAGCGGCTGGCGCATGTAGCGCCCGCTGCCGGGAATGGGGAACACGGGCACGCGATGCATGAAGCGCGAAAGCCAGCCCAGGTGCTTGCGGTCGAACCAGCCGAACATCAGCGTGGGCCGCAACACAACACATTCAATGCCGGAGGCGAGCACGATCTCTTCCTGTTCGCGCTTCGTATCAGTATAGAAATCCTCGCCGACCGAGTTCACGACCGATGAACTGATGTGCACGGTGTAGGGAATCTGATAGCGCTTGATCACGTCGAGCACGTGGTGCGTCGCCGTGATGTTGTTGCGGATGAACGGCTCCAGCGTTGGCGCGCCAATTTGCGCCTGCAGCATGACGACGAGGTCTGCGCCTTCGAAGTATTTTGCCCAGTCGCCGGGTTCAGCGAGATCGGCAAAGACTGCTTTCACGTCAGGATGGACTTTGCGCAGGACCTCTAGATTGGTCTTGTGCTTGTCTAGCACGACGATATTGGTGTACCCGCGAGCTTTCAGTCGCGCGACTAGGTTCTGGCCGACGAGGCCGGCGCCGCCAGGAAGAAGGATGCGGGTTTGATTCATGCGTTTACTCGGTGAATATAGGTGCTGGTTGCAACTCTGTAAGGGCTAAATGATACAAGCAAGCCCTGAGTCTCCCTTCAAAGAGCCGCTACCAAGCGGTGAGTGCACATTGGGTCGGCTAGTTGGGTGTAGCTGGAACCGGAGCCGCGATGGGCATTGAGCTTTCGCTGTTCACCGAACAATACGTGCCTGCTTCCGTTTGTCCGCTGAGCCGTATGCCGCCATTTGCCGATGCCTTAAAAAAAGCAGTCCAGCCGCTGTATCCAGCGCGTCGGCCGTATATCTTTCTGACGTCATCGCGCTCACCGCCCATCACACCTGTGCCAAGCGTTGTGCCGGCGGCGTCGGTAATGACAACGGCCCGTGTCGTGCGGCTGTCTGCCGCATCGTAGATCCACCCCGTTGCACGATAAATGCCAGGCGTTGTAGTGGTGGATATCTCGTCAATGGCTCCTGCGCAGGGAAAGCTGGCACTGACGTGATCCGGTGGCACCAAGAAGTCAGGTTGATCCGGCGCAAAGATGGAGATTTGTGCTGTTTGAGCTTGCTTTGCGAGGATGATCAGGCCATCGGGGAACGGAAAAAGCGGTTTGGTGATCGCGGGATCATACACGCCAGACCGGAGCGCCAGACCGGCGACAAGGCGGGCATAAGTCACGTCACGAGCAGCGTCGAACGCGAACCGCTGACCTGACGCGACGAGCAGGGTGGCGAGAACTGCAACCACCAACACGCGCTTACGTTTCTTCGCAGAATGGACATTGAGCACTGCAAAGATGATGAGAGCGAGCCAGCCACTCAGTGAAGCTGTGGTATAGCGGGAAGACAACGCACTTTCGATGCCAAACCAAAGCCGTCCGCTCGCCGTCAGCAAAGCGTTGCCCGCGACAAACATCGCAAATGCGAGCAGTGCCACGCCCTTTGCGTGCCGTTCACTAGACCGTAGTGCGTAGGCGCAGCTTGCAACGAGCGCTGTTAATGCGAGTGTTCCACAGGCGTATGCGCCTGCGAGGACAGGTCTCGCATGAAAGGCCGGTGCGCCGAGATACAGCAATACAAATCGAAACGCGGCGATAGGGTGCTCGCGCAAACCGGTTGTCAGATTGTCGCTGCTGGCAGGTTTATGCCAGTCGACAAAATACGCGAACCATACAGCGGCTGTGACGGCAACGAGTACCAACAGGTCGCGCGGCTTCAATCTAAAATAGATGGCCTGAACGATCAGTACCGGAAACACCAGCACACCGCTCGACATTGAATACGCCGCGGCCCACGCACTTGCTAGCGCCGCAACGAACCATCCGAAATGCCTCGACTGGTTTTCGCTTGTGTTTGTTTCGGCGGTACGTTCGATCGAATGGAATGCGAGCAGCGCGAACAAATAGACGGCGAACCACTGGCTTTGAAAGCCCCAAGTGAAGTTCTCGTTCTGAATCCACGAAAAGGCAAAAACCAGGATGCCGCCGACCAGTCCAAACCGCGCTTCGCGCGAAAGGGGCGCGCGGTGATGGATCGTGATGCGGAAGAAGGCAGTCGCGAGCAAACCGGCAAGTACGAGATTGGCAATTAGCGATAGTACATTTCTTCCGCCGAAGTAGCGTACGTCAGCAAAAAATATGACATTTGAGAACGCAAGCCGATGCTCATTGTGTTGCTCAAAGAACGCGTGCCATGGAGTTTGCAGCGCCTGCAGATAAAAACCTATCGTGCCGTCCCACGAGTCTCCAATCGGTACTGGTGTGAAGTGCTGCCAAACGGCGAACATGGTTGTGACGAGCGTGGCGACACCCAACGCAAAGACGACGTGGTAACCAACTAGCTCACGGCGATTCATCGGCACCCCTCGTCTTAAAGCGATGCGCGCTTAAACACAAACCGCGGCACCGACCGAATGATCAACATAATGATCGCCCAGAACCACCGCGTATAAAGCACGTCCTTCCGCTTCTCGATCGCGCGCACGATATCGCTTGCCACCTGCTCAGGCGTTGCCACAAGCGGTCCGGGCAACGGCAGTCCAGCGGTCATCGGCGTGGCGACGAAACCCGGCTTGATCGTCAGCACATGCACGCTGGCCTTGAATAGCCGCGCATTCAGGCCTTCGCAGAACGCCGAAAGCGCAGCCTTCGCGCTACCGTACAGATAGTTCGACGGCCGCCCGCGATCGCCCGCGACCGACGAGATCACCGCCAGCGTGCCGCGCTTTTGTGCTTCGAGGACGTTGGCAATCGGCGTCAGCAACGCAATCACGGAGACAGCGTTGGTATTGAATTCGCGCACGGCCACTGCGGGATCGGCTTGGCAGGCCGCCTGGTCCGGCAATGTGCCCGGCGCCACCAGCACGATATCGAGCGCACCGAGTTCGCTCGTGCAACGCTCGAGCATGCCAGAATGCCTTTCCAGACTATCGATATCGAGTTGATGGCACGCAGCGAACTGCGCGCCACGCGCGGTAAGATCGTCTGCTACCTGCTTGAGACGCTCGCGATTGCGGGCAACCAGGAAGAAGCGTGCGCCTTCTTTAGCCCACTGGCGAGCGCAGGCGATAGCGATCGCCGATGTGGCGCCGACGATAAGAACGTTTTTCATGTTCGAGTGGTCCGTTCCCAGAAGCGCGAAAGCAAGGCAGGGTCGCGTAGCGCTTCGAGTTGCTGCCATTGGGGGTAAGCGGCGCGAAAGTCGGTGCCGGGCATATGCGCGTCCTTAGCCGGATAGATGCGGCCGCCCGCTTCACGCACGATCGCGTCGAGTTGAGCGAAGAGCCGTGTGTTCAACGCGTCGCGTTGTGGGAAATCGAGCGCCAGCGATGTGCCTTCGAGAGGAAATGACAGCAGACCGGGTGAGCGCAAATCGCCGCACCGCTTCAGTACGGCGAGGAACGAGCCGGTGCCGCTTTGCGCGATGGTATCGAGAATTGCGCGGGTCGCATCGCGTGCGGCGACAGGCGGAACCACACACTGGTACTGCTGAAAGCCTGCGCGGCCATAGATGCGGTTCCATTCCAGCAGGCTGTCGAGCGGATAGAAGTAAGAGTCATAGCTGACCGTCGCGCGTACTTCGTCGCGTTGCTGCTTCTGATAGTAAAGCTCGTTGAAGGCGCGTAACGTCACGCGGTTGAACACCGGGACCGGTAGCGTAAACGGCACGGTGCGCTTCTTTCGGCTCGCGACTTCGAGTGGTCCTTCGGTAGCGTGATCGCCGACCATGAAAATGCCGCGTCCGAGCGCTGAGCCCCGGCTCTGGCAATCCACCCAGGCCACGCTGTATTCGTGCAGCGGGTCGAGCCGTTCCGACAACGAAAAGAATTCGTCGAGATTGGCGAAGCGGATGCTCGTCGTGTCGATCATGCTCGAGCGGATCGGCATCAACTGGATTTCCGCCCACAGAATGAGTCCGGTGAGCCCGAGTCCGCCAATCGTGGCGGCAAAGAACTCAGGCTGTTCGTCGGGCGTGCATTCGAACTGCGTGCCGTCGCTGCGCATGAGCGCGAAGCGACGCACGTGCCGGCCGAAGGTGCCGCGCACATGGTGATTCTTGCCGTGCACATCGTTGGCAATCGCTCCGCCCAAGGTCGCGTACTTGGTGCCGGGCGTCACCGGCAGAATCCAGCCGCGGGGAATGGCGACGTCGAGAACTTGCTCGAGCGTGACGCCCGGTTCCGCGCGTAGAACACCGGTTTGCCAATCTGCGGTAATCAGGCGGTCGAGCGGCAGCGTCTGTACGACATGGCCCGATGCGGCGAGGCAACTGTCGCCGTAGCTGCGGCCATTGCCGAAGGCGAGGGTGGTGCCGTGCTCGCGGCTCGCGTCCAGCCACGCGGCGCGCGCGGCGTCACGCCATGCGATGGCATGCACTTCCTGCGGCGAATACGGGTAGCGTCCCCATGACAGCACAGTGTTCATCGACTAGATGGCCGCCCAGAAGACCAGGCCGCAAAGCAGGACGACAGCGAGGCTGACGCGATCGCGTGCGGCGAAGACGATTGGGTCGTCGTGCATCAGGCCACGGTGCGCAATGATCCAGGTGCGGCTGATCCAGTAGAGCAGCAGCGGACAAGCGACCCAGATAACCTGAGGATGGCGGTACAGGCCAGCGGTCTTCGCGTCCTGGATGTAGAGCGCAAGCACGAGCACGGCCAGATAGCCGGACGCTGTCCCAAGTGATGAGATGAGTGACAGGTCGCTGGCGACATAACCGCGTCCGCGCGTCTTGACGAGCCCGCGTTCCTTCATCGAATGCAATTCCGCGTATCTCTTGACAAGCGCAAGGCTCAGGAAAATGAACATCGAGAAAGCGAGCAGCCAGAACGTCAGTTGTGCGCCTACCGCGGCCGTGCCGGCGATGATACGGATCGTGTAGAGCATGGCCAGCACGACCACGTCGACCATCACCTGGCGCTTGAGAAACATCGAGTACGCCAGTGTCAATGCGTAATAGCCGAGCAGCACCACGGAGAATTGCCAGGGCAGGAGGATCCACGCCGTGGCGAACGATCCGGCCAGTAAGACAGGGAACAGGCCTAGTCCCCAGGTGAGTGGTAGCGCGCCGGAAGCAAGCGGACGTTTGCGTTTGACGGGGTGATGGCGGTCGTCTTCGATATCGAGCAGGTCGTTGAGCAGATAAACACTCGATGCGCACAAGCCGAACGTGAGAAACGCCACGAGGGCGGCAAGGGTGAGTTCGGGGGACGACAGCTTGTGTCCCGCCAGCAACGGCACGAAGATCAGCAGATTCTTCAGCCATTGATGCAGGCGTAACGATTTGGCCCAGATCCTCGCGGAGGGTGGCCGTGATTCAATCACGCGCTCCACATTACCGATCTTGCGGGCAGCGCGTTCCACGCTATTGGACGGATTGACCACGTACGCACGGTCGGCGGATTGCCAGACTGCAATGTCCTCATGCGAATTGCCGGCGTAGTCGAAGCCCTTTTCGCCATACTCGGCGACCAGTAAATCGCGCTTGTTATGGGCGGACAGATTGACGCTGTCGTTGGTGGCGAATGTCTTGTCGAACAGGCCGAGATGGGCGGAGATCGCTTGTGCGTAACGCTCGTGGCTGGCGGTGGCCAGTACCAGCGTGCGGCCTGCGTTACGCTCTGTCTTCAACCATTCGAGCACAGTGGCGTCGTAGGGCAGAACGGTGACGTCCACGTTCGTTGCGTCGGCAAGGCGCGCTTTCAATCCGGACTTGCCGCTGCGCGCGAGCCATAGCAACGGCTCATAGAAGCGGTGCGGGGCGGCCTTCAAATAGGCAAATCCCGACTCGATCAGGACGTCCGAGCGAATCAAGGTGCCATCCAGATCGACAACGAGTGGTTTGCTGCGCATTCAGTCTGCCCTGTGGGCGGGTAGTAAGAATAATGAGCGACGGTACGCCGCGGGCGGCACGTGGCTGCCGCCGTCTATTTTTGGGCCGGTTGCGAGACGTATCAAGTTTGGCGGCGCCACTTTACTATTTCGCGATACCGCGCACAACCTTACATATGAAAGCGCGTTGATTTTCCAGCGCATTCTTTCAAATCTCGCAGAACAAACGGGGTTTGATGCAGGTGTTTCGAGCCGTAACAAAAGGAAAGCCTAGTTGCATAACGCAGGAAATTTGAGCAAACTCCGACGTTGTTGCGGCCAAACAACGTAAAAGTGTCGTTCATAAGACACGCCGTTTTATTCCACATGAATGCTACAAGCGCGCCGCGTTCCGAATCCGAGGGTTTGTCGGTCTCTGTCGTTGTTTATCGGCCGGAGCTTGCGCAGCTGGCGAACACGTTTGCCAGCCTCGGCGCCGCGTGTGAGACGTTGCGCACCAAAAGGCCCGGTCTGCCGATCGAAGTCTACCTCATCGACAACGGTGGCTTGCCGGACGTGCTTGCAGCGCTCGACGAACTGCGCGCCCACGACGTCGCCTGGACGACCCTGACCGGCCACGGCAACGTTGGCTATGGCCGGGGCCACAATCTGGCCATCGAACAGGCGGCGGGTCGTTATCACCTGGTGCTGAACCCGGATATCGACCTTGATCGCGACGCGCTGGTCCGGGCACTCGATTTTTTCGACGCCAATCCGGATGCAGGCTTGTTGACGCCGTGGATCGGAGACGAGGAGGGGCGCCAGCAGTACCTCTGTCGCCGTTATCCGACGTTGCTGGACCTCCTGGTGCGGGGTTTCCTGCCGACTGGTGCGCGCCGACTGTTTGCGCGCCGTCTCGCGCGCTACGAGATGCGCGACCTGATCAACGAGCGGGATATCGTGTGGGACCCACCGATAGTCAGCGGCTGTTTCATGCTGTTTCGAACCAACGTGCTCAAAAAACTCGCAGGCTTCGACGCGCGCTATTTTCTGTACTTCGAAGACTACGATTTGAGTTTGCGGGCCCATGACGTCGCCCGCGTCGTCTACACGCCAGCCGTCCGCGTGTTGCACCACGGCGGCGGCGCCGCGCGCAAAGGCTCGGCGCATATCCGGATGTTTGCGGCTTCGGCGTACAAGTTCTTTAGCCGCTTTGGCTGGAAGTGGCTATGAGTCGGATCGTCGTGACCGGCGCAAACGGCTTTGTCGGGCGCGCGCTGTGCCGGGCACTCGTGGAGGGCGGCCACAACGTCACGGGCCTCGTACGGCATGCGGGTGGCTGTGTGAGCGGCGTGCATGAATGGATCGACGCCAGCAAGGATTTCACGGGTCTTGCAAGTGCGTGGCCTCAGGGGCTGAATCCGGAGTGTGTCGTGCATCTGGCAGCGCGCGTTCATGTGCTGCGCGACGATGCGACCGATCCCGATGCTGCGTTCCGCGCGACCAATATCGAAGGCGCGTTGCGGGTCGCCGAGGCGGCCGTTCGTAACCGCGCGCGGCGCTTCGTTTTCGTCAGCAGCATCAAGGCGGTGGCCGAAGCCGATTCGGGGCGAGCGCTGCGCGAGGACGATCCGCCGGCGCCGCAGGACGCTTACGGCCGTTCGAAATTCGCAGCGGAAGAAGCGCTGGTTCGCTACGGCGACGAGACTGGGCTTGACGTTGTGATCGTTCGTCCGCCGCTGGTATATGGCCCGGAGGTCCGCGCCAATTTTCTGCGCCTGCTGGACGGCGTATGGAAGGGCGTGCCCCTGCCGCTTGGCCTGGTCGGCGCAAGGCGCAGCCTTGTGTATGCCGGCAACCTGGCGGACGCGCTGATGCGCTGCGCGACCGACCCACGTGCCGCCCGCACATGTTTTCACGTTGCCGACGGCGACGATCTAACGGTTGCCGATCTGGCGCGCGCGCTCGGCGAACATCTGCAGAAGCCGGCGCGCCTGCTGCCCGTGCCGGTGAGCTGGCTGCGGGCTGCCGGCCGGTTGACCGGTCGTTCGTCGCACGTCGATCGTTTGATCGGTAGTTTGCAGGTCGACACAAGCCGGATTCGCACCGTGCTGGGCTGGCAGCCGCCGTTTTCCATCGACGAAGGGTTAGCTGCGACTGCCCGCTGGTACCGATCGACGCATTGAGGGCATTCATGGTCACGCAAGCTTTTACGACTTCGCCCTGGGTTGCTCCAGCGCTGGTTGCTCTGGGGGCCGCGTGCGCGTGCGGCGCGATCCTGCTGGTTTTGCTGAGGACCGGCCTGGCATGGCGCCTCGCCACCGATATCCCGAACGACCGTTCGCTGCATGATCGTCCTACGCCGCGGGTTGGGGGCTGGGGCATCGTGCCGGTCTCGGTCGCGACGATGCTGCTGATTGCACCGAGCCTATGGTGCGCTGCCGCGGCCGCGGCTTTCCTGGCTGCCGTCTCCCAGATTGACGATCGCCGCGGCCTTCCCGCACGAGTCAGGTTCGCCGCTCACCTCATTGCGGTCGTGGGAATCGTGGTGCTCTATCCGGCGCCGCTGCCGTGGTGGTTGCTCGGTGCCTTGTCATTTTTGATGATCTGGCTGGTAAACCTTTACAATTTTATGGACGGGGCGGACGGGTTGGCAGGTGGCATGGCGCTGTTTGGCTTCACCGGCTATGCAGTCGCCGCGCTGGTTGGTGCCTACCCTTTGCCCGAACTGGCATTGGCATCCGCAGCCATAGCCGGCGCGGCGCTAGGATTCCTCCTGTTCAATTTTCATCCGGCGCGGATTTTCCTCGGGGATGCCGGATCAATCTCGTTGGGCTTTCTCGCCGGCGCCTTGGGCTATTGGGGCTGGCTCCGCGGGACCTGGCCGATCTGGTTCCCGGCACTGGTGTTCGCCCCATTTATCACCGATGCTTCCATTACGCTGGCGCGGCGCCTGTTGCGTGGAGAAAGATTTTGGCAACCCCACCGCGAGCACTACTATCAGCGTATGGTGCGCTCGGGCATGGGGCACGCCGGAACCGCCGGTGCATGGTATGCGGTGATGGCAACAGGCATAATACTTGCCGTTTGCCTGCTTGGTCGTCCTCAGGCGTTCCAGTGGTGCGCTGTTGCTACGTGGGTCGTCGTTCTATGTTTGCTGGGCGTGGTAGTGGATCTGCGCTGGCGTCGTTTCCAGTCAACACTGTCCAAACAATCCGAGGTATGACGCTGATGTTCAGAAACAAGGCCACCTGGCTATCCTTCAGCGCTTTCCTTTTCGACTTGTGTGCTGGGGCGACCGTATGGCTCGCCGCGTACATCATTCGCTTCAATGGCGACGTGCCGGTGGAGTTTTGGCATGGCGCGCTGAACTCGCTTATCTGGGTGCTCCCGGTCTACGGGGCGATGTTCCGCATTTTCGGCCTGTACCGGGGCATGTGGGTATTCGCCAGCTTGCCCGACCTGATGCGTATATCGAAGGCTGTCGCGTCCGGAGCACTTGTTACCATGATTGTCGCGGTAATGGTGCAACCCGACCCTGTTGTTCCGCGTTCGGTCCTGCTTGTCTCGCCGTTGCTCCTGTTTCTTGCAATGGGGGGCTCACGCGCACTCTACCGTGCAGCCAAGGAGTTTTATCTCTATGGCGGGCTCGTCGCGCAGGGCAAGCCTGTCATCGTGCTTGGCGCGGGCACAGCAGGCGCGAGTCTCGCTCGCGAACTTTCGCGCTCGAGCGAATGGCGTCTGATTGGCCTGCTTGATGATGACGTCGCCAAGCACGGGCGCGAGATATACGGCTACAAGGTTCTCGGTTCCATCAGCGAGTTGCAGCAGATCGCGGAATCGCTAAAGACGGAGTACGCGATTATTGCGATTCCATCGGCATCGGTGGAAGCGCAGCGGCGGGTGGCGACGATATGCGTTCGTGCAGGCGTGCGGGCGATGGTGCTGCCAGCGCTCACCACACTCACGCAGGGTCAGGCATTCCTTTCCCGAGTACGTCAAATCGATCTGGAGGATTTGCTGGGCCGGGATGCGGTAAAGATCGATATGCCGCACGTCGAGGCACTGCTGCGTGGCCGGGTGGTGATGGTGACAGGGGCGGGCGGTTCGATCGGTTCGGAGTTGTGCCGTCAGATCCTGCGCTTCGAACCCGCGCAGCTGATTGCCTTCGATATGTCTGAATTCGCGACGTACCGGCTCACGGAAGAACTGCACGATCGCTTCCCGGGGTTATCGGTGATTCCGGTGATTGGCGATGCGAAAGATTCACTGCTGCTAGATCAGGTGTTGTCGCGCTATACGCCGCACATCGTGTTCCACGCGGCGGCATATAAACATGTGCCATTGATGGAAGTGCAGAACGCCTGGCAGGCAGTACGCAATAACGTGCTCGGAACCTATCGCGTAGCCCGGGCGGCGATACGGCACGACGTGAAGCACTTTGTGCTGATTTCGACGGATAAGGCGGTCAATCCGACCAACGTGATGGGCGCGAGCAAGCGGCTCGCCGAAATGGCGTGTCAGGCGTTGCAGCAGACGAGCGAGCGCACGCAGTTCGAGACGGTGCGGTTCGGCAATGTGCTCGGTAGCGCGGGTAGCGTGATTCCGAAGTTTCAGCAGCAGATTGCAAAGGGCGGTCCGGTCACCGTCACTCATCCGGCAATCACCCGTTTCTTCATGACGATTCCAGAGGCTTCGCAGCTCGTCCTGCAGGCATCGAGCATGGGGCGTGGCGGCGAGATCTTCATTCTGGATATGGGCGAGCCCGTGAAGATCGTCGATCTGGCGAGAGACCTGATCCGCCTCTACGGATTCACCGAGGAGCAGATCCGGATCGTGTTCACTGGCCTGCGCCCTGGCGAGAAGCTATACGAAGAACTGCTGGCCGACGACGAGACAACCACGCGTACGCCACACCCCAAGCTGCGAATCGCTCAGGCGCGTGGCGTGCCGGATAACCTGCTCGACGAGCTTCTGCCGTGGTTGATGCAGCATCGTGTGCTGTCGGATGACGAAGTGCGGCGCGACCTGAGGCGCTGGGTGGCCGAATACCAACCTACGTTGGCGGGGCCGCTGCGTAGCGTGCCACAACCCCTGGTTGCCGGTGCTTCGCAGTCGGAATAAAAAAGGCGCCGAGGCGCCTTTTTTACTTTCCCTTCCTCACCACCATCCACCGCGGCGACTTGAACCGCACAATGCTTGCATAAAGCCAGACATACGTAGCCGCAAACACAACCACAAAACAAAACAGATGCACCGTATGCCGCCAGAACAAGGTAGCTGGAATAACAGCGATCAGACACAGCAGCCACAGGTACGGCGAAGTCAACGAATTGCGCCGCGTCAGTTCCCTCGCGGTCTTCGCACCCACAGCCCACCGCATCAACCGCTTATAAACCAGCATATGCAGATGCACGCCATCTGGAATCCCCGGTGACATCCCGCGAATGAACTTCTTCCGATAAATCGAAAAGCACGTCTCGAAGATCGGATACATGAACAGCAGCACCGGATACCACGCCGACACATCACGATTACGCATCACGAGCATGATCGACAGCTCGGCGAGCATGAAGCCAATAAAATAAGCTCCACCGTCCCCAAGAAAAATCAATCCCGCCGGGAAATTCCAGATAAAGAACCCCATCACCGCGCCCATCATGATGAGCGACGCCGACAACACGATCGGGTCATGCACCTGGAACGCGACGTAACCCATCGACGCGAACATCATGAACGCGACCATCGAAGCCAGGCCGTTAAAGCCGTCGATGATATTGATCGCATTCGCCAGAGCCGCAACCGCGAGCACCGTGACCGCAAACGAAACCACTGCATAGGAGAGCAGGAAGTCCAGCGGCGGCACGCTGATGCGCGTCACGGCGATATTCAGAAAAAAGTAGGCAAGCGCCGCGGCGGCCATCGTACAGAGCAGGCGAACCAAAGGCGACACACGCTTCGTCACGTCCTCGATCAGGCCGGAAGCGAACGCTGGCATGCCGCACGCGACGAGCCCCAGAATCCCGCCGGACACAGCCGGATAGGCCCGATGCAGCTGCAGCGCCGACACGATCAGGCCAAGCAGAATCCCTGTCCCGCCGATCCGCGGCACCGGGCGCGCGTGAAATTTTTGCACGCCAGCCAGATCGCTGTCGGTGGAGAACTTCTCATGCAGATGCGCGTAACGCACGATCAACAGCGTGACCAGCAGTGAGATGAGAAAGCCGAGCGCAAAACTGAGCATGAAAGTGAGCCTGAGCGAAGACGCCGAATTATACAAACGAAACGCACCGCGCCCTGAATCCAGGGTGAGTCAGTTCCAGGCGAAAAAACAGCGCCGCCCTGGTGATTGAAAACCGTGGACAAGAAGCGCTCGCCGATCTCTCCCAGATACTGGATCAAAACCGCCCCGAAAGCCGCGCCACTAGTGGATATTCCCTATCTATCCGGGCTCGAAAAGCGCCGTTACCCCGGATGCGGCGAGTTGCGAACCACGCACAAAGAGACCATGCGCAGCTGCTGCCCGACCAGGACGTTCCGGAGAAAAAATGCTAAACAACATCACCATCCGCGGTGGTTTGACGCTGGTTATCAGCGTCTTCGTCGCGTTTCTGCTGACTGTGATCGGCGTCGGTTACGGCGCGCTCAAGCTGACAAACAGCGGGCTGGAGGAAGTACAACACAGCGCGTCCGCGCTGATGCAGTTGAAGGCAAGCTCAGAAAAGCTTCTGCAGGTACGCCTCGCGCTCGGCAGCTACGAGACGCTTTTCAGCGTCGGCAAGCAGACCGATGACCTGCTGCCGGCCGCACACAAGGTGCTTGAAGAGTCGACGGCGGCGTTTCGCAGCTATGCAGGCGGACCGTTTGCCAGCGACCAGGAAAAGCAGCTCGCGCAGGCCGTCGAACAGGCGCGCGCCGAGCTGGTCGACCGCGCGATCGAGCCTGAATTCAAGGCGCTCGGCGACAACGACTTCAACACCTTCCGCACGATCCAGGGCGAAACGGCCAACACCTACTACGCGGCCTATTCGAAAGCGATCGACGCGCTCGCCCGCCTGCAGACAACAGAGGGCCAACGCCAGGCCGAGACTGCGGCGGAGCGCCTTCGAATCGCGACGCTGCTGTTCGGCGCGATCGGTGTGATCGCAATCGTGGTCGGCGTGATGGCGCGAGCAGGCTTGTCGGCGGCGGTGGTCAAGCCGGTGACCCGGACGATCTCGCACTTTCGCAGCATCGCGGCCGGCGACCTGACGATCTCCGTCAAGACGCGCTCGCGCAATGAAATGGGCCAGCTGCTGTCCGCGCTGACGCAGATGCGCGATGGCCTCGTCGATACGGTGTTGAAGGTGCGCGGCAGCACGGAAGCGATCACGACGGGGGCGAACGAAATTGCCTCGGGCAACGCAGATCTGTCGAGCCGCACCGAGCAGCAGGCCGCCGCGCTTCAGCAAACGGCGGCGAGCATGGAGCAACTGTCGGCGACGGTCAGGCAGAACACCGACAACGCGAAGCAGGCAAGCCGCCTCGCCCAGGGGGCGCTCGAGACCGTCACGCGCGGCGGCAATGTCGTGACCCGCGTGACGCAGACGATGGACGGCATCACGGAATCGTCGCGCAAGGTCGCTGAGATCATCGGCATGATCGAAGGCATCGCGTTCCAGACCAACATTCTCGCATTGAACGCTGCCGTCGAAGCGGCGCGGGCGGGCGAACAGGGACGTGGTTTCGCGGTCGTGGCGTCGGAAGTGCGCAGCCTCGCGCAGCGCTCGGGCACGGCAGCGAAGGAAATCAAGGAGCTGATCGGCGATTCGGCCGCGAAGGTGGAGCAGGGTGCATCGCTCGTCGCCGAGGCGCGCAGGACGATGCAGGAAGCGATGGATTCGGTGAGCCGCGTGAACGGCATCATGAGCGAGATCGAAGCGGCCGCGCACGAGCAGAGCGACGGCATCGATCAGGTCAACAAGGCGATCAGCCAGATCGATGAAGTCACGCAGCACAACGCGGCGCTCGTCGAGGAAGCCGCGGCCGCGGCGAAATCGCTGGAAGCGCAGGCGGATGTGCTGCGGGAAGCGGTCGCGGTGTTTCAGATCGACCAGCGCGCGCGGCTAATGGGCGCTGCGTAAGGTAGCGAGAGCACTTCGATCGGGGTGGCGTCGGTCGCCTGTCCAAAGCGCCGCTGATATTGCGACGTGTTGTCCCGATTGAGGCCGTAGTTGTGACGGTGGCGTCCCGACGGTAAGACGGGCTTGCCTGCGGGAACGGTAGAGACTTCAATCCGCAATATGGTCCGGGTGGTCCCGGATACCTTAACGAGGTGACATATGGCGAAAGTCTCGCGCACGGCGTTGGCGATTTTACGACGTAAGCAGGTCCAACGCGAAGTGGGCCTGTCACGCCCGACTATTTATCAACGTATCAAGGACGGGACGTTTCCTGCGTCCGTGAGGCCAGGTACCCGATCGGCTGGTTGGCGTGTTGCCGGTATCGACCGGTGCCTGGCCAGTCCGGCGGGCTACCGTTGCTTCGGGCCGACGTCCATTCCAGGTCCTGTGCACACAAGATTGCCATGAGCAGTTCCCAGGTTCGCTGGAGCCTCGAGGAACGCCTGTGCAATTGGGCGCGTCAGGCGCGAGGCGGTCATGACGAGGGGGATGCGCAACGCGTAGATCGGGCCTGGCGGCGACTCGCGCCATGTCATCGCGAACTGTTACGGATGGTGTACGTGTGGGGGGCAGGTCGGGAGGTTGTTTGCAGGCGTCTGAAGATCAGGCGTCAACCGTCGCATATATTTGAGCTGGAGCTCGCAGCCGCGAAGGCCGCGATCGAAAAAATTCTGGATGAAACGTCGTGACAAAAAACGATGCTTCAGAAACGCACGGGACGTTAATGAATGAGGCGTAAATCGAAATGAAGAGGAGCGAAAAAAACGTCCCTTGCGCAGATAAAAACCTTGCACTAGAGTGAATTCAACAACCTGTTCCGGTTAAAGCGCTTGACGCTACCGAGTTACGCATTGGCGGCCCCGAAGTACCGATGTGTATCGCGATGGTGTTGCCTGCCGGAACATGATCAAAGCCTGCATCCGCAGGCTTTTCTTTTTTTTTGCCGGCGCTGAAATGATCCCCCTTGAACCCGCGGTTCGCCCTTGAGGCGCCGCGGGTTTCTTTTTTCCGTCGCAGATTCGGGTCGGTGCCCCGGTGCTGTAACCGAGGGAAGTGACCGACCATGAAAACGCTTCTGATTGCTGCCGCAAAAGGTGGGACGGGCAAGACTGCGCTGACATGCCAGTTCGCGCATTACCTGCATTTGATGGGGCACCTGCGGGTGCTCGTGATTGACCTTGCCGAGCCTGCATGCAGCACGGCGTCGCTCGCCCGCGCGCACAGGGCTGTCGTCCTGCGCGGCGAGACATTGATGGCGCAGTGCGGCGGCCTTCGCCGTAATGTCGGGGCGCCGGGCTTGTGGGTGCTGCCCGCCCATGCCGTGCCGGCGCTGTGTCTCGAGCCCGGCGCTGATGAGGCGCGTTACTACGCCAATGTGCGACATCTCCTGTGCGTCCTGGCAGCCTTCGCCGACGTCTGCCTCATCGACTGCCCACCGCTTCCAGACCTGCGCACGGTATGTGTCGAGTCGATGGTTGACGCGATGGTGAGTCCCATCCAGCTCAGCCGCGAGGCACTCGACAGCGCAGCCTGTCTCATCAACGCAGCCTGGGGCGTGCGCAACGTGCGCGCGAAGCTGAATCCCTCGCTGCACTTCATCGGCCTGCTGCCAAACATGGTGGAAGCGACACCGCTGCACCAGGCGAATGTGCGGACGATCGAGGCACAGTTCGGGGCGTGGCTGATTCCCGATCCGGGGGGGCTGGACAGACATCTGTGCATCCCGCGGTTCGGCGC
This sequence comes from Paraburkholderia sp. BL10I2N1, assembly GCF_004361815.1. Classification (NCBI taxonomy): domain Bacteria; kingdom Pseudomonadati; phylum Pseudomonadota; class Betaproteobacteria; order Burkholderiales; family Burkholderiaceae; genus Paraburkholderia; species Paraburkholderia sp. BL10I2N1. Next base: position 430,809 of record NZ_SNWA01000001.1, on the reverse strand, counting down.
GATAGCGCAGGCGCAGGCTGCCGGCGTATCGGTATCGGAACTCGGCAAGGAGCGCGCGGCGCGCAGGGCATGGCAGTCGATACGAGCGTGCTTTGAGGCGCTCGCCGGGCAACTGGAGCTGGACGAACTGCACGGCGAAGACCACGAACGAGATGACGCGTCGAGCGAAGTGGAGGCCTTCCATGCGTAAGACATGGATTGCCTCCCAGGTGCGGTGCGCTGCACATCGATGGCCGGTTGTGCTGGTCGTCCTGATCGCCGCTTCCGTGTTCGCGTCGGAACCGGCTTGCGCCGACGACTGGGGCTGCCAGGTGTTCCTGTGCCTGTCGAATCCGGGCGGTCCAGAGCAGTACGTCGAATGTGTGCCGCCTGTCGAGAAACTGTGGAGCGCGCTGCGCCACGGTGATCCGTTCCCGGCGTGCGAGTCTGGTGCTGGCGGCTCGGGCGGCTCGGGCGGCTCGGGCGGCGCTGGTGACTCTGGTGACACTTCGGGCTTCTCCGTCTCGAAAACCTTTGCGAGCGCAGCATATTGCCGCGAGGACCTGCTGTACTGGGGCGGCCGGGAAAAGAGCGAACTGCTGTGTGGTGCGCGTGGCGCGATCAATGTGGACATCGGCGGGCGTCTCCAAACCCGCGTCTGGTGGGACGCCGGCGGCCAGAGCCGCACGATCACCGAGTATTACGGCGCGGGCAGTACCCAGAGGCCGTATGACCCCATGCAGGCTGCGCACCTGTTCCTCGAGCGCATGGAGCAGGAGGAGGGGAGCGACATCGGAGGAGGTGGCTGATGGCACTGCCCGACTTCTTGACGCTTGCGCAGCAGTGCGCGCCGCAGGTCGCACCCGCGACGCTTGCCGCGATCGTTCGCGTCGAATCGGAGTTCAACCCCTATGCGATCGGGGTGGTCCACGGCCGGTTGATGCGGCAGCCCGCAAACGAGGCTGAAGCGATTGCCACCGCGCGCACGCTGGAGGCGAGCGGCCGGAACTACAGTGTGGGCCTCGCGCAGGTGAACCACGCGAACTGGACCCGCTATGGACTGACGCCGCAGAACGCCTTCGATCCCTGCCGCAACCTGGCAGTCGGGGCGAGCATCCTGCAGCGGTGTTTCGCACAGGCACACGCTGCGCAACCGGATGTCCAGCAGGCACTGCGCGCGGGCCTGTCCTGCTACGCCAGCGGCAATTTTGCCACCGGCTACCGGACTGGCTACGTGCAGCGCGTCGTCGCCGGCGTGACTGCGCGGGCGACGCCGTCTGTAGCCGCGATTGAACCTGCCGTCACGGCAATACCGGTTGCGCCGTTGAGCAGGGCTGCGGCAGCACGGGAACTGCAAGAGCGCGTGACGATGCCGGACGACGGCGCACCAGATCCGAAGCAGGACCGAAAGCGCGATCCGCCAGCCGGAAGCGCAGTGGTGTTCTGAGAACTGGAAGCCAGGCAATGTATCAAGATGTTTCACCAGGAGCGTTCCATGAAATCAGTATTACTAATCATAATCAAAGGCATAAAGGCGCTTTTGAAGCTGGCGAGACAGTCGTGCTGGATCGAAAGTCTCGTGACCGCTGCGGTGGTGACTCTCATCGTGACATCGCCCGCCCATGCCCAGCTGTCGCAGGTCAACACGCTGCTCAACACGATCCAGACGACGCTTCTCGGCGTTGGCGGGGTGATCTGCTCGATCGCGATCATCTGGGCCGGTTTCAAGATGATGTTCCAGCACGCCCGCTTTGGCGACATCGCCAACGTCTTCATCGGCGGGCTCTTTGTCGGCTGCGCGACGGTGATCGCCGCGATGCTGATTCCGGCGACCTGAGCCGTGCGCTGCTTCGGAGCAGGATCAGGATCATGAACGCGCTCAAGGATCCGGTATTCAAGGGCTGCACCCGTCCCGCGATGCTGTGGGGTGTGCCGCTGGTGCCGCTCCTGATGGTGTGCGGCGGCATGCTGGTGCCGGCCATCTGGACATTGCTGGCAAGTCCGCCACTTGGCGTGGCGATTCTTCTGCTGATGATCCCGGTGTTCGTCACGATGCGAGCTGTCACCCGTCATGACGACCAGCGTCTTGCGCAGCTCGCACTCCGGTTTCGCATGATGCTGCGACAGCGCAACCGCCGGTTCTGGGGCGCGCACGCGTATGCGCCGATCCGGTTCAAGAGGAGGGCATGACATGCACACCGGGCCGAAATTCGCCGCGCTCGCGAACCGCGAAGTGGCGCTGCAGGACTTCCTGCCGTATTCCACACATGTTACCGATCACGTGATCAAGACGCGCGAAGGCGACTACCTGCTCATCTGGAAAATCGCGGGCATCGCGTTCGAGGCCGCGGATCCGGCAGACATTCTCGTGCGCCACCAGGGCTTTAACCAGCTGGTGCGCAGCTTCAGCGGCGGGCATGTGGCGCTGTGGTCGCACCGGCTGCGCCGCCGCGTGTCCGACCGGTTTGACACGGCGTACGACCACGCATTCTGCCAGGAACTGGCCGCGCGCTACTACGCGAGCTTTGCCGGCTACCGGATGATGGCCAACGAGCTCTACTTCACGCTCGTGTATCGCCCAAACCGTACGAAGCTTGGGCGACTCTTCAGCCAGGCGGCGCGCCGCACGCCCGACGACATCCGGCGCGACCAGCACGATGCACTGAAGGTCATGGCGGAACTCGCCGCACAGGTCGAATCGAGCCTCAAGCCATACGACCCGCAGGCGCTTGGCGTCTATGACCGGTGGCCGCACCGGTTGCCCCATTCGTGCCGCTATTCGGCGGCACTGGAGTTCCTCGGCTATCTCGTCAACGGCGTCTGGGAGCCGGTACCCGTGTCAGCAGGCCGTATTCGCGAGGCGTTACCGACCTCCCGTCTGTTCTTTGGCGCGGAGAAAGTCGAGATCAGGATGCCGGGCGCGACCCGTTATGGGGCACTGCTGGACCTGAAGGACTATCCGGAGCAATCCGAGCCGGGCATGCTCAATGACCTGCTTTACGGCGACTATGAATACATCGAGACACAGAGCTTCACGATTCTCGACAGGCCGGGCGCGAAGGATGCGCTTGAACGTCAGCGCAACCAGCTGATCGCGGGCGAAGACGTGGCGGTCTCGCAGATTGCCGCGATGGACCAGGCGCTCAATGATCTCGTGAACGGTGACTTCGCCCTGGGCGAATACCACTATTCGCTCGCCGTGCTCGGCGATACGCCCGACGAGGTTGCCAGGCACATCGCCAGGGCCCGTACGCAACTGGCGGACGCCGGATTCCAGACGGCGCTGATCGACCTCGTGGCGGACGCCGCGTGGTTTGCCCAGTTGCCGGCTAACTGGCGGTACCGTGCGCGCGAAGCGAAGCTGACCTCGCGCAACTTCTGCGCACTGGCGAGCCTGCACAACTTTGCCACGGGCAAGCGCGACGGCAACCCGTGGGGCGAGGCAATCACGATCGTCAAGACGCCCAGTGGCCAGCCGTTGTACCTGAACTTCCACGCGACACCGCAGAAGCAGGACTCGGCCGATGAGAAGGCACTTGCCAACACGCAGATCATTGGCCGGGCGGGAGCGGGCAAGACGGTGCTCGAACTGTTCCTGCTGGCGATGGCCACGAAGTATGGCGTGACCGCCGTGGTGTTTGACAAGGATCGCGGCACCGAGATCGCGATCCGGGCGATGGGCGGCATCTACACCGTCTTCCGGCGGGGCGAGCCGACCGGGCTTAACCCCTTGCAGCTCGAGCCGAGCGAGGCCGTGTTCGACTTCTGGGAGCGGCTCGTGCGCAAGCTGGTCGATACCGGCACCCCGCTTTCCGCTAAGGAAGAAATGGATATCTCGCGCGCGGTGCGCGAAGTGGGCCGGATGGCCCGGCCGCTACGCCGGCTGTCGATGGTGCGCCAACTGCTGCCCAACGTCGGTGAGAACAGCCTCCATGCGCGCCTGACAAAATGGTGTGCGGGCGCACGCCTGGGGTGGGTGCTGGACAATCCGGCCGACCGTCTCGGCTTCATGCACGGTAGCCTCTTCGGCTTCGACGACACCGAGCTGCTCGACGACACGGAAATATCGACGCCGGTCACGATGTATCTGCTCTATCTGACCGAACGCCTTATTGACGGGCGGCGCTTCATCTATGTAATGACGGAGTTCTGGAAGCGTCTGGGCGACGCGGTCTTCACCGACTTCGCAAACAACAGGCAGAAGACGATCCGCAAACAAAATGGCCTGGGCATCTTCGATACGCAGTCGCCGGCGGACGTCCTCAGAAGCGACATCGCCCGCGCACTTGTCGAGCAGACTGCGACCTTTTTCTTTCTGCCCAATCCACGGGCCGACTACGACGACTACGTGCACGGCTTCAAGCTGACCGAAGCCGAGTTCGACATCGTGAGGAACCTGGGCGAGAACAGCCGCATGTTTCTCCTCAAGCAGGGGCACCGGTCGGCGATCGGCAAGCTCGATCTGGGCGGCCTCGGTGATGTCCTCGACGTGCTGTCCGGGACCACGGACAACGTCGAACTGCTCGATGTCATTCGCGCTGAGGTGGGTGATGCGCCACAGGCCTGGTTGCCTCTCTTTCACGCGCGGCTCGCCCAGCGCCGGTCGATAAAGGGTAGCGAACGCCCGCCGGCGTCGCACACAGCAGCAGGAGGTGCGCGATGAGCGGGCTCTTTACCGCGATCGGTGGCACCCTGGAAAACGGCACTGCCAGGTACGTCACGAACGTTTCCGCCGCGCTCTCCAGCGCACTCGTGCCGGCTGTCACGACGGCCGTCACGATCTGGATCATCGCCTATGGCCTGGCGGTGGTGCGCGGCGAGGCTCACGAGGCTGTCCCGGCGTTCGCGTGGCGCGGCCTGAAGGTCGCCGTCATCCTCGCGTTCGCGCTTGGAACGGGCGTCTACCAGGGCCAGCTCGTCACGGCGGTGAGCGGTGCGACAGCCGGTCTTGCCCAGACAATCCAGACGGCCGCGGCAGCCAGTGGTGCCGGCAATCCGGGGTGTGGCTCGCCGGATGCGGGCAGTGTGACGGCGACGGGCGCGACCAGCATCTACCAGACGCTCGACTGCTACGACCAGCAGATCGATCTGGTGATGGAAGCCTATTTCAACAAGGCGACGCACGAGAGCGTGGGCTTGAGCATGGTGACGGCCGCAACCGGAGACTTCCTGTGCGGACTGATCGCTGCGTTTGGTGGCTCGATTTTCCTGATCGTGCTCGCGTTCGAGGTGGTGATGGCGAGGATGCTGCTTGACCTCGTGCTGGGTCTTGGACCGATCTTCATCGCCTGCGGCGCGTTTGCACCGACCGCAAAATTCTTCGAGGCGTGGACCGCGAAGGTCGCGAACTACTCGCTGCTGCAGATCCTCGTTGCCGCTTTCCTCGGCATGGCGCTCACCGCGTTCTCCGCGGATCTCACGGCGCTGCACGTCACGAGCGCCGCACCCGGCTCAAATCCATCAGCTCTCGTGGCTGCCGTTCAGCACGCGCTGGAGGGTACCGCGGCCGATGTGGCCGCTGTGGGTCTGTTCGTGGCCGGGGTGTTCCTTGCAATGGTGGGCTGGCAACTGCCCAGCGTCGCGGCCGGTCTTGCCGGAGGAGCCACGCTGTCCGGCTTCGGTGCCTTTGTCGCGGGCCTTGCGTCGCGCCCGGTGCTGAGGGCGATTGCGCGAGGATTGGGCCGCACGGGTGGCCGAGGGCGTCCCGGGGCAGGGATTCAGGGCGTCCCGGGCGTCCAGGGAGCAGGTGGAGGTGCTTCGTCGGATGGGAACGCTATTGCCGCCTACCGGCGGGCAGCCCGCGATCACCTCGGCCAGAGCGGCGAATGAATGACAGGAGCACACCATGATCAGGTCTTTTAAACCATTGAACTATTGCGTGTTGCTCGCGGCGCTCGGCGCGGGCGTCGCCCGGTCGGCGAACGCGCAAGGTATTCCCGTGTTCGACGCGGCCAACGTCGCACAGGCCATTGCCACGGTCGCGCAGCTCGAGCACGAGGTGCAGCAGGAGATCCAGCTTTACCAGTCGCTTAACGGCACACGCGGGTTTGGCGCGCTGCTCGGTAACCCTGTGCTTGCGAATTCACTGCCGTCGAACTGGATGAGTGTCTATGCGGCAATCCAGCATGGCGGCTATTCGGGCCTTACAGGTAGTGCCCAGGCATTGCGCTCGGCGGGTGAAATCTACAACTGCGAGGACCAGAGCGGCGCCGACCAGCAACTGTGCCAGCGCGAGCTGAACAAGCCGTTCCAGGACAAGGCGTTCGGCATGCAGGCGTACCAGACCGAGCTCCATGAACTGAACCAGATCCAAAGCCTGATGCAGCAGATCGACCTCACGCAGGACCCCAAGGGCGTGGCCGAACTGCAGGCTCGTATCCAGTCGGAAAGCACCGCCGTCGGCAACGAAATGACCAGGCTGCAGCTCTTCAGAATGCTCTCCGACACGGAAGACCGGCTGATTGCGGAGCAGCAGAGTGAACTCGTCATGAGCCGGGCGGCGAACACGGCACGCATCCAGGACCAGATGGTTCCGGCCACGTTCGGCAATTGAGGGGGACGCCATGAAAATCTGTGCTTCCTTCATGACGGCACTGCTGACGGCGACGTGTATTGCTGCCTGCAGTGATACGCCGCCGAAACCCGTCCTGCCCGATGGTTCGCACCGTGTCCCGGTGAATCGCGCACCGCTGTCGGTTTTGCCGATTGCGCCACCCGGTGCACCACACGTTGAGCTGCCGGTGGACGGGGCCGCCTCATGAAAGCCGCCCACGACTATCGGCGCGTGCTCGACATCGAGGCGTCGCTCACCGAGCTGCAGGAGCGCTCCGAGCGCCGCGCCTGGCATATCGCCTACGCGGCCGTCGGCGTGGCCGTACTGTGCGCGACGGCACTCGCCGTGATGGTGCCGTTCTACCGGGTCGTGCCCCTGCCGATCGAGGTGAACACGCTCACGGGCGAGTCGCAGGTGATCGACGTCCTCGACGCGAAACACGTGCATACCCGGGAGATCCAGGACAAGCACTGGGTCGAGGCGTATGTGCGCTCGCGTGAACGTTACGACTGGGGGCTGCTGCAGATGGACTACGACTGCGTGCTGAACATGAGCGACGACACGGTCGCGCGCGACTACCGGCAGATCTACAGCGGTCCCGATGCGCTGGACAGGCAGCTCGGACCCAATACCCAATGGCGTATACGCATTCTCTCGACGACGCTTCCGCCCGACGAACCGGGGCATGCCGTTGTGCATATCGAACGCACCACGCGCAGGAGCGCAGCTGACAACGCCGAGCCGCCCCAACGCTTCGTCGTGACGCTGGCTTACACATACAAGCCGCCGGTGTTCACGAGGGAAAGCCTTGCGATCGACAATCCGTTTGGCTTCAGGGTCACGGCCTACAGCCGCGATCCGGAATATACGCCCGCGGTGCCGGCTGCACAACCGGCGACGACGCCCGGCACCACGGCCGGAGGTGTGCGATGAAGCCTGCATACGCTCTCGCTGCGCTCCTCCTGGCATGCGGCTGCCGGCTCGCGGTTGCGTACGACGTGCCGGGCTGGTCGAGGGACTCCCGCGTGCGCCAGGTACTGTATCAACCCGACGAGGTCGTGCGTATCAAGGCGCAGCGCGGGTTTGCCACACACATTGCACTCGATCCGCACGAGCGCATTCTGGTCGTCGCGCCCGGCGATCGCGATGGCTGGCAGGTCGTCGCGAACAAGGGCGACCACGACGTCTACCTGAAGCCGCAGCTCTCCGCACACGACACGAATCTGGAAATCCGCACCGACAGGCGCAGCTACAGCTTTGATCTCGTCGTCCTGTCATTGAATGCGAAGTCTGGCAACGGCCACGCAATGTATCGCGTGACGTTTGGCTATCCCGAAACCACCAGGTCCCAGGCGCAGGCGGACCAGGCGCTTGTACAGAAGCGTCTGGCCGGGCTGCCTGCGGTGCGCAACACCGCTTACTCGATGCAGGTAATGCCGCATTCAGACGACATTGCACCGGCGGCGGCATGGGACGACGGCCGGTTCACCTATGTCCGGATCCCGGCTAACCGGCGCATTCCCGCGATCTTCCGCGTGGCGGAGGATGGTAGCGAAAGCGTCGTCGACAGACACATGGAGGGCGACGTGATCGTCGTCCATGAGGTTGCGCAGCGCTTCGTGTTGCGCCTGGCCAATGAAGTCGTGGGGTTGTGGAACGATGCGTATGACATCGATGGCGTGCCGCCGAAGGACGGCACGACGGTGGACGGTGTCAAACGCGTGCTGCGGAGCGAAGGCGATGAGTGACATGGGCGACATGGGCGACAAGGGTGACATGGATCACATGGGTGACGAAGGGACCCGCAACGTGATCGGCCCGGGTGACGCTCGCGCACATGCTGGCGTTCCACCCGGGGCGAACGGGAGCGCACCGGCTGATCGCGGCATGCCGGAGCTGGGGCAACACCGCTCGTCCGGCCGCCCGCGTGTCTGGTGGCTTACACCGCTCGCGATCGTGGTTATCGTGGTCATCGGTGCGGTGTGGACCGTTCACGGGTTCCTCGCGCGTCATGATGCGGATGCGAAGGCGCGGCGTGACGCAGCGCTCGACCAGCCGGACAACGGGCGAGTCTTTGCGGACGGGCACGGGCAGGCAGCCTCCGCGGCCAGCGCGCCGGCGTCCGTAGCGGTAACCAGCGCCTCGAGCCTGCAAGCCGCGTCAGCACCGGCCGCGACCGCTGGACACCTTTCGCCCGCAGTCGTACGCACGACACCTGTGCGCAGTTATCTGGATGCGCCGCTGATTGCGACGGGCGACTCAGGCGGTTTTCGGACGGAATCGCTGCTTTCCGGCGCTGCGTCACCGGTGGCCGATACGAGTGATACGAGCCCGGTTGCACTGAAGCCGGCCCAGTCCGGTAGCCTGGCTGCCCGGTCCCTCGTCCAGGTACTGACCCCGGGTGCGACACCGCGCGTGCTGGCATCGCGCCTCGGTGACCGCAATTTCATTCTGGCGCAGGGCGCCAAGATCGACTGTGTGGGTGACACCGCCTTTGATTCGAGCGAAGCAGGCATATCCACCTGCACGGTGACGAAGAACGTGTATTCGGATAACGGCCACGTGGTGCTCATCGAGCGCGGCTCGCAGGTCAATAGCGAATACCGGACCAATCCTGCTCCGGGCCAGCGGCGCGTGTTCATCCTGTCCGCGCGCATCAGGACACCGGACGGCGTGAGCGTCGACACCGGTTCGCCGGCGGCCGATGCGCTCGGACGCATGGGTATCGGTGGCCATGTGAACAACCGCTGGGGCGAGCGCGTGGGTGCTGCGTTCCTGCTAAGCCTCACGCACGACGCGATCGGCTATCTCGCCACGCGCGGCGGCAACAGCAACAGTTCGACGGTCTTCGAGAACACCCGGCAAAGCGGTGACGACATGGCCGCACGCGTGCTCGACAGCACGATCAATATTGCGCCGACACTGACACAGAGCCAGGGAGCCGAATTCACGATCGTCCTCGCACGCGATCTCGATTTCAGTGCGGTCTATGCGCTGCAACCGGAGGCGGGGAGATGAACACGCGTGCCATGACATCCGGTCCTGCGCCCGGCGCAGCGCTCGCGCGACTGCCCGACGACGCGTCGGTGCGCGAACTGATGCGTCCGTTCGCGCCGTTGCTCGAAAATGCGGATGTGACCGAACTGGTGATCAACCGGCCACAGCGCGTGCTGACCGAGACGCACCTGGGCTGGCACGGCCACGACTACGGCGAGCTGGACTTCGAACGCCTGATGGCGTTCGCCGTGGCGATTGCAACGCTCACGAACCAGGAGATCTCGGCGCAACACCCGGTGCTTGGCGCATTGCTGCCGGGCGACGCGCGCATCCAGATCGTCGTGCCGCCGGTGGTTCCCCCGCGCACGGTGTCGGTCACGATCCGCAGGCCAGCTGCGCGCGAAAAGGCGCTGGAAACCTATCGTATCGAGGGCCTGTTTGCGCAGACGCTATGGCATCGACCATCCAGCATCGACGATGCGTGGTCGGCCCTGCGTCCGCTTGACCGGGCGCTGGCTGGCCATCTCAAGGAACGCGATTTCGTCGGGTTCTTCGAGCGCGCGGTCCGGGGGCACCTGAACCTCGTGATTGTCGGCAGTACGGGCTCGGGCAAGACGAGCTTCATGAAGACGCTGTGCCAGCACATTCCGGCGACCGAGCGCGTCGTGACGATCGAGGACGTGCGCGAACTTTTTATCCGTCATATCGAGAACTGCGTCCACCTGCTCTACAGCAAGGGCGGGCAGGGACAGGCGCAGGTGACGCCAGCGGAGCTGATCGCCAGCAGCCTGCGCATGCGCCCGGACCGCGTGCTGCTTGCCGAGCTACGGGGCGCCGAGGCGTACGACTTCCTGAAACTGCTGAGCACCGGCCATGCGGGCTCGATCACGAGTTATCACGCGACGAACGCGACGGTGGCGATCGAACGCTTCGCGCTGATGGCGAAAGAGCATCCCGAGGCAGCCGCCTGTGACGATGCGGCGCTCAGGCGACTGCTGTTGCTGACGATCGATGTGGTGGCGCACATGGAAGCGCGGCCTGTGTTTAACGATGAGGGCGTGCAGACCGGCAGGCGATGGGCGATGACCGAAGTCTGGTTCGATCCCGTGCGCAAGCACCAGAGCGCGTTTGCATAGCGGGGTTGACGTAATCAACGCAAGTTGCAGTGGAGGACATGATGGGCGAGAAGCGGAAATTTCACTGGTACGTGCTGGGGCAGCACGCCGGCACGGCGGGCATGACGCTCGCTGCCTTGATGGCATGTGGCATCTGCATGAGCGCCGCGCTGTGGCTCGCCGGTGTGATCCTGCTCGCCAGCGCGCATCACAATCCCCTGCATGCCGGACTCTGGACCTGGTGGGACGCTTTGCTGGCCTACCGGCATGGCGATCTGCCGAAGCAGGGCCGCCATCTCGCGGGCTCGTTGCTCATGGGTTGCCTGGTCGTGTTCGGCGCCCCGCCAGCTGCAGGGTATGCGCTGTGGGAACGTACGGGCCACCGGCAGCTTTATGGCAGCGCGCGCTTTGCGAGCGGCGCGGAAATCCGTGCGGCGGGGCTGTTATGAGCGCAGTTCGACCGGGCGAGGCGGGACCCGCGATCGTCGTGGGCGTATGGCGCGGGAGGTACCTGCGCTTTGCGGGCCAGCAGTTCGTCCTGCTCGCTGCGCCCGCGCGTTCGGGCAAGGGCGTCGGCGTGGTCATTCCGAACCTGCTGAGCTATCCGGATTCGGCCGTGGTGCTCGACATCAAGCAGGAAAACTACACCACCACGGCAGGCTTTCGTCGCGCGCACGGCCACGCGGTGTACCTGTTCAATCCGTTCGCCGAAGACGCACGTAGCCACCGCTATAACCCGTTGTCGGCGATCTCGGATGGCGTGTTCCGCGTCGGTGACATTCTTGCAATCGGCTATGCGCTGTATCCGGCTGGCGGCCACGACGACTTCTGGAAAGATCAGGCACGTAATCTCTTTCTGGGGATCGTGCTGCTGCTGTGCGAATGGCGCGACGCGCGGCGCGCCGGAAAGATTGCGGACATTCCAGACTATCCCGTGACGATGGGCGAGGTGCTGCGGCAGTCCTCGGGCAACGGCATGCCGGTGAAGGCCTGGCTTCAGCAGGCCCTGCTGCAGCACCGTGCATTGCTCCCGGGCGCCTGCATTGACGCGCTGAACCGGTTTCTGGCGAATGACGACAAGGTGCTGGCGAGCATCCTTGCGACGTTTAACGCGCCGCTCACGATCTGGGCCAATCCGGTCGTCGATGCGGCAACGAGCGGCAACGACTTCGATCTGCGCGATGTACGCAAACGGCGCATGACCGTCTATATCGGCATTACGCCCGATCATCTGGTCGAAGCGGCACTGCTCGTCAATCTGGTGTTCTCGCAACTGGTCAATCTCAACACCAAACAGTTGCCCGAGGACAATCCGGCGCTGAAGTTCCAGTGCCTGCTCGTGATGGACGAATTCACCGCGATCGGCAAGGTGCAGATCATCGCACGGGCGGTCTCCTATATGGCCGGCTACAACCTGCGCATGCTGTCGATCGTGCAGTCGGTCTCGCAACTGGAGTCGGTCTACGGCCGGGCCGACGCCCGCACGTTCGTCACGAATCACGCGATGCAGATTCTCTATGCGCCGCGCGAGCAGAAGGATGCCAACGAGTATTCCGAGATGCTTGGCACCTTCACCGACAGCTCGCGCAGCGTGAGTCGGCCCAGCGGCTGGTTCGGCTGGTCCGGTGGGCGGGGCGGGCCGAGCGAGAGCGTGTCCGAACAGCGGCGGCCGCTGTTACTGCCACAGGAACTGAAGGAGCTGGGGCGGAACCGCGAAATTATCCTGCTTGAGAACACCAGGCCGATTCTTGCCGAGAAGATCTGCTACTGGCAAGACCCTGCTTTTACGTCGCGTCTGGCGGCAGCACCGAAGGTGCCGGCGATGGACCTCGTGCTTTTTAGCGCCCAGGCCGAGCGGCGCGTGCGTGTCTTGCGCACCGGCGAAGTGGACGCTGAAACGGCGAAGCTCATTGACGTGCCGGCGGACTACCTCGAAGTGCTGCAGGCGTGGGACGCGCGTGATCTGCCGGCGGACACGGCCGACATCAGCGAGGAGGAAGCAACGGCCTATGTCGAGCGGCACTTCAGGCTGCTTGGCGTGAGGGCAGATGATGTCGCGCGTGCAAAGCGGGCCGGTCAGAATGCGCGTCGTACGGGACGCGGGGCCACAGTTCCCAATGCTGTTTCGATGCAGGGAGAACAACCGTGAGCACCCGATACATCAGCGAAGCCGATCGCGTACGCGCGGCCCTGGCTGTGATCCCGGCTGAAGACTATGCGACGTGGCTCGACATGGCCTTTGCGGTGAAGCACGGTCTGGGCGAAGCCGGCTTCGAGATCTGGGACACCTGGAGTCGCAGCGCTTCAAATTACGACGGGCGCGCTGCACGCGCGACGTGGCGTTCGGTGCGCGAGTCGGGCGGCAGGACGCTCGGCTCGCTTTTCTGGCTCGCGGAGCAGCACGGTTTTGATCTGAAGGGCTCCGGTACGCCGGAGATTGACATGGCAGGCAGCGGTCGTGACCGCGCCGAAAGGGCGACCCAGGCGCGTGAAGCGGACCAGGCAGAGGAAGAAGCGCGCGCACGGCACGCGGCAGCCGCGCGTGAGGCCGTGTCGATCTGGCAGTGGGCAAGACCGGTGGGACCGCAGCACCCCTATCTCGTGCACAAGGACGTTATGCCCGTCAACACGTTGCGCGAACTTGAGGCGACTGAACTGCGCGCGCTGCTCGGTTACGCCCCGAAAAGCGCTGATGAGGTCCTCTCGGGCCGTGTGCTGATCGTGCCGGTACGCATTGGCGATGCGCTCTCCACACTCGAGCTGATCGATGAACAGGGACGCAAATCGGCACTGGCCGGCGGAGCAAAGGGCGGCGGCTACTGGATGACGGACATACCTCCGGCTCAGGGCGATCACGGTGATCCGATCCTGATCGCGGAAGGCGTGGCGACAGCCTTGTCGGCGCATCGCGCGACGGGCTGGTTCGCCGTCGCCGCGCTTTCCAGCGGGAATCTGCGCAGGGTCGCACGTACCTGGCGGGAGCGCTATCCCGATGCGGACCTGCTCGTACTCGCGGATCTCGGCCCGGGCCAGGAGCGCGCGGAGCATGCCGCGACCGATGCGTCTGCGCGTCTGGCACTACCGGTGTTTGCGCCGCACGCGCGTATCGCGGACGTGGCCCCGACTGACTTCAATGATATGGCGGTGCTCGCGGGTCTGGAGGCGGTTGGCGATGTATTGCGCGAGGCGGCTTACCGGCACGTGGCCGGGAGCAACGAGGCTGATTTGCCCCGACCTGATGAGGTGGCGTGGGTAACCGTTGAACAGAAGCAGGGCGAACGGAAGGAGGACAGACCGATGGGACGGCTGAAACAGGATGCAGGGGAAGGCGCGAAGCGCGGCGCGAAAGAGGCGAAGGACGTCTCTGGAGTGGACCTGGCGGAGGGTGCCATGCAGGGAGCCGGGCAACCGGCAGTGTCGAATGATGGAGCCACCAGAGCGTTGTCGCGACGCGAAGCGGGTGCGCCTTTGTACGGGCTCGATGAGGTGCCCGGCGAGCTCAAGGCACTGGCGCAGCACCGGTTCGGTGCACAGATCCGCATGGCGACGCCACGCGAGAACGGCGGGCCCTACCGGGGCGAGGTCTTCAATACCGAACACTACTTGATCCAGGAGGTGGCGACACGCAGCGTCGTGTTCCACGCGAAGGAGCGCATGGAATTCGTTTCCGGGCGCCTGAAGTGGTGTGACGAAAACCAGCGTCTGAATGGCGCCGATGTGCAGATCGGCTACGACGGCGACCGGCCCAGGGTGTATCCGTGGGACCGTGCGCGCGATCAACTGGAACGTACGGTGGCGTCGCTGAAAAAGTCGGCTCACGAACTGGGGCTCGGTGAGGACGTGGCCCAGACCCTCGAAGAGCTGCAGGCAAGGTCGTGGAGCCGGATCAGGGAGGCGCGCGCGGCTGCACTCGAGCAGTCGAAGGAACGCCCGGCGCGCGATGGGGAAGCTGCGCCGGACCGATAGCACCTGCTTTGGGACGCGGCCAGGCGAAGGCACTGAACCCTTCGATGTATCGAGGAGCAGGATCATGACAGAGACATCTTCAGGTAGCGTGGCCGATCAGGACGCCGCCATCCACGTGATCGAACTGACTGAGCGCGACGTGCCATTGCCAGGCGCGGCGACTGTCGGGCGGAACGACCAGGGCCGTGGATCAGCCGGCAAACTGGACGGGACGGCGCTCGATGCCGTTGCCGTGCGTCGGAGCCGCGAGTTCGATGCGGCTCGCGCACGTCCGCGCGAGCGCGCGGGGCGTGATGACGCATGGCAGGCGCACGCACGGGAGCCGGGTGCCGCTGCCGTCCCCGACACGCCCGATGCGGATACCGCAACCGGTCCGCAGGCTCGCGGCCCCGGCTACACGCATGAGGGTGGCTCGGGCGCCCGGGTTGAGCCGGACACCACAACCTCTCGCGCGGACCCGGCGGCGCCCGGGATGCAGGAAGCCGGAGCGCGGCCGGCGCGCACGCTCCCGGTCGCAGCAGTGGATTCTCCGGCTGGAAAGCGTGCGAAGGCCGACCCACCGGAGCGCACGCAGACCAGGCCCGCCGGCAATCGCGAGGACGATGCGCCGCGCTACACCGGCGAGCTGATCGGGCATGGCGGTGCGCCGTATCAGCACAACCCCGCGCGCAGCGCGTCGCACTACGTGGTCTTCCGTGATCACGCGGGTATCGATCATGTCGTGCGGGGTGTGGATCTGGAACGCGCGATTGCGCAGTCGGGTGCACAGGCCGGGCAGGTGATCACCCTGGAAAATCCCGGCAGGCGCTGGGCGACCATCGAGTCTCCCGTTTTCGATGCAACAGGCACAGTCATGCGTCAGGAAGAAAAGGAGGGCTACCGCAATACTTGGCAGGTTCAAGTGTTGCAGCCGCAGCGGACTACGCAACCGCACGAGTCACCGAACGAGTCACCGCACGAGTCACCGCACGAGTCACCGCCCCGGCCTGACCGGCAGCCCGCGATAGAGGTCCCTGGAGGCGCCCTGTCGCAGGACCGTTCGGCTGCACTGACAGACGAAGAGCGCGTGCTGCACCTGGCCGTGGTGGCGGCAGCGATGCGTGAACAGGGTTTCAGTGAGCGGTCGGTCGCGCGCGTGCGGGCGTGCGCAGCACGGATGCTCGATACGTTCCGGGCGGAAGGTGTTGCCGTGCCCGCCCCGAAAGTCTATGACCCGAAAGCGCCGTCGACACGGACGCGGCGCGTGCGGTCGTCCCCTGATCGTGCGGCCAGCCGCGAGCTCGATCGCCCTGCGTTGGGCCAGTCATTGCCGGGGCTGTGATGGCAGCCATCAGGCATCGGACACAGTTGCAGGTTGGGCTGGCGGGGTTCAGGCCGCAGTGGGACGCCTGGTGTGAACACAGAGGCGTCACGCCCGCCGAAGGGGTGCGACAACTGATTGCAGCAGCGCTTGCCCGCGCACCGGAATGCGCATCCCCCCAGACAGGCACGCAGCTGCCAGCGCCAGTTGTCGGTGAACGCTGCAAACGGATCTATATCCGCCTGACCGCTGCGGAGCTCGATGCTGTTGTGCATATGGCCGCGGCGGCGGGATTCCCGACCAACCGGTGGATTGTCGCGCTCATCCGCGCGCGACTCACCGGCGCGCCGCAATTCGGCGAGCGCGAGATGGTGCTGCTCGCCGCGTCGAACCGCGAACTCGCGACGATCGGTCGGTTTCTGGGCGCGATCGCACGCGCCTGCGACGCCATGCCCGCGCAGATCGAAAATTCCGAGCTGCACCTGCTGGCGGGAATCAAGAATCGTCTCGACACACACCTGCGAACGGTTGCTGATCTCGTTCGCGCGAACCTCGACCGCTGGAGCCGCTAGCATGCCTTACCCGAAAGTCTATATCGACGCGATGCTGCTCAACTGGGGCGACCGGCTCTTCTATGAGCCACTCAGGCACGTGCGCGAACCTCGAACGGGGCGCGTCAGATTGCGCGATGAGGCTGCCCGGCTTCGTGCCCAGGTCGCCCGCACGCTGAAAGCGGCCCCGGAAGTGATGGTGAAGATAACGAACAGGGCATCGGGCGCACAGGGCATGGGCGCGGTGCGCCGTCATCTGCGCTACATCTCGCGCAATGGCGAGATCGAGCTCGAGGATCAGGACGGCCAGCTCATCGCGGGTGCTGCGGCGGTGGGGGATCTCGCGCACGCGTGGCAGCTGGGCGGCTGGGGCATTCCTGAGGAAAGCCAGCGCAGGGAGGTGTTCAATGTCCTGCTGTCGATGCCGCCGGGCACCGATCGTCAGGCCGTGCGAGGCGCGGCACGCGCGTTTGCCGCGGACGAGTTTGGCGACGGTCGAAGCTACGTTTTTGCAGCGCATGACGACGAAGCGCATCCGCACGTGCATCTGAGCGTGCAGGTGAGGGGGCGCAACGGCAGGCGTCTCCATCCGTGCCCCAAGGACCTGCAGCGCTGGCGCGAGCGCTTCGCGCAACAGTTGCGTGCGCACGGGGTGGAGGCGAATGCGACATCCCGGCGCACACGCGGTGCGACACAACGGTATCCGAAGCAGGCCGTCGTTCGCATGCTTGATCGCGGCGAAACACCGCGCTACTGGCGCCCGGTGGTGAGCGGCACACAACGCCGGGCGGCCTATGGGGCGCATGGCGGCGTGTTTGCCGCGTGGCGTGAGATCGCGCGTGCGATGGCGGCATCGGAGGAGCCGGCCGACCGGAAAATAGCGGTCGGCATCGCGGATTTCGTACGGGCGATGCCCATACAGCGCGACGGGCCAATGGTCGAGCCCACGCAAGCTGCACCGCGCGTGAACGGGAAAGACCGGATCCCCGGCGTCGCAGGCAACGTGCAGCGAGGCATCGGGCCAGGCCTTTCGGGCAAGCCCGGCGGCTCTGATGTGGAGCCGGACCTTGAGCGCTGATCAGGCGAGGCGATGACGCGCAGCCCAATGGGCCATTTCATGTATTGGCGCCAAGCGCCCCCTGGCCGATATGCTGATCCCGCACTTTCCGCCGCATACCTGTAGTGTCCAGGTATGCGCTGATGCTGCGTTCCTTCCCTTCATGTCATTGGCGATCTGAAAGTCGTCAAAAACTTACGGTGTGAAACTCACTGCGTGGAACCGACTTTTCCTGGTTCATTTTCTTCGGGGCCCGGTTTGTCTAAAGCCTGGTTCTTCTTTATTTTTCTTCGCTCCGTTCTCCTGCTTCCCTTGTAGTTGCCGCATTCTCCGTGGATTAGCCACTGCGGTGAGTCGCGGCGCAGAACCAGCTTGACCCTTGATCCCGCCATCGTGCTATCGCTTCATCAGTGTGAATTTCAAACCGTCCGTTTTCATCGAATTCCACGCCGCTGGTGACACCTTCATGCAGACACCTGCTGCAGCCGAAGTGCCGAACGACGTGAGCGATGATCTTGTCAACGTCCATCGCTGGCGGCTTGCGGTCGATCCGCGAATGAACGGATGACTCGCGTTCGAGGCGCGAGTGGCATGAGAAATGAAGCCACCTTACCGATACTGCCGTTAGCGCCGTCGGGTCCCAGCACGCTTGTCCAACGCACGTCTGCCGTGACATTCTGCCGAAGCGCCACATGAGCTGTGGTCGCGAAACATCGAAGCGATCAGGCCGCAGAAGAGCGGACAAAGTCCCTGCACGCCGCCTGAGCCAACTCCGTGCGTGCCTCTACAGATTGCGAGTGGCCGCGAGCAATATCAGTCACGATGCCCTCGCCTTCCCGGAAGCCGTGTCACGTCGCTCTTCGATGCGCTTTCGGCAAGAGATGCGCGAATCGGCCCTGTCGTCACGAGATGCTGTCGGGAAAGGCAGATTTCGGGCGATGCCGACCGGCCGCCTCACGGATGGCATCGGGCCGAATCGCCGCAGCAAGGGTCTGGGCGCTCCGCGATGCCTCTCCGCTGGCCTGCCCTTTCAAACCGAGCCGCTCATCGATCGCGTGGGCGACCGTGGTGGACTTCGGCGGGCGGCCATCGTCGTAGTGGCCCGAAAACATGTGCATGACCTCGAAGAGCCCTGACAGCGTCGACGTCAGGTACGGCAACTGGACCGCCACCCGCTGAGCCGACGCGGTCGGTGCCGCGCCGACCCGCTCGCCTGCATATCGTGCATCGGCCAGCATGGCACGCAGCGATTCGATCTCCCGTTCCAGTCGCTCTTCGTCTACGTCGTGCCTGGCGAGCAAACGGCCGATTGCCTTTTGCAGCGCCGCTATCTGCTGGTCGCGCCCCTTGAGCCGCTCCGTCAAGTCTCGTACGCTGCGTTCCGCCTGCTCTGCGCGTCTGTGCCAGCCTTGCGGTCCAGCGTCTGGCGCAATGCTCTCGATGCTGGGTGGCATTTGCGCTTCATTGTTCGCATGGTTCACGATACGTCTCTCATTATCTGCGGCGCGACGCCGCATCGGTCCCGTTCGTGGCTTTCCCTCCTGCACATCGCACGATGTGCGTTCAGCCTTCGGCTGGCGCAGATGGTCAGCTGCCTTTTCAAGGTACATGCAAGACGGCCTCAGTCTTTCGTCTGTTCAGGATGACTCACGTCATCAATCTACAGCACGGATTCCCTGCTGGTCACTGTATTCCCAGGCGTGCCCGATCGCTGGCAACGCGTAGTTTCGGGACATTGCGGAACGCCTGTTTCCTTTGCCTAAACTGTCCCCGACGATTGTAATGACCTGTTGTCGGCAGCAAGCGGGCGCAACCGCATACCTGGTGTCCAGCTCCCAGGGCGACGACATGCACCGTCGGGTTGTCATCGAACTGATCCCATTCCAACGGCTCGCTATCTGCCTCGTTTGCCAGCGTCCAGCCAAGGCGGCGCACGAAGACGTCGTAACGGTATGATCCGAGTCCCATGCGCATATCTGCCGGCAGGTCGTTCAACCTGCCCGCCACGACGGAGGGCATGTTTGCCCCCTTGTTAAAGTCAGTTGCTTCAAGATTAGATCAATACGTATTGCAGTTGAACTACCTGGTTAAGCAGGGGCGGAAAATGTGAAGTGCTCGAACCGGGCGGCGACAATTGCACTGTCCTGAGCCTGTCGGCTTCCGGTCGTGTCGTAGACAACCGTTTTGGCCAGAGACGATGACCCACCGACGGCGCCGGGAGGCAACGGGCTATCAGGATGACTGATGGAGGCTAGGACAAGCGCTCAGCCCGGATTTCATTCATGGCCAGATGAGTGCCTTTGTCGCGGCTCTGACCGCCGCTTCTACCCGGCTGTGAGTATGCAGCTTCTCCATGGCACGCTTTAAATGATAATTGACTGTATGCTCGGAGATACCCATGAGCCTGCCGATATCCCATGATGACTTTCCACGAGCCGTCCACGTCAGGCAATCGCGCTCACGTTGCGTAAGCTGGATCTGCGCAATGGCAGTCAGAGGGGCCTTCAGGCGTTCGAATTGCAGGTGAAACTGTGTACTCAGCAGGTACAAGCGCTGATACATGCTTTCGGCGTCGGCGGTGAACGCGTCGCTCGACAGGCTGAATAAAAGGACACGCCCCATGGGCTCATGTATCGGAATGCTCATCCCATCCGAAAGTCCTGCATCACGCGCTTCATCGAGCACGCGCCGCTCGAGTGTGCTCAGATTGGCGATGTCCCGCCAGCGGTAAGGGACTGTTCGGACAAGGGCGGCGCGATGAACCGGATCAATGACGGCATAGTTGTTTCTCTGATAGTGTTGAACCCATTGCTCCGGATAGTGGATCGAGATTATCTCGAACGATTCATCGGGCTGTTGAATCAGCTCCGCCCGGGAGAATTTTGCAATCACGTAGTGGGAAAAGCCCAAACGATGTGCGGCTTCTTCGAAAGATTTGATAAGAGAGGCCGGATCGTGAGCGCGCGAAAAGGCGGTAATGAACGAATGGGTCCAGGACGGCCTGTTCGGTATCTCGAGCGCAGTCCGCGATGCTTTCGGGAACTGCCGCCGAAGGATATAAGCCATGTTGCGACGTTCCCTTCATGAACCGCCAGATTTAAGACCGATTTCACCGCCACGCTAGTGCATCTCCAGATGCGGTTGCCGTCATCGCGGGGAGTCGTCAGGGGTGCGCCCGCCATGTCCTGGCTTGCGAGCATCCGCGCACATCTTCCTGCCGTCGAGCTTGGATTTCGGAGTTTCAACCGTGATGATGTCGCTCGAGTCGGGTTCTTGCGCTCGCATTGTCGAATTGAGTTGCATTCGATTTCGAATCCTGCCGCCAGAAGAATCCAGCTGAACGCTACTGCCGCTGGTATTGCAGTGCTCCTAAATGAGTGCGATGCGGATTGGGTAGGGGGCACACCGCATCAATGAAAAAAATTATTATAGATTCACCTGATTAGATGCGGTAGGAGAAATCCGACAATAAGATTCCGTCACTTACCTTGCCAGTCCACCCCGGCTCTACGGTGACGATGCATGTATGTCCTTGATGCTCGTGACAATTGCTATGCAGCCCCGGCGGGACCAACCTAGGCGGTAGTGTCAGGGACATGACACCACGGGGTCAGGTAGCAGCCGCTGTTCGATTGATCCTGTCGTCAAGGATCGCTGCTTCTGGGACGCGCGGATCGATCTATGCGGCATAGACTCGATGCAAGGCCATCAGCGTGCTGAGCGACGGCGAGTCACGCCGGGATCCGGCTGAGCGTACCAGTGATGTCCGCGATCGCGGAGTCTACAGACTGACTTAACGCTCGAAGAGTGCCGCGTCAGAAAACCCGCCGAGCCCATTTGCGAACAATAGGAGTGGCTCGCCAGCCAACAGACTGGTGCAGTCCGGCAGATCGATGATTGTATCGCTTGCCATAGCATGGGCAATGTCCGAAAAATTTTCACTGAAAAGTCGCTCCTGATGAATGCTCAGGGACGGCAGCAAACGATGCCATCCCGGGAGGTTGTCGATCAGCTGATCCAGCGGCAGGGCATGATCGGCGAAACAGCCGCGGGTCTCATCGAACGTCGGATATCGGGATGGTTCAGCCATCGTCGGTCCTCGGGGGGCTCATTCAGGCGCGTGGGCGTACGGATCGTGTATCGTGGGCGTCCGCTCCGGGTCGCGCTCCGGCTTCGGGTGCGTGCGCGTTGAGATTTGTGCATGCACCATTACGTTCACAGCGTAGGCGGGGCCGGGTGGTTCCGGCTACCTGCCAAACTTCGTAGGTTCCTCGCGACCCGTGCTGGTGTCATATGTGGCATGTTTCGTGGGTGCCGGCTTGACGAACATCGTGGCGGGCTGCCACTACCGGGAGCGTTTGTTCGCGTCTGGTCAGCGCCGGACATCAGGAATGGTAGATGGGCTGACTGCGGATCGCGGATAATGACTTAACCTGATCAATCAATAAATTTTCCAGCTATGGGTGCGACGCGCAGCGCAAAACGAACAACCGGAACGGAATTTGAGCCGTTGCCGCAGCGGGGCAGGCGAGGCCCACGCACGACCAAACGGGGCGACCAGGTCGCCGAACAGATCAAGCGCCGGATAACGGAAGGCAAGCTGCGGCCAGGCATTCGTTTGCGCAAGGAAATCGAATTGCAGCAGGAGTTCAACGTGAGCCGCGGCTCGATGCGTGACGCGCTCAAGGCGCTCGAAGTGCAGGGGCTGGTTGCGCTGAGCACCGGACCCGAAGGTGGCGCGACGGTTACGCAGGTGCCGCTTGAACGCGCGTTCCAGGGGCTGCAGAACTATCTGTTCTTTCAGGGCATCGGTATCGAGGACATCTATGCCGTGCGCCGGGCACTCGAGCCGTTGCTGGCAGCGGGCGCAGTCCCGCATCTGACTCCCGAGGATTTCGCGGCGCTCGAAAAGAGCGTGGATGTATGCGAGCCGTTCACAGCCAGTCATGAGCGCGCGCTCGATCAACGCCACGAAGATATCCACTTTCACGACGTGCTGGCGGCAGCCAACCCCAATGCGTTTCTGCGATGCCTGTGCCAGATCATCAACCAGATGCTGCATAACCTGGTGGTCGTGGCAGGCAACGTGACTCAACAGGACTATCAGGCATTCGGCAGGGACACGGCGGCCGCGCATCGGGCGATACTGGATGCTGCACGGCGTCGCGACGCCGACGTCGTCGGCAGAATAATGCTTGAGCACATGGAGCAAGCAGAAGCCCAGTTGCGCAAGGTGCACGCTGCTCTCCGGCAAAAGCTGGTGCTCGATTCGGAGCTCGGCTTGCATGCGAAAGGGATAAAACCGTTGTAGGGCCACGCGAGGATCGCTCAGAGAGGAAGTGTCAACGCGGCGCGTGTGGCTTACCTGTCATGCCGATGCGCCAGGCTGCCGGGCAGCACTAGCCGTGCGGAAGATTTCAGCCAGGGGGACGCGCCCGAAAGCCTGTTCGAATACGTGGCTTGCCCACAGAACAAGCGCATCGGCGTGGCGCCCACCCACGATTTGTATGCCGATGGGCATGCCGGAGTCACTCATGCCGCCATAGACACTGGCAGCGGGCAAGCCCAACTGATTGCACCAGGCGGTGAAATACGGAAAGAGTTCATCGCCCGCAGGCAGTTCAGCAAGCGGCATCGCCAGGCGCGGATAGACCGGGCAGAGGACAAGCTCGTAGCGTTCGAAGAACGCATTGACGGCGGCACCCCATTCGCCTCGCTCAATCAGTGCGCCGATCAGTGCCTTGCGGGACACGCGGCTGCCGGCGCGAGCGTATGCCTGCAGCGATGTGTCGAGCAGGGTCCGGGTATCAGGCATGCTATCGGCAAGCTGGCTGCAGCAGGCCGACCACAGAAGCGCGTGGATCGCATTGCAGCGGTCAACGCCCGGTGGGTTTGCCTGCTCAACCTGCGCCCCCAGTTCGCGGAAGACTTCGCTGGCGTGCGCGACGGCCATGTGGACCGGTTGCGCCACATCAACCGGCAATCCCAGGGACGGGCTGTAAGCGATGCGAATGCCGTCGCGCACGAGCGAGCATTGCAGCCCTTGTTCGTAATCGCTACCGTCGAACGGCAGGGCGTACCAATCGCGCGCGTCTGGCTGAGCGATGACCTTCATGACCCGTGCGGCGTCTTCGACGTTGCGGGTCATTGGGCCGACATGGCTGGTAAGCGCAAACGGCCCGCGCGGCGCATGCGGTACGCGGCCGAAGCTGGGCTTGAAGCCAAATATGCCGGTGAACGCCGCCGGAATCCGGATCGAGCCACCGCCATCGGTGCCAATCGCCAGTGGACCTATGCCCAGTGCAACGGCCGCCGCAGCACCGCCGCTGCTGCCGCCCGGCGTACAGCTCAGGCGCCACGGATTGCGGGTCACGCCTGTCAACGGGCTATCGGTCACGATCTTGTGTGCGAAGTCGGGAAGCGTCGTTTTGCCGAAGCAGATGACACCCGCTTCGCGCAGCCGCGCAACCGCTGGACTGTCCTGTTGCGCAGGCTGGGCGGGTGTCGTGCGCGACCCGTAGCGCGTGGGCATGCCAAGGACGTCCACGTTGTCTTTAATGCTGACCGGAACGCCATCAAGCAGACTGAGCGGTGCACACCGGCGCCACCGTTTTTCGGACGCGCGCGCAGCGTCGAGCGCATCGTCGCCGACGTGGCAGAACGCATTGACGGCCGGATTGACGTCGTGAATGCGGGCGAGCACCTGTTGCATGGCCTCGACGGGTGAGGCCGCCCCTGTCTGATAGAGCGTCGCCAGTTCCCGTGCAGTCAGGTCGCAAAGCTCGTTACTCATGGTGCCTCCTGTTAATTATAATAAATTAGGCTATATGCCCGTGCGTGGCACGTCAAGATAACAATGAGGTGCGGTAATGCGCCGCGTGTTATCGGGGTAAACGCTAGAGATTTTTCCGTTGACAGTTCCGGCGACCTCGCCTAATTTATAGTAATTAATTGTCGGTGTCGGAAAAACCCCGACGAAGCGTGACGCAAGATATGGGTGTCCGGCGTGCAAACGTGGGCGGTACTTGAGGTGATAGACCAAAGGATTGCGACTTCAGTCTCGTCGATGGTTTTGGCGCTGACAGGCTGTTTTAGATTCGAGGCGATGTTGTGAAGCGACCGGCATACGACCGAAAGATAAGCGTTCCGCTCACGTTGACCAGCAAGGAGTCTTGCGCAATGCTCTTTGCGTTTGTACGGCTGAGACTACGGTTACTTTGTGAAGCGAGAAGTGCGCACCGTTCATGTGCGTTGGTCAATGGAACAGCCGTGGTGAACCAAACGGGCAATCGGATGCCGATTCGGTCTTCTGCCGATTTGAGTAGTCGAGAGGCAGTGATCCCGAGTGTATCGGGGGTTGACGCAATTTACCGCGAGAGTTAATCTGCGCGCATTTGGCTAAGAGTTTCTTAGTTTTTATTCTGTGCCAACGCTTCGGCCGCTGAAAGCAGGGCTTCTTTCCGCTGTTTCGTGAGTTTCCCCGCGGCTTCAATAATGCGTGCAAGGAGGTCGTCTTCTTCGTAAAGGAAGCTTGTTGGAATCTGTAGCGCACCAGCAATTCGCTGGCTTGTTGAGAAGTCAGGCGTGTGAACGCCTTTCTCGTACTGATTGATTCTGGGACTTGCGGAGAACTCGTCTATCCCGGCGCGAATGCCCAATTGTTCTTGGGTGAGGCCCGAGCGCAAGCGCGCCTGTTTTAGGCGTCTCGTAAAGACAGAAGGATTTGCGGTGCTGCGTGTCATCCTAAGAGTTTCTTAGATTTCCTCGGCCAACTTGCTAAGACTTTCTTAGTTTTGACGTATTTGTCAGTAATTGGACCTTTGGGCACGTCGAGACTCGACAACACGGTTCACATCAACGGGCGATTGATCAAACCTATGCAAACATCGACAGCCACGTTGTGCCCGGATCTCTTTGGTTCGGTACTTGGACGCTCGGATATGGTTTTGATGGGTACGGGAACGGCGCGGCTAGTCCTGAAGATCGGACGCGATGCGGCCTTGGCCACCTCGGTTGCAAATTTACCGATACGCCGCCAGCACTCCCAACACCCGAGCACGGTAGTGGCCATGCTTGTGTTGACGAATCCGCGCCACGCAGATCGAAGCCCGTTGCAGAGACAAGGGTTTAAAAGGAGCAGCCGCGAGTGATGGAGCCACCGAAAGTTCGAGGGTAACGCGGTTGTAATGTGAAAACAGGATTGCTAATTAATATGCCATGACAGTCATCTTGAATATCCTGAGCTACGTCAGCATCCTGGCGCTCGTTGCGCTCGGCCTGGCCATCGTGTTCGGCATGATGGACATCGTGAACCTGGCACACGCGGAGTGGGTCACGATCGGCGCCTACACGCTGGCAACTGTGCAGGCGGTCGGTGGACCTCAGGCCTATTGGATTGCGCTCGTCCTGGCGCCGATGGTGGGGGCTGTCCTCGGATGGCTCCTGGAATGCACGGTCATCCGCCTGCTGTACCGACGAACGCTGGACACGCTGCTGGCGACCTACGCGGTCAGCCTGATCCTGCAAAAGGCCCTTGAACTGATATTCGGCACGCATCCCCAGCTCGTGTACGCGCCGTTCGGCGGCGCGGTGTCCGTATTCGGTGCGACTTATCCCGCCTATCGGCTGTTCATGATTGCGTTTGCGTGCGCGGTGACCGGTGCGTGCTGGCTCGTTCTGGCCCGCACGCGCTTCGGCACGGAACTGCGCGCCGTGATCCAGCATCCCGCCATGGCCGAAGCGGTCGGCATCGACACGCGGCGCCTGAACCGGTTCGCGTTTGCCGGCGGTTCGGCGCTCGCGTCGCTGGCCGGCGTGCTTGTGGCACCGATGGTCTCGGTGGAATCCCACCTGGGCGTGTATTACCTGGGCAAGGCATTTTTCGTGATCGTGCTGGGCGGCATCGGTTCGGTCCTGGGCAGTCTCGTGGGGAGTGTCTTCATCGGTACGGCCGAGACACTCCTCGGCTACCAGGTCGACCCCTCGTTTGCGTCGGCGCTGGTGCTGATCCTCGCGATCATCGTGATCCGCTTCAGACCCCGGGGGCTGATCCCGGGATTCAGCGCCGCACATCATCTACTGGGAAAGGGGTAAGCCGTGTTTCGACGATTCATGACGCGTTTCGGGCTCTGGTTTTCGCAACCCAGGCTAGGACGCCGCGACGTGCCGTTCCTGGTCACGAGCGCCATGGGATTGGGCATCCTGCTGATTCTGCCGTATCTCGTCACACCCTATGCGTTGATGGCGTTGCGCGACGCGCTGGTATTCGGTCTGTTTGCGCTTAGCTACGACCTGTTGTGGGGAAAGGGCGGAGTCCTGACGCTTGGCCACAGTGCCTTTTTCGGGCTGGGCGCCTACGGCTTTGCGGTCGCGTCCGTCCACATGGGACAGGCGAGCGTCTTTGCGCTCCTGCCCGGACTCCTGTGCGCGGGGACGGTGGCGCTGCTGGTCGGCTATTTCCTGCTCTACGCGGGCGTGCGGCTGCATTTTTTCGCAATTATGAGCATGGCCGTACTGATGATTGCGCAACAGCTCGCCACGAGCTGGCAGTCGGTGACGGGCGGCGACGTTGGCCTCCTGGACATTCCGGGCCTGTCATTGACCCTCGCCGGTCACACACTGGATTGGACCGGCCCGCTCTCGTCCTATCGCCTGGTCGCCGTTATCGTGGCCGTCGCGGCGTGCGCTACATGGCTTGCATGCCGTGGCCGCTACGGCCTGGTGCTCGCCGCGATCGCCACGAACGAATGGCGCGCCAATGCCTGCGGCTATCACACGTCGTTTCACCTGCTGGCGCTGTTCGTTACCTCTGCACTTCTCGCGGCACTCGCCGGCAGCCTGATGGCGGCATGCTCCGGCGTAGTGGCGCCCGACATCTTCTCGCCGCTGCTAGCGACCGAAGTCATTCTGTGGGTGGCTGTCGGTGGCCGTGGTTCGGTTGTGGGACCAGTGATCGCCGCTGTTGCCTTCACGCGCCTGAAGCAGGAGGTCAGCAGCTACAGCACGCAAGGGTGGCCCCTGATGCTTGGTGTGCTGTTTCTTGCAAGCGTCCTCCTGCTGCCGAACGGCTTATCGCGCGTGCGCCGGACACTGATGCGCAGGCGATCGTCGGTGAAAGCGCAACTGGTCGAAGGAGGGCGATGATGGACCAGTCGCTTCTGAGTGCGGCGCATCTGCGCAGGACGTTCGGTGGCATCGACGCGGTGGCCGATGTCGATGTGCAAATCATGCCCCGCGATCTGCTCTGCATCATCGGTCCGAACGGCGCTGGAAAGAGCACGCTGGTCGGATTGCTGTCCGGGGCGATCGCCCCGAGCTCGGGCGTACTGCGCCTCGCAGGCGACACGATGAGCGGTCAGCCCATGCACCAGTTCTGCCGGCGCGGCGTGATCCGCAAATTCCAGGGCACTAACACCTTCCTGTCGCTGAGCGTGCGCGACAATCTCGTCGTGGCAGGACTCGGTGTCGCCTCGTATCGTCCGACGCCGATGCCCGAGCCCGATCAGATCTTGCAGGATATCGGGCTGCGGCAACAGGCTGACGAGCTCGCGGCGCGCCTGCCCCACGGACAGCGCCAATGGCTCGAGATTGGTATGGCCCTCATGTGCCAGCCCGCGCTGCTGTTGCTGGACGAGCCTGCCGCTGGCCTGTCTGCTGATGACTCGCAGCGGATGGTGCGGCTGATCCACCGGATGAGCGAGCGTTTTGCCGTGGTCGCCATCGAGCACGATCTGGGCTTCGTGCGCGCGCTCGAATGCGAGACGTGGGTCATGCATCGCGGAGAGATTGTCCGGCGCGGCAGCTATGCCGACATTGCCCGGGACGAGGAGATCCAGCGCATCTATCTCGGACGGGGAGCACGCGATGCTGCACATTGACGATCTATCGGGCGGCTATGGTGACGTGCCGGTATTGCGCGGTATCACGTGCGATCTTGCGCGCAACGAAATCGTGGGCGTGCTGGGCTGCAACGGTGCCGGCAAGTCGACGCTTGTCAAAGCCATCATCGGCTTGCTGCCGCAGGTCTCGGGCGATATCCGGTTCCTCGGCGAGTCTCTCGTCGGCCTGCGCACGCACGAAATCGCCCGCCGTGGCATCGGCCTCGTGCCGCAGGGGCGCTGGATCTTTCCGAAGCTCACGGTACGCGAGAACCTGATGGTGGGCATGCGCGCGGGAGGCGAGAGCGATATCCCCGAGGCGGTATTTCACTATTTTCCGGTGCTCAGGGCACGTCTCGAGCAAGACGGCGGGACCCTGTCGGGCGGCGAGCAGCAGGTGCTCGCGATCGCACGGGCGCTGTGCGGACGTCCCAAGGTATTGCTGCTGGACGAACCGTCCGATGGCGTGCAACCCAATCTCGTCGACCTGCTCGGCGACGTCATCCCGGCGTTGTGCCGGGAGTCGGGGCTGGCTGTGCTTCTCGTCGAGCAGAACCTCGATCTCGTCCTCAAGACTGCCCAACGGTGCATCGTGCTCGAGAAGGGCGCTGTCGTGCACGCCGAACGCGTCGATCCCGCTGCACAGTGCCTCGACGCTCACGTGCTGGCCGACTACCTGTCACCCGGACATCCTGCCGGACTTTCCCCTTGCTCAAGGAATACTGCATGAAGCGTACTCACACGATGAGCCGGCGCGCGTTTGCCCGGACGCTTACCCAGACGCTCGCCCTGGCCGCAGCAGGCGCCGCAGGCTCGTTCGGCCCGTTTGGCCTGTCCGGCCTCGCCCGCGCGGCGACGCCGCTCAAGATCGGCCTGCTCGCGCCGTTAAGCGGGCCGCTGACGCGGGTGGGAGAAACCAATCGCAACTGCGCGGCGCTCGCCATTGACGAGATCAACGCGGCCGGCGGCGTGCTTGGGCGCCCGCTTCAGTTGCTGGTCGAAGACACCCAGATGTCGACGGCCGTCGCACTGGATAAGGCGCGCCAGCTGTTCATGCGCGATGACGTTGCGATGCTCACCGGCATGGTGCTGCCCGCGGAGCGGGAGGCTGCGCTCCAGGCGGCAGTCGCCGCGAGGCGGCTCGTCGTCTACCCGAACTTTGACGAGGGCCGCTGCCATGCGCAGCTGCTTACCACCGGCCTCGCGATGAACCAGCGCATTGAGCCTGCGATTCAGTGGCTCGTACGCGAGGTCGGCAAAAAGGTGTGTGTGGTGGTGTCGGACATGGGCAGCAACCGGCGCACGCTCGTGCCGCAGTTGCAGGTGTCAATCGAGCGCCACGGGGGGACGCTCGTCGACGTCAGCTATTTCCCGTTCGGCACGCGCGATTTCGGTGCGGTGTTGCAGCGCATCGCTGCGTTGCGCCCGCAGATCGTATGGCACAGCATCGGCGATGACCCGGTCACGTTCGTCAAGCAATACCGGTCATTCTCAATGGAGCCGCAACTCGTGAGTGACATCGCCCATGAATCGCTGTCCATCGCGACTGAAGGGGCGTCCACCGGCACCCTTGGTGTCTCGTCATACTTCATGAGTCTCGATAATGCTGCCAATCGCGCGTTTCTGGCGCGCTACACCGCGCGCTATGCGGACGCGCATGCGCCGCGTCTGGGCGCGTCTGTCGTGGTCCTGCCGCACGGCGAGAACACCTATGCCGGCATCCAGCTTTTCGCGCAGGCGGTGCACCTCGCCGGCAGCATCGAGCCCGGGCGCGTGAAGGCTGCGCTGCCCAGGCTCTCGCTCGCATTGCCGCGCGGTCCGGTGAGCGTGACGGGTGACGGTGGCCACGTGCTGTGCGCCACGCGTATCGGCCGCGCCCGCACGGACAACAGCTTCGAGATCCTCGCCTCGACCGGGCCGATCGCGCCAACCTGTCAGACCTAGCCGGCTACCGGCGCAGACCACGCGGCGATCATTTCCACACCGCAGTGAAATCAATAAATTGAGGACTACTATATGAGTGAAATTGAAACGATGACAGCTGTCCGGCTGGTGTCGCATTTCTGGCACCGCACGCTGTCGCCGGTCGAGGTCATGCGGGCGGTGCTTGATCGCATCGCGCTGTGCAACGCCCGCGTGAACTGTTTTCGCGAGATCGACGAAGTGGGCGCGCTTGCGGCCGCGCGCGAGGCCGAGCAACGCTGGCGCAGCAACACCCCGCGCGGCCTGCTCGACGGCGTGCCGGTATCGGTCAAGGACATGATCGCCACGCACGGCATGGACACCCTGCACGGCTCCCTGACCGTGGCGCCTGACGCCGCTCATGCGGGCGCTCATGGGGCTGCTCATGTGGCCGGTGTGGCCGACGCACCGGCGGTCGCCCGCCTGCGCGGGGCCGGCGCCATTATTTTCGGCAAGACCACGACCTCTGAATTCGGCAACAAGATCGTGACCGACAGTCCCCTCACCGGCGTCACGCGTAACCCCTGGGATACGCGCCGCTCCTGCGGGGGCAGTAGCGGCGGATCCGCTGTGGCGGTGGCGCTTGGCCTGGGTCCGCTGTCGCTGGCGACTGACGGCGGCGGCTCGATCCGCATCCCGGCGTGCTGGAACGGCGTAGTCGGCTTCAAGCCATCGTTCAATCGCGTTCTCACAGGACCGGAGAGTTCCTTTGCCTGCCTGTCGACGGTGGGGCCCATCGCCCGCTCGGTCGAAGACGCGGCACTCATGTTGAGCGTCATGACACGCCCGGATAAACGGGACGGGCGTGCGCGCCTGGCCGGGCAGCCTTGCGACAGGCAGTGCGACTACCGGGTCGGCCTGCATGGCGGTATCGCGGGTCTGCGCGTGGCGTTCAGTCCGGACCTGGGCCTCGCGAGCGTTGAGCCGTCCATTGCGGTGTGCGTGGCGCGTGCTGTTGGCTTGCTGGAGGCGCTCGGCGCGCGGATTGAAGAAGTGGATGTGCCGCCGCTCAAAGGGTACCTCGACAGCGGCATGCATTCGATTCAATGGGCTGTGCTGTTCGCACAGCGGGTGCGCTCCCTGAGCCCGGAACAACGGGCGTTGGTCGACCCGGACGTGCGGGAGCTGGCGCTGGCCGGCGAACGCGTGAGCACCACAACGCTCGTCGACGCGTTGAGCGCCCGGCACGCGCTCATGCAGGGTATGAGCCGGTTCTTTGACGAATACGACCTGCTCGTGACGCCAACATTCCACGTCGGCCCGCCCCCCGTACCGGGCTTGCCTGCCGCCCTGCGCATGGCACCGCCGCTCACGTCATGGTGCAACCAGACTGGGCAGCCCGCGGCGAGCATCCCGTGCGGGTTGACCGATGAGGGGCTGCCCACTGGCTTGCAGTTCATCGGCCCGCGGGAAGCAGACGCGCTTGTCCTGCGAGCCTGCCGCGCGTATGAGGCCGCCCGCGGCACGTTTGTGCTGCCGCCGCTCGCGTCAGCTGGAACGGACCGTCCGACGCTACGGGAGGGTCGACCGTGATGCAGATTCGCCGGTTGGTGGTGTGGGTGGTCGAGCGCCACGCGGAGCATGGCCTTGTGGTGGTGCCGCCGCATCGGCAGGTCGCGGCCGCTGCGGTCCTGGGTCGCGCTCGCGCGGGGAATGAAGGCCCCCTCGAACCCCTGTACGAACTCGGCGCTGAACTCGGCACGCTGCTGACGCACCGGGCGATGGACGCATTGAGTGTGGGCCCGTCCGACGTGCAGAGCTACGGCAAGGCGGCGCTGGTGGGCACTGGCATCGCGCTCGAATGCGGGGCGGCGCTCCTGCACCCGAGGCTGGGCAAGGCAGTGCGGCAATGCCTGCCGGGTGCCAGCACGATCATGCCGTCGGTGACCAAGCGAGGCGGGCCCGGCGCCTGTGTCGACATTCCGCTGCACAGCACCACCGACGCATGGAGCTTCGACCATTTCGACACGGTCTCGCTGGTGGTGCCCGATGCGCCGGCGCCCGACGAGATCCTGATTGCGGTCGGACTGGCCGATCGCGGCCGGCCACTCGCGTGCGTGAAAGGGTAGCGCGAGGGTAGCGCGAGGGTAGCGCGGACGAACGCCCGGCACACCGTCAGCGCGCGCAGGGCTGCAACCTCAGGTCCGTTCGGCGCGAAGCGCGGGGCAAGCCATGTCAGCCTGGACGCGGACAACAACATTCAGAAAAAGGAGAGGAGATTCATGATGCAGGCAAACGGGTGGGGGAGTCGATGCATCTGGGCACTTGGCCTGGCGATGTGGGTGTTCAGCGGTGCCGCTCGCGCGCAGTCGTCCGTCGCGTTTTACGGTCTGGCCGACGCCTTTGTCGGTGAGTTGCACCCGGCCGGCGCGCGTGGCAACGCCTGGCAGGTCGGCTCGGGCGGAATGACGACGTCGTATTGGGGCATGTCGGGCCAGGAGGACCTGGGCCACGGACTCAAGACCGTTTTCACGCTGGAAGGTTTCTTCCGCATCAACAGCGGCCAATCGGGCTCGTTCACCGGTCAGTCGTTCTTTGGCCGCAATGCGTTCGTGGGCCTGGCAGGGGATTTCGGGAAACTCACGGTTGGGCGCAATACCGCGCCACTGTTTGTCTCGACGCTGTTGTTCAATCCGTTTGGCAATTCGTTTGCCTTCTCGCCCATCGTGATCCACAGCTACCTCGACTCGGCGCTGGGCGCCGCCCCGGTTCAGGGCGACACCGCGCTGGACAACTCGCTGCTGTACCAGACGCCGCAGCTCGGTGGTCTGTCCGGCAGCGTGCTCTACAGCAATGCGGGTGTCGCGGGCCACCCGGGGCAGGCCAACTATAGCGCCAGTGTGCTGTATTTTGCCGGGCCGTTCTCGGCTACAGCGGCCGTTCAGAGTCTTCACACGACGTCGATCCTCCTGAATCAGGCCACTGCGCAGACTGCGTATCTTGTGGGCGGCGCATATCGCTTTGCGCTGGCAAAGCTCTATGCCCAGTACGAACATATCGAAAACAACAGTCCCGTGAAGGATGATACGTGTCAGCTTGGCGCGAGCGTGCCTGCGGGAGCAGGCAGTGTGCTGATGTCATGGGCGGGGACCTGGCGGCGCCAAGCCCCCGGAGCGAATGTGCGCTGGATGACCGCGGCGCTCGGTTACGACTACCCGCTTT
Organism: Paraburkholderia sp. BL10I2N1; assembly: GCF_004361815.1. Classification (NCBI taxonomy): domain Bacteria; kingdom Pseudomonadati; phylum Pseudomonadota; class Betaproteobacteria; order Burkholderiales; family Burkholderiaceae; genus Paraburkholderia; species Paraburkholderia sp. BL10I2N1. Next base: position 397,290 of record NZ_SNWA01000001.1, on the reverse strand, counting down.
CGAAACGCACGGACCTGTATGCGGCCTACCGGTACGACAAGGTCGCGGGCGTGCCGTCCGGCAGCAGCATGGGCGCGGGGCTGCGCGTCCAGTTCTGATCGGCCTGCCGTCCAGCACAGCACCGCTCGCACAGGCGAAATGAATCCGGCCAATGGTTGGTACAGCAAGGCTGCACGATTGTGATGGAGATATCGCGGCTTTGATCGCACTGCTTCAAATTCCGCTTCCCCTGCCTGAAGGGTGCTGGGCCGCGCGCATACGACGGCGGCGTCTGCGTCGGCCCAGACCATCAAAGCGGCGCACGTTGCGGCCAACGAGAGCAACCTTCCTGGGTTTGCCGGCGGCCACTGAATATTCCACGCCAAAGTGAACAGAGATTGATTCCAGGGCAAAAAGAACACGAATTCCACGGCACCCATTGGCGGGCCGGTTCCACGGCAAAAAGAACAGGGTTTCCACGCCATCGCGAACAGGATTTCAGGGTGGCGCTGACGCGGGTGAACGGTGGCACGCTCGACAGTTTTGTCGGGAGTGTCGAATGGCGAATGTCATGTTGACCATGCGCAAAATCAGGGAAGCTTTGCGTGAGCGTAGCGGCCAATCTGCAGCGCCAGACTCGGCGCCTCGCGGTTGTAGTTCTGCCTCAGTTTCAGGCCGTGCCGGGTCGCAGCCTTCACCAGATGTTCGCGACACCGCTCCAGCAACCGCGAATCGGCTGGATGCGCGATCGCTTTCTCCATCACCGTGGTGTCAACGATCACGTGCTTCACGCTTGATGCCTTGATCACGCCCGCACGTTTAGGTCGATCGTCTCGCCCAGCAGCTCAATGCCAGCCTCGCCCTGGATACTGTCTATGGATGTTAGCGGCGGCGTCAATTTCACCTGATACGGACGGTTTGAAACTCACGATGGTGAAGGAGATCAGGTGGTGATGGGATCGGAGCCAAGGCTCGGTTCGTTGCGATTCCCGATGTCGATTGGAATGAGCTGGGGTTCAGGCTAGACGGTAAGCGAGGGTGGAGGCTCACAAGATGGGTCACGGGCCATGTATCCGTAGAGGGTGCGGAGGTCGTTCACGCGGAGGCTGGGGATTTCTTCGCGTTCAGACTGGTGGGGCGCGGCGAACTGGCCACGGTAATCTATACCCGCTATTACCACCGCCTGGCCTTCTCGAGTATGTACTGGTATGCGCCGGGCGTCCGACGCGTGGTGAAGTCCGCGACCCGGTACTACTGGGCGCCCCACGGCGAGTCGACTCAGACCTTCGAACCCGGAAGCTACTCGCTTATGGCACCAGTCGAGCCGGATGCCGCGTCGGCCGTGCGGCAGTAACGATGGGCGCGGCGTATCTGGCGGGTTTTGTCAGGGAACACCTCGCCGAATTGGACCGGCGCCGGAATACTGGGCGCTGAGGTGCTGAAACAGAAACCAGGGGAAGCGGGGGGCGCTTCCGTCGGGTGTTAGCCAGTAGTCGTTGGGCCTCGCGCGGATCGGGCGCGCAACGCTGCTGCCACCCGGGCATAGGGGCCCTCGTCACGACAAGCGGTAATTCACTCGACCTGCTCACTGCGTCCAATCTTGCAGCTGACGGGACCCACCGGCAATCTCGCCAAGGCCGCCTCCACACTAAACGCGGCACTCGTTGACATTCTCGAGGCGAACGGCCTTGACCCGGCGACTTTTAACGCCATTTCTTCTACAACGTTTACTGCGAACAGGGCTGATCGTGGCACACACGCGCACCGATCAGGAGGGGGACGATCCGTCGCAGATCGCGCCGTTGCTCGATCAGATCCCGGGCGAGATCGGGCGGGTCATCGCCGATGGCGCCTATGACGGCGCACCGACGTACCAGACGGTCGCGCAGCACAGTCCAGCGGCGCAGATCGTGATTCCGCCACGCTCGACGGCGGTGCGCAGCTGCGAGACCGGCCCACCGACCCAGCGTGATCGCCATCTCGAAGCGATCGAGGCACACGGGCGACCGGGCTGGCAGAAAGCCACCGGCTATGGCCGGCGCGCCATCGTCGAAACGGCGATGGGCCGGTACAAGGCGTTGATCGGCCCGCGCCTGCGGCTCATCGTCCTGATGCTCAGCATACCGAAGCAGGCCATCGGTGTGGCCACGCTCGATCGCATGCTGGCCGCCGCTTGCGCGAACTCCGTCCGCTGTAAGGCTCACTACAAGGGCTTCCCCATTGAGCGCAAGCACAAATGTGGTTTTCTGTTGTTGCCATGCTGCCTTGCCGGCGTCGCGTGAGAAGGTGAAGGACTGCTGTACTACAACCGGTCATGTTGGGCCAATGGCCCGGACCCTGATGAAAGACGCGCGCGAGGGCCTCGTTCGCTGACCGGGACTGAAATCCCTGTAGCCTTATCAGGCATACCCCGCGCGGGTCCAACCCGCTTCACATCACCGCTGGCAGTGCAAAGTGATCGTTTATTGGCTCATCGTACGTTGCTTCTCGTTGGTGTGCGGTTGATGAATCCGTCTGGAAGTCACGCGACGACCGGGTCGTGCTTGAAGTCGTCGCCGTACTTCAGGACCGCCCATGCCATTCGAGCATTCTTGGCCGCGATCGCCACAGCCGCACGCCAGTAGCCGCGGCGCTCCACGAGGCTTCGCACCCAGCGGCTGAAGCGGTCCTGCTTCTCGCCGAGATTCGCGAGGACGGCGCGTGCACCGTTCACCAGCAGACTGCGCAGATAGGCGTCGCCCGCCTTTGTGATGCTGCCCAGCCGCTGCTTGCCGCCGCTGCTATGCTGTCCCGGCGTCAGGCCAAGCCAGGCAGCCACCTGACGACCGTTGCTGAAATCATGTCCGACACCCAGGCTCGCAAGCAGCGCGCTCGCTGTGGTCGGGCCGATGCCCCGCAATTGCATGAGCCGCCGACTGCGCGCGTCGTAACGTGCTATTTCGCTGATCGCGCGGTCGTATTCGGCCAGCCGGTCCTCGATGTTGCCTGCGTGCTCGAGCAGATCGCTGATGCAGCGTCTGGCCCAGCCCGGCAGTGCCTCGAGAGGAACCGTGATCTCCCTTCGCAGACGCTCCGGGCTCTGCGGCAGCACCACGCCGAATTCGGAGAGCAGGCCACGTATGCGGTTGTAGATCGCAGTGCGTTCCTCGACGAAACCCTGCCGCGTCCGATGCAGGCAGAGCGTGGCCTGCTGGTGTTCGTCCTTCAGCGGCACGAAACGCATGCTCGGGCGCGTCACTGCCTCACAGATAGCCGCCGCGTCCGCCGCATCGTTCTTGCCGCGCTTGCCCGACATCCGGTAGGGTGCCACGAGCTTAGGCGCCATCAGCTTCACGGTGTGGCCATATTGCTGGAACACGCGGGCCCAGTGATGGGCGCCGGAACAGGCTTCCATGCCGATGAGGCAAGGCGGCAACTGAGCGATGAGCGCTGTGAGTTGGTCGCGCATTACGCGCGGCTTGACCAGCACAGCCTTGCCGGACGCGTCCACTCCGTGAATCGCAAACACGTTCTTGGCAAGATCGATTCCGACGGTGACAATTGGCATGGACTTCCCCTCTTGTTGGTGTTGATGAAGGTTCGAGACTCCATCATGGCACTGTGATGCCGATTCGCGGCTTCCGCCGCAGCCTCGGGACGGGGAAGTCCCTTTCATTCGTTGAATAGTCCACGGGGTAAGGAGCATGTTGCGCCCGGCGTCGTCTCCGTGCACCAACGCCGTCTTCCACGGTCCGCCGGATCAAAGGCACATTTTTGCGCATCAAATGATGTTATGATGCAAGCCTCAACTGCGGAGGCATCCATGCGTACTACCATTGCCCTGGACGACGAACTGATCGCCAAGGCACAAGCCTACACGGGGCTGGACGAAAAGACCGCGCTGGTCCGTGAAGCGCTCAAAGCCCTTATCCAACGTGAGGCCGCACGCCGGCTGGCGAACCTTGGCGGTAGCCAGCCTGGAATTCAGGGAGCCCCGCGTCGTCGACAGGATGTCGAATGATTCTGGTCGACACGTCCATCTGGATCGACCACATTAACGCGTCTGACTCGATGCTGGTGAGCCTGCTGGCAGGGGAACGCGTGCTCGCCCACCCCTACGTAATCGGGGAAATCTCTCTCGGCAGTTTGCGCAACCGCGAAGTCGTCCTTGGTGCGCTGCTGGATCTCCCGGGCGCCCCCATAGCTACACCCGAGGAGGTTTTCTATCTCATCGAGGGCGAGCAACTCTTCAATCGTGGAATCGGGTATGTCGATACCGCGCTGCTCGCGTCCGCGCGGTTGCAGCCCGGTGTGACCGTCTGGACGCGCGACAAGCGGTTAAAGAAGGTCGCCGACGAACTCGGGCTGGGCGCAATGCTGGGACACTGATATGTATGGACCGTGTCAAGGAGTACAGTGGTCGTTGCCTCCATCAGTGGTCGTTGCCTCCATATCTGCGAAATCCTGCGCTGGGTTCGCGGTGGATGTGTTTGCGGGCGCCGTCGACCGGCTGCGCGAACGAGGCGAAGCATCCACCGGATGAGCCGACCTGCTGGAAAAGGCCTCGGCAGCACAGGCTGCGGCACGGCGCCGGTTCGCATATGGAGGACCAGCAGGTGGGCCTTCGGCTCGTGCGCGACAACCTGTCCCATGCGACGCTGACGGCGAGCCTCTATCTGCACGTCGACGATGATCGCCGGCATCAGGAGACGGAGGACGAACACCGGATTGGCTGGTGAGACAAGCACGTTGGAGCGGTAGAAGAACCGCACCAACGAGCGATCGGCGACGATTCGGACGAAAGTACCCGAGAGATGAAGAGATGAAGCGATAGATATGGGCGTTGGTGCACGGAGACGACGCCGGGCGCAACATGCCCATGGTCGAGGCTCATCTCTTCGACACTCCCCATTTCCAGCAGTCGGATAGCTTCGGGCGGCCAGTAGACCCGGTGCCAGCCTTCAGGAGTCGCACGTTCGTCGTCAAGAAAGACCTTCATGCATGCGCCTCCTCGCGCTTTTCCGATCTCTTGCTCTATGCAATGAGCACTTCAGCGGGGATTTTCAACTCGCGATTAAGGCGGCGAATCATGGCAAGGCTCAGCCCGCGTTTCCGATTGAGCACTTCGTAGACCCTGTTCAGATTGCCGAGATACGGCTGCATATCGCTGGCCGACAAACCGGCCTGCTCTATGCGTGCTCTATGCGGAACTTGATCGCTTCGATCGGATCGGGTAGATCGAGCGGGAAATGCTCAGCCTCGTAGCGCTCGACCAAGGTGGCGAGGACTTCGAGCCGGTCGCCTTCCGGCGTGCCGGGAGCCGGGTCGGCGTCGACCAGGACCGATACGATCTGCAAGGCTTCGTTGTAATCGTGTTCGTTGTGAATCGGGCGGATTTCCATATTGATTACTCCAGTTCTATAGTTTCAGCATCGATCCTGTCGTACTCGCCGTGAGTATCGACGAATTTGATGCAGACGACGCCTATGCGGTAAGCGACCGCCACAATGAGCCCGCAGTCGTTTCCCTTGATGTTGAATACCACCCGGTTTCGCCCGACAAAGCTTGCGGCAGAATATCTGGCCTTAATGTCCTGAGGCGTCATCCAGACGGCTTTTACCGCCTCCTCGTGCCACGCCAGCAGCGACTGCCGCGCGACCGGATGCTTCTCGCAGAATGCCAACAGGACTTTTTTCGCAAAAATTCGCATGGACCATGCTTAGTCCCATTTTGGGACTAAAGCAAACTTTATTCGTTGATCCCGTTCGCGGCCGCCTGGCTCTCACCTGAAGGACAGCACCGCGCCGTTCCATAGGACAAAGGCCGCTTGCGCGGCGCTGGCAGCGGCGGATCCTGCGCCGAACGTCGTCTGTCTCGCCCGTCCATGTCGGTTCACGCCGATGGCAATGAATCCACGCTGGGGCGTTCCTCACTGGACCGGCAAACGCTTCGCGCCGGAGGTGGTGACGTCGATGAACGAGGCCGTGAGGCAGTTCGCCGCGCGCGGCGGGCCAACCCATCGAGCTGGTCGGCTATTCGGGAGGCGGGGCACTGGCCGTGCTGGTCGCGGCACGCCGCACCGACGTTGCATCAATCCGCACGGTGGCCGGCAGTCTTGACGACGAGTTCGTCAACCGACTGCACGACGTGTCGACCATGCCGCAATCGGAGAACGCGATCGATTTCGCGAGCCGCGTCGCAGCGATTCCGCAGATTCACTTCAGCGGCGCTGACGACACCGTGGTGCCACCGGCGTTCGCGCAGCGTTTCGTCAACGCGGCCGGCGTGCGATGCGCGCGCGCATTGACGATCCCGGGTCTCGCCCACGACAGCGACTGGAGCAGTCGCTGGCCGGGGTTGCTGGCGGCCGCACCCGCATGCTCCCTCACCACTTCAGCGCAGTAGATGAAAGACTTTCTCTACACTTTATGGCTGACGGGCTTAAGCGCAGCCGGCAAAACGACCTCGCGCACGCGCTGGCGGATGCGTTCGCGGCGCGAGGCGTGACATGCGAGGTGCTCGACGGCGACGTCGTGCGTCAGCAACTCAGTCGCGATCTCAGCTTTTGGCGGCAGGACCGCAGCGAGAACATCCGCCGCGTGGCGCAACCCTGCCGGCAGCTGAACGACACCGGAACCGTCGCTATTGCCGCGCTGATTTCGCCGTATCGGATGGATCGTGAGATGGCGCGCCTCACGGTCGGTAAGGACCAGATCATCGAGGTGTATCTTGCGACGCCGCTCCCGGTCTGCGAAGCGCGCGACCCGAAGGGGCTCTACAAACGGGCGCGAACTGGGAACATCGTCAACTTTACCGACATCAGCGACTCCGACGCGGTGCCGCTCAACCCCGAACTGTCTTTGATATTAGCCGGCAGCTACCTGCCAGCTGTGACCTGTATCACGGAACGCGGGACAGCGTCCCTATATCGAGATGTGACGCGGTGACTGTAGGCTGGGTGTGTCTGTTGCCGCCTCTTTCGTCTGGCGGTGCCCGAATAACTTGTTGCATTCCAGTGCGCCGAAGATCGTCGTGCCTTGCACGCCGGCGTCGAACCAGCCGCGAATCTGGGTGGCCGCAGCCTGCTCGACGTTGGCGAACTGGGAGCAATAGGCCTGGTCGTGCTGCTCGTACAGACGGAAACCGGAGGCGCCCGTCGTCGACGCTGGGGTTAAATGCCTGATCGTCCCCGGTGAGCTTCGGCAAGCCTGCCCTGACGCGTTTGATTTTGTCGCCCGCTTTCCCAAAGACAATGATCCGCCGATGGATATTCTTTTCGCGCTCAACGGCGAGGCTCGCCAGCCGGAGCTAGCCTCGGGCGGCGACGCGAATTGCTCGCATAGCCGGACTGTTGTCGAAAACGCCCGCACCGGCAGTCGCTAAACACTCTCCCCGCCTTTCGCCGGCTCACCTCCGCGATGGTGATCGGCGGCAACGAACATGTACATCGCCGGCACCACGAACAACGTAAAGAGGGTGCCGATCGACAGCCCCGTGAAGATCACAAGCCCCATCGCGTTACGTCCCGCGGCGCCCGCCCCCGAAGCGATCACCAGCGGCACAACGCCGAACACCATCGACGCCGTGGTCATCAGAATCGGACGCAGCCGCACGCCGGCTGCTTCCTCCAGCGCTTCGCGCTTCGATCTGCCGGTGCGTTGTAGTTCGTTGGCGAATTGCACGATCAGGATGCCGTGCTTGCTGACGAGTCCCATCAGCGTGACGAGTCCAACCTGCGTATAGATGTTGAGCGTTGTCAGTCCGATGTTGATGAAGACGAGCGCGCCGAAAAGCGCCATCGGCACTGAAACCAGGATCACGATGGGATCGCGAAAGCTCTCGAATTGCGCGGCGAGCGCGAGGAAGACGATGATCGTCGCGAACATCAGCGTGATGACAAAGCCGCCGGATTCTTGCACGAACTGCCGCGACTGCCCCGAGTAGTCCGCGGAATATCCCGTCGGCGCGACCTGCGCGATCGCTTTGCGCAGGAAATCGAGCACCTCGCCCTGCGACACGCCGGGCACGACGACACCCGAGATCGTCGCCGAGTTGAGCTGCTGGAAATGGTTGATCGATTCGGGCACGACATTGTGCTCCAGATGCGCGACCGTCCCAGCCGGGATGACGCTTCCGTCCGGCGTATGCAGGTAGTAGTCGAGCACCTGCGAAGGATTGAGCCTGTCGGTCTGCAACACTTGAGGAATCACCTTGTACGAGCGTCCAGCGATCGAAAAGTAATTGACGTAGTTACCGCCGAGCGCGGCGCCGAGCGTCTGGCCGACGTCACCCTGCGAGAGTCCGAGCGAAGCGACCTTGTCGCGATCCACGACAAGCGTGGCTTCCGGCTTGTCGAGCTTGAGGTCGCTGTCGACGAAGAAGAACATCCCGCTCGCCCGCGCCTTCTGCAGAACCGCCTCCGCCACCTCGTTGAGGTTCTCGAAAGGCTCGGTCGTGCTGATGACGAATTGCACCGGCAAGCCTCGCGAGCCGGGCAGCGGCGGGAACTGGAACGCGGCGACACGCGCACCGGCAATCTGATTCCACTTCTCCTGCAACTCCTGCTGCAACACGGTCGCGCCCTTGCTGCGCTGGTCCCATGTCTTGAACAGCACGCCGCCGATCCCCTGATTCAGGGTCGGCGCGCCCGTCAGCTGAAACATCTGCGAGTACTCGGGCAACCCTTTCGAAATCTCGAATACCTGGTCTGCGTACACCTGCATCTGCTGGATCGTTGCGTTCGGCGGCCCCTGGATCTGCGATAGCACGATCCCCTGATCCTCCTGAGGCGCAAGTTCGGTTTTCGACGTCGCGAACAGGTAAACCGCGCCGGCGAGCAGCATCGCACCCATCAGCGCAAACACGGGCCACGTGTCGAGCGTCGCGTGCAGGATGCGGGCGTAGCGGCGATGGACCCGTTCGAACTGCCGGTCGACGAAACTTGCGAAGCGGCCGGCCCCCTGGTCCGGCCGGAAGAAACGCGAGCACATCATCGGCGACAAGGTCAGCGCGATCACGCCGGATACGGTAACGGCCCCGGCGAGTGTGAACGCGAACTCGGTGAAGAGCGCGCCCGTCAGCCCGCCCTGGAAGCCGATCGGCGCGTAGACGGCAACCAGCACGACGGTCATCGCGATGATCGGTCCACCCAGTTCGCGCGCTGCGATCAGCGCTGCGTCAAAGGGCGTTCTGCCCTCGTGCTTCATGTGACGGTCGACGTTTTCGACGACGATGATCGCGTCGTCCACCACGAGGCCAATCGCGAGGACGAGCGCGAGTAGCGTCAGCAGATTGATCGAATAGCCGAGGGACTGCATCACGAAGAACGAGCCGATCAGCGATAGTGGCATGGCGATCAGCGGCACGATGACCGCGCGGAAACTGCCGAGGAAGAGGAAGATCACCGCGGTGACGATCAGCAGTGCCTCGACCAGCGTCTTGATGACTTCCCTGATCGCCGTGTTCACGAAGTCGGTTGCGTCGTAGACGATGTCGCCGGTCATCCCGGTCGGAAACTGCCTCTGCAAGGCGGGGAAGGCGGTCCGCACACGCTTGGCGACATCGAGGATGTTGGCAGTAGGCGCCACCTTGATGCCGATGAACACCGAGCGTTTGCCGCTGAACGCGACGTTGAAGTCATAGCTGTCGGCGCCAAGCACGACGTTCGCGACGTCCTCGAGGCGCACGATCGAACCGTTCTTCTGCTTGACGACCAGTTGCTTGAAGTCGTCGACGGTATGCAGGTCCGTGCCCGCATTCAGGGCGACGCTGACCATTTGCCCCTTCGTCGAGCCGAGCGTCGCGAGGTAGTTGTTGTTGCCGAGCGCCGCATAGACGTCGGCGGCCGTCACGCCGTGCGCGGCCATGCGCGTCGAATCGAGCCATGCCCTGAGCGCGAACTGACGTCCCCCGAGGATTTCGGCCGTCTGCACGCCTTCGATCGAATCGAGCGTGGGCTTGACCACGCGCAGCAGATAGTCGGTGACGTTGTTGCTCGGCAGCACGTCGCTGTAGAAGCCCATGTACATCGCATCGGTGGTCTGTCCGATCTGGACCGTCAGCACGGGCAGCTGGGCTTGCGGTGGCAACTGGTTGCGCACCGACTGGATCTGCGTGTTGATCTCGGTCAGCGCGCGGGTCGAGTCGTAGTTGAGGCGCAGTGTCGCAACGATGGTCGAGACGCCGGTGCTGCTCGTCGAGGACAGGTAATCGATGCCTTGCGCCTGCGCGATCGCCGCTTCGAGCGGCTGCGTAATGAATCCGGCGATCGTGTCGGCGTTCGCGCCGTAGTAGGCGGTTGTTATCGTGACGACGGCGTTTTCGGTCTGCGGATACTGGCTGACCTTTAGCGCCGCGAGCGAGCGCAGTCCGAGCACGAGGATCAGCAGGCTGACAACCGCCGCGAGCACGGGTCGTCGAATGAAGAGATCGGTGAATGTCATCGCGCGGCCTCTTTATTGTTCCTGAGGCGTGGGATTCGGACTGTCCGACGGCTGCACGCGATTGTTGATGACAAGCAGCGTGCCGTTCTTGAGCTTCAGCTGTCCGCTTGTCACGACCTGCGTGCCGGCTGCGATGCCCTTCAGGATCGCGACCTGATCGCCGCGCGTGGGGCCTGGCGTGACGAACACCTGCTGGGCGGCGGGCAGCGTCCTGCCTTGCGCGTCGGGCCGCGTGCCCGGCTTCACGACGAATACGGTCGCGCCATAAGGGTTATACGTGATGGCCGTTTGCGGCAGCGTCAGAAAACGCTCTTCGGCACCCGCGTCGATCTTCACGTTCGCGTACATGCCCGGCAGCAGTTTGCGCTCGTGGTTGTCGACGCTCGCTTCGATCTGCACGTTGCGCGTCGCGCTGTCGACCTTCGGGCTGATCGAGGTGATCTTGCCGCTGAAGGTGCGTGTGCCATACGCATTGGTGTTAACCGAGACGGCCTGACCGATCGCGAGCTGGCCGAGCTGTTGCTGCGGCAGGGTGAAGTCGGCGTAGATCGGGTCAACGGCCTGCAGTGTGACGATCGCATCGCCCGGATTGATGTACTGGCCCGGATTGACCGTGGTGATGCCTAGACGCCCTGCAAACGGCGCGCGGATGGTCTTCTTGTCGACGAGCGCGGCCTGTTGCGCGACCTGGGCCTTCTTGCTCTTGAGGTCGGCTGCGTCCGCGTCGAGTTGGGCCTTGGCAATCGCCCGGATGTCGTACTGCGCGCGGTCGCGCTCGTAGACGGTCTGCGCGAGATCCGCGGCGGCCTGCAACGACTGGAGCAGTGCCACGTCGGAGTCCGCGTTGAGCCTGACGAGGACCTGTCCGGCCTTGACGTCCTGCCCGGAACTGAACGCGACCTCGCGCACGAGCCCGGCGACTTCGGTGGTCACGTCCACGCCGCGCACAGCGCGCAGGCTGCCGATGGCGGAGAGCTGGGGTTGCCACGCCTGATAGCTGGCGACCGCTGCCGACACCGTGGCGGGCGGGGCCGCATTGCTCGCCATGAACTTCGCGAACATGTAGTTCCTGAACAGGTTGAAGCCGACGAGCGCCGCGAGCAGCAGGCCGACACAGATCAGCATGATCACCATTCGTCTGGCCATCGGTCGTTTTCCGATCATCGACTTGTCCTTGTAACGGCGCCCGGGATGCCAGATGTTTCCTGTTCAGCGGCACAGGTCGCGCGTGGGGGCGAGGCGAGCGTCCTGTGAGGCTTTCGATGCGTGGTGCGGTCAATTGGGCGGAGCCGCGGCATTCCACCAGCCGCCGCCGAGCGACTGAAACAGCGCCGCGGTGTCGGCGTAGCGCGATGCCTGCGCCTGCGCGAGATTCAACACGGTTTGCTGGTACTGGCGCTGCGCGTCGAGCAGCGACAGATAGCTCACGCCGCCGATGCGGTACTGCGAGCGCGTCAGGTCGAGCGAGTCGCTGGCGGCGCGCCAGGCGTCGGTTTGCGCTTTCAGGCCGGTCGCATCGTGTTCGAGCGCCCGCAGCGAGTCCGCGACGTTCTGGAATGCCAGCAGCACCGTTTCCCGATACTGCGCTTCAGCCTGTTCATATGCGGCCTGTGCCGCGCGCTTCTGGGCGTTCAGCTGTCCGCCGTGGAAGACCGGTTGCAGCAGGCCGGCACCCAGGCTCCAGACCGTGCTGCCTGCCTTGAAGAGCTGGGCGGGTGTCAGCGCCTCGAAGCCGTAACTGGCGGACAACGTGATCTGCGGGTACAGCGCCGCGGTCGCGACGCCAACCTGCGCGCTGGCTTGATGCAGGACAGCGTCAGCGGCGAGGATGTCGGGCCGCTGCCTGACGAGCGTGGATGGCAGGCTGACGGGCAGCGTCACCGGCAACGAAAACATCTCGAGCCGGAATTCGGGCACCGCTGCTTCGGCCGGCGTCTTCCCGGTCAGCACGGCAAGCTGGTGACGCACCTGGTCGAGCGACTGACGCAGCGGCGGGAGCGTCGCCCGCGTCTGCGCGAGGAGTGTCTCCTGCGCGAGCACCGCTGTGCGGCTTACGCCGCCGAGATCGAACTGCTTGCGAAGGAGCTGCAGTTGCGCGTCCTCGTCCTCGACGATGCGCTCGGTGGCTTCGATCTGGGCACGCAGCGATGCCTCCCTGACCGCGGCGGTCACGATGTTGGCCGACAGCGCAAGGTAGGCGGCCTGCAACTCGAATTGCTGGTAATCGATCTGCGCATGCAGTGCTTCCAGTTCACGGCGTGAGCCGCCGAACACGTCAAGCTTGTACGACACGTTCACGGATGCGTTGTAGAGATTGAACTCCTCGGTGAATCCGGGGTTGCCGAACGCGATACCGTTGATTTTTTCTCGTGTGGCGCTCGCCTTGGCGTCTACGGCGGGAAGCAGTGTTGCGCCGCTTTGTGCCAGGAAGTTTTCGCGAGCCTGCCGCAATGCCGCCTGCGCGGCGGCGACATTGGGGCTGTCGGCCAGCGCCTCGCGAATCACCGCGTCGAGGGGTTCGCAGTGAAAGAGTGTCCACCAGGCGGCCGGGACATCCTGCCCGGTAGCAAAGGATTGCGGCAGGCCGGAGGCACCCGGTGCGGACGCTGTCTGAGCAGGCAGCGGGGCGGTGGTATAGGTGTCGACCGCTGGTGCTGGCGGGGTTCGATAGTCTGGCCCGACCATGCAGCCGGCCAGCGCCGCGCAGCCGCAGAGCGCGACGCAGAAACGCTGACACCGGTTGGTACAGTGAGTCAAACCCTTCACGAGAGTCTCCGGGAAACCTCGGCTTTCAGGCCCCAGGACTACCCACAAGTCGGCAGGTGACGGCATGTGCTTTCGCTTGTAGCTTCGTGCTCCAATTAACGTCTTTACGCATGCCCATGGTATTGTGTGAAGAATGGACATCAAGCGTGCGTACCGATTCCGGTTCTATCCGACGCCCGGGCAGGAAGTGATTCTCGCCCGGACGTTTGGATGCGCACGCTTCGCCTATAACCACATGCTCCGGCAGCGCACCGATGCGTGGTATGAGCGGCAGGAACGCATGGGTTATCACGAGACCTCCGCGGCGTTGACGGCGCTCAAAAAGACCGAAGAGCACGCCTGGCTGAACGAAGTGAGTTCGGTTCCGGTGCAGCAGGCGCTTCGGCATCTGCAGACTGCGTTCGCCAACTTTTTCGCCAGGCGTGCGAAGTACCCCACTTTCAGGCGCAAGGATGGCCCGCAGTCGGCCGAATACACCACGAGCGCATTCAGGTGGGACGGCGCCGCGCTCAGGCTGGCGAAGATGGATGAGCCGCTCGCGATCCGCTGGTCACGCACGATCCCCAGGGGCGCGAAGGTACCGACGGTCACCGTGTCGAAGGACACGGGGGGCCGATACCACGTCTCAATGCTGTGCGACGACGTGGTGAGCGCGCGCCCGGTCGCCGCTGGAAAGATCGGCGTCGACCTCGGGCTTACGCACTTCGCGATTCTGTCGACCGGCGAGAAGATTGCCGCGCCGAACGTGTTCCGCAAGAACGAGGAGAAACTCGCGAAGCTGCAACGGCGGCTTGCGAAGAAACTAAAGGGCTCGGCCAATCGCAGGAAGGCCAGGCTTAAAGTCGCACGCACGCATGCCAGGACGGCAGACGCCCGCAGGGACTTCCTGCACAAACTTTCGACGCGGTTGATCAACGAAAACCAGGTGATCGCCATCGAAAGCCTGTCGGTCAGCAACATGCAGAAGAACCGTTGCCTGTCGAAATCGATCAGCGATGCGGGCTGGTCCGAGTTCACGCGGCAACTCGAGTACAAAGCGCAGTGGTATGGGCGCACGCTGATCGGTATCGACCGCTGGTATCCATCCAGCAAGCGATGCAGTGATTGCGGACATACCGTCGCCAAAATGTCGTTGAAGGTCCGTGCATGGACATGCCCGGAATGCGGGTCGATCCACGATCGCGACGTCAACGCTGCGCGTAATGTTCTGGCCGCCGGACTGGCGGTTTCAGCCCGTGGAGAGGCTGTAAGTCCCGTGTCTCGTTGAGGCATAGGCTGGGCTCCGCGAAGTGGGAATCCCCTTTTCTTCAGAGAGGGGAGTAGTCAACGATCCGCCTTATAAAGGGTACGACCGGGGTGAACCCATCGTTGCGACAACCGCGATCCTCTCAGAAAAATGGCAAGAACGCACGTGCGTCCGGGCGCACATTGGCATCGAGTGCGACGGCCGGGCAGGGCGGTGGTGCATAAGGCACAACGATCTTGGCAAGGAAATCGAGGGGACGACTTGCCTTGCCGCGCACGCATTCAAAAAGCATTTTTCCTCTAGCGCAAGGCGGTTGCACTGCAACACGTTGAGGATGTTTTGTGCGTCGTGCTCCGGCGGTCCACTAGGCGCGACGAAGCTCGGAGGTCGGCGTCGTAGTCAGCGTAAGGCAAAAAGGGCACCAACCCCTTGAGCCGCAATGAGTTTTTGAAATTTCTTGTACCGGTCAGCCACGATGCTGACTTATCTTTGTCGCACACCTTCCCACCAGACGTATTCTCCGGGGAGTGCCGGGTTCAGCCAGCAAGTCAGCGCGCACCAGCCATGATATGATTGGTCATGGCTGAAAGAAAAATTCACGATGAGCGCCACGTCGTACCCCGGAACCGTGGAAATGGCGAACTCCGGCGCGAGGTCTGGGTAAATGAAGCGGGGGAAGTCTCGCGTTACAACCTGGCCTACATCAACCATGCGCTTTACCAGGGCGACAATGGACGGGTTGTGGGCTATGACAACGCGCACGGGTTTCATCACCGGCACTATTTTGGCAGCGTGACACCCGTCGATTTTGTCAGCTTTGAAGATATAGAGGACCAGTTCGCCCAAGACTGGACCGCATTACGGAGCCAATGATGAGCAAGATGCAAGTTGAAATTGGTACTGAAGCGGACTTCTTTGCACGCGGCAAGCGTCTCGCCCAGCAGCTTGACCGAGGCGAGTTGCCTGCTGAGACTCACGTCATCACATTTGAAGACCCAGCCGACATCGCACCGCTCCTGACCCAGGCCCGTATCGGGGTGTTTCGCGCGATTAAGGAAGGAGCCGCATCCATTACGGTTATCGCGGCCCGCCTGTCGCGTGACCGCAGCGCGGTCAAGCGCGACGTTGATGCGCTCTGTCACGCTGGCCTTGTGACGGTGGAAACCACCCCGAACGCGGGCCACGGAACGCACAAGGTTGTCCGCGCCGTTGCCGAACACGTTGACCTTCACGTCGTGATTGCCTGACCCTTTGGACCGTTTCGGGAAAGCATAAAAAAACCCCGCCGAAGCGGGGTGGGTACAGCGCCGGCCGCGGCGCTGACGGTTGTGCCGCCTTGGACCGTAATGGTGTTCGGACCGGCTCCGGCGTCCGTTACTGCGACAGCACCGGCTGCGCCAGTGACGCTGATGCTACCGTTCGCCTTGACCGTGACTGCATTGCCACCGCTAATCGTCGCACCGCCGCCACCAGACGCCGTGTCGGTCACATTGGTCGTCGTTGCGGCTTTGATGTCGTCGCCCGCATTGCCGGCGGACTGAACGGTCAGGTTGGTAAGACCCGAGACGTCGAAGACAGTAGGACCACCGACAGAACCAGCGTTGTCCGTGGTCGTCAGGCCGACGGTTTGGATATTCGACAGTGTCGCCGGAATAACGTCTACTTGAGCCACGGTCGACGAGTCAGCGATATTCAGCGTGTTGCCCGTGCTGTTTGCGGCGCCTTTGATAGAGTCGAACGCATTCAGCGTTGCAACCGAGTGCCCGCTGGCGTCCACGCCGAGCACGGCGTTGAGGACATTGTTGTTGCCAGTCAGCGTGACGGTATCCACACCCGTAGTGGAAATGGAAGTCCTTGCCGGGCGCCACGCGTTGCGGACACAGCGCAGCTTGCGCGACCATCGCCATCCTATAGATCGAGCCGCTGAAAATATCCGGTCAGTTCCAGATAACCCCGTCCGAGTCGCGTTGCCGCGCCTGTTGCGTTCGCGGTATTCACGTCGCTTGCCTTCAACGCGACGACTGCGCCTTCCCAGTACACGGCGCCCGTGCTGGCGCGGCTGTCGAGTTCCTGATCGTCCATTAGCGGCGCGAGCACCAGATGGGCGTCGCCGGCATCGACGCGCATCGCGACCGGATAGCGCGCGCCGGTGTGCGGCGAGCGCCACCAGCGCAACGGGGTGAAGCTGACGCTGTCAGGCGCAAGCGCGCGCGTGTTCCCGTCGGCGTTGCGCAATGTGCCGCCGGCCCAGAACTTGTGCCCCGCCTTGTCGCGGATCTGAAACGCCATCACTGCGCCACCGTCGTCGAGATTGATGCCGATCCAGTCCCAGCCGACGGCGCCTTCTGCGAGCGGCGCCGACGACCATTCGTGATCGAGCCACGCAGTGCCATTCACGTGCTCCGGATCGTGGTTGGGGATGCCGTCAGGTCGGCGCCTGCGCGTCAAGGTGCCGTCCACGTGCAGCCACGGCTCGCTGTAGTAGTAGCTCGCCTCGTCCGGCAGCGGCCCCTTGCGGCTATAGCCCGATGCGCCGTTCACGAGCACCAGGTGCGTGGGCTGCATCGTGAACAGAAACTTGAAGTCGGCCGCGGCGACGCTGACGTGGTAGCGTCCGTCGGCCTCACGCCGCAACGACCACTCGCCGATGTGCACGTTGGTGTCCGCCTCGCTCGCGTCCGCGAGACCGAAGCCGCTGCGCGCCGCGCGCTGGTCGTGCTGCAGCCTGCCCACGCCCGGGTCGCTCAGCGCGACGTTGGCGAAGAGCAGTTGCGCAGGCGCGAAGCGGCTCGGGTTGGCATCGTCGAGCGGCGGACGCGAACGAAAGAACGTCACCTGAAAGCCGAGCGACGCACCGGTATCCGTTTGCAACCAGCCGGTCGCGTACCACCACTCGGTGCGATAGCCCGAATGTGCGCCGTAGTCGCGCGGGAACGCCAGTGGCTCTCCGCTCCGCACGGGCGGATAGTCCGGCGCGCGGGCCCATGCGCCTCGCCCGAACAACAGCGCTGGCGGCAACAGCAGGAACGCGCGCCTTTTCATAGGGTCACCAGTCGTCGCGCACGGCACGCACGGCGTCCACCGACATCGCCGTGCGCGCGCTCCAGAGCGCGGTGAGCGCGGCGGCGCCAACGACCGCCGACGCGAGCGTGGTGAGCAGTCGCCACGGCATATGCAGGTCCATCGTCCAATGAAAAGACTGGGGGTTGACGACATGCACCAGCACCATCGCGATGCCCGAGCCGAGCGTGAGCCCGGAGAGCACGCCGACGAGCGCCACGAGCGCGCCCTCGAGCGCAAGCATCGCACCGATCTGACGGCGCGTCACACCCAGATGCCGCAGCACGCCGAACTCCCGCGCGCGGGCAAGCGCCTGTGCGCCGAAGCTTGCGCCGATACCGAACAGTCCGATGATCACGGCCACCGCCTCCAGCAGATAGGTCACCGCGAAGCTGCGATCGAAGATCCTGAGGCTCGTCGCGCGAATCTCGCCCGGCTCGGCGAAAGCCAGCTGATGTCCGCCCGCGAGGCCCTCGCGCAGTCGCGCGATGGCCTGCGCCGGCGCGACGCCAGGCGCGAGCCAGAGCGCCGCATCGGTCACCCGCGTATCGCGCGTGAGCCGGCGATAGTCGCGTTCGTCGATCACGATCGCGCCGAACTGGCGCGCGTAGTCGCGCCACGTGCCGGCCACGATCACAGCAAAGTGCTGGCCTGCCAGCGGCAGCAGGATGCGGCGCCCAGGCTGCATGCCATACAGATCGACCATCGCCTCGCTGACCCACACCGGTGGCGGATCGCCTGCGCGCGGCATGACGGGCGCGCCGGTCAGTGGCAAACGTGCGCCCGGATTGTGCGGATCGATCGGTCGCGCGAGCAGGCTGACAGGAGGCAAACGCGCCTGGAGTGAGATCTGCGTCGCGCGCAGGAATTCGACGCGCTCGACGCCTTTCGTCGCCGCGATGACCGCCTGGTCGTTCGGGGACAGGTATGCACTGTCGCCGCCAGGCGCCGCGCGCAGGTAAAGGGGGGCGGGCAGCAGCAGTTGCAGCCAGTCGTCTACCGCGATGCGAAAGCTCGACACCATGATCGCCATGGCCGTCATCAGGCTGAAACTCGCGACGATGCCGGCAAGGCCGATGGCCGCGCGACCGGGTGCGTGAGCAAGCTGCGCGAGCGCCAGTTGCGGGAGCGCACGTTGCGGACGTGGCAGCGCATCAAACACCGCATGCGCGACGAACGGCATCGCCAGAACGCCGCCGAGCAGCAGCAACGCGATGGCCGCATAGCCAAATACCGGCAAGCCGGCGAGCGGAGGAAGCTGCGTCGCCGCGAGTCCCAGAGCGAGTGCACCCAGAGCGGCTGTCACGCCCCAACGTGTGCGCAGACGCCCGAGTGGCGCTTCTTCGTCGCCTGCCTTCAGCGCCTGGGCAGGACTCGCGCGTGCGGCTTCGAGTGCGGGCGCGAGGCTGCCGATGATCGATGCGCATAAGCCGAGCGCGAAGAACATCAACGCGGCCAGCGCGTCGAACTGTACTTTCGGCTGCACGCCCTCGAAATAGCCGCCGCCCAGATCGCCGCCCGCGTAGCGCAGCACGGCGGCGGCAAGGGCGAAGCCGAGCGCGAGGCCCGCCAGCGCGCCCGGCACCCCGAGCGCGGCGCCTTCCGCGACGATGAGCCACAACACGCCGCGGCGCGTCACGCCAAGCGTGCGCAGCAATGCGAACTGCGCGCGCCGCCTCAGCACGGCGAGCGCCTGCATCGTGAAGATGAGAAACGCGCCCGTGAAGAGCGCGACGAGCGCAAGCACGTTCAGGTTCGCCCGGTAGGCACGCGAGAGCTGCGAGGTGCGGTGCGCGTTGTCGAGCGGCGTGACGGCAGCTACCCCAGCCGGCAGCAGCGGCGCGACCGAGCGCGTAAACGTGGCGACATCCACCCCGGGCTTGAGCTTGATGTCGATCCGCTGCAAGGACCCGAGTCGCTGCAAACGCCACTGCGCTGCGCCGATGTCCATCACGCCGACACGCACCGCTTCGCCGGTGGCGGGGAGCACGCCCGCTACGCGCAGCACGACGGATTGAAGCCCGACCTGTACGGCAAGATGCGCTCCCGGCTGCAGACCCAGCCACGTCAACGCTGCAGGCGAAAGAAAAACCGCGTCAGGGTCCAGCAGGTCGAGGCTCCCGGCACGCGTGCCCGCGACCCGCCCGATGAGATTCGGCGTCACGAGGCCCGCGCGAAAGACATCGATCCCGAGCAGTTTCAGCGGCTCCGTGCGGCCAGCCACCCGTGCATCGACCTCGACGACCGGGCTTGCCGTCTCGATGTCCGGCAGGCGCGCGATGCGCGCGTAGAGCGATTCATCGAAACCGGCGCGTGGGCCGCGTATTTCTACGTCGGCATTGCCCATCAGCGAATTGACCGTCGCGGATAGTTCAGTCAGCGCGGCGCGGTTGATCAGATCCACCGAGTAGCCCATTGCGACGCCCGCCGCAATCGCGAGAATGCCGACGATCGCCCGCAACGGATGTCCGCGCGCCTCGCCCCCAATGAGCGCCACGCCGTACGCACCGGCGGAGGAGAAAATGCCCCATGGGAGCCGGGGACGCACGACGCTCGGGACCCGCATCGCCTAAGCGGCTCCGGCCCCGGCGCTGACCTGACCCGGCGCATAGGGCTCGAGTCCTTGCGAGGTCAGTCGCAGGACCCGATCGGCGGTCGCGGCGGCCACCGCCGAGTGCGTGACGAGCAGCGCGGCGGCACCGTGTTGCCGGGTCAGTTCGCGCAGCAGATGCAGGATACGCATCGCCGTGTCGTGGTCGAGGTTGCCGGTGGGCTCGTCTGCCAGCACGAGGCGCGGACGATGGACCAGCGCGCGCGCAATCGCCACGCGCTGCAATTCGCCACCGGAGAGCTCGCGCGGCATCGTGTCGGCGCGCCCTTCGAGCCCGACCGACCCCAGCGCAGCGGCAACGCGCTCCGCCACGTCTCGTGCGCCCACACCGTTCAGCAGCAGGGGCAGGGCGATATTCTGTGCGGCGCTCAGGTTCGGCAGCACATGGAACGCCTGAAACACGAAACCCATTTTCTGGCGCCGTTCAAGGGTAACGGCGTCATCGTCGAGCATTGCCAGATCCTGTCCTTCGAACAGGATCTGGCCGGCATCGGGCCGGTCGAGCCCGGCAGCCAGGTTTAGCAGCGTCGATTTTCCAGTGCCGGACTCCCCCATGATCGCCACGCATTCGCCGGCCCGCAGTTCGAGGTTCACCGCGCGCAGCACATTGCGCGGTTGCGAGCCTTGATAGCTCTTCGAAACATTCGACAGCGTCAGCATGGTGTCCCGGGGTGGCGGTCGCGCTGCGAGTGCAGCAGCCGGCTCAGCGTCGGCCTTTGCGTCGCGCAGAACGTGTGCGAGACAAGGTCGTTGGCAGTGCACGCATGGAGGCAGCCAGCCAGAGTCTAGGATGACCTACGTCTGGAGTATAGGAGGAAGTATGCGCATACCGCTTGCCGCAGCGACAGGGTCGCCGGGAAAGGCAACCGTCAATCCGCTGTCAGCGGATCAGCATGCGATGGGGGCGCACGGCAATATCGGCGCCGTCAGTTTTCGGCTGCGCCATACCGGTAACGCACCAGATGATCGACGCCCGATTCAGGCAGCCACACTTCTCCCGTGCGTCCGAGCAGCTGGCGAACGTTCGCGTGCGCGTGCGGCAGCGCATACACGTCGAACCGCTCGCTGCGCGGGTCGAAGCGCACGAGCGCGTTGGCGCTCCACTCGCTGAGCCAGACGGTATCGCGGTTGTCGACGAAGATCGCATAGGCATGAGGGTCGTCGCCGGGGAGTCGCCATTCGTGCCATTGACGCGTCGCCGGATCGTAGACGCCCAGTTTCCCGGCATTCCATTCACTAACCCAGACGCGCCCCTTCGAATCGGACCACGCCCGCCGCGCACCCTGGTGCGGTGTCGGCGGCTCGATGACCTGCACGGCGCCGCTCTCAGGATTGATGTGGCCGAGATAGCTCCCCGCAAGCGACGCGAAATAGAGGCTGCCGTCCGGCGTCACGCATATGCCGTAAGGCCCGGCGCCGCGAGGTGCATCGAAAACGCGCATACGGCCGTTCTTCGGATCCAGTTCGCCATAGATGCCGCTTTGCCCGGTAAACCACAGATGCCCGAGCCTGTCGAAAACCGCGGTGTTCAGATTCGCAGAAGCGCGATCCTTCGGCAGAGGAAAACGCGTAACGGCGAACGTGTCCGGATCGACCCGCACGATCGCGTTCAGGCCTCCATCGGTGACCCAGGCCCCCCGATCCGGACCGACGATCACGCCGTGCGGCGCCGATCCCTCTCCGAGTGGGATCTGGACCGTCTTGCCGCTTCCCGGGTCGAGCCGCCCGAGCGCGCCCTGGGCCTGGGCGGTGTACCAGACGGCGCCGTCTGCTGCCGGCGCGACGTCGTGCGGCGCGCTACCGACGGGCAGCGCGAAGCTGTCGAATTGCTGCGGCTGCGCAGCGCGCGCCGTACCGGCTTGCGCGACGCCTGCGGCGAGCGTTACACCGATCAGGGCTGAAGCAAAGGATCTGGCGCTCATCATGCTGTGCCTCTTCCTCGTTTCTTCTTCCGTATCCCCGAATGTTCGCGAAATCCGGTCTTGAGCGTCACGGCCAGGCGCGCGCCCGTGTTGTTGGCCGGATCGAACGGCCGGCGGACCTCGACGACGTCGGCGTCCACCCGTTTCGTCCGTTCTGATTCGACTGCGGCGTAGCAATATGCGCCGAACCGCGGCGCACGATCAGGCTGCTCATGTGCCGCGCTCGGGCGGTGTCGCCATTGCTCCGGGGCGGCGCAGCATTTTGTCCACTTCGCCGGCGTGCACCTCTTCGACATGGATCAACTGGCGTGCGTATTCTTCGAGCGCGACCGAACGACCTTCCGTCAGCGCGAGCAGGTCCCGATACAGGCCAAGCGCGACTTTCTCGGCTTCCAGCGATTCACGCAGGATGGACGCGATGTCGAAGGTGTGCGAGTCCAGAAGCGGGCCAATTTCCAGAGACGGGTATGCGCCCAGGGTGGTGATCCATTCACCGGCCTGTTGGGCATGCACCAGCGACTCGTCGGCCTGCTGTCGCAGCCACGACACAATGGGGATGCGGCCAAAGCCGAAAACCAGGAAGGAATAGTGAGTGTATCGAACCACGCCAGCCAGTTCGGACTCGAGAATCTGGTTTAGCACTGCCACAACCTTTTCCTTCTCTATCTCGGACATTTTTTCCTCCATTTTGCGGAACCCGTTTCGAGAGATGCCGATTGATCGTTGACGAGGGTCATTCTGCGCGCTATCGCGCTGCCACGTCAGTCGTCATCCGACCAGATTCACCTGTTTCGTCCCCTTATCAGAAGACCTGCGGTCAGCGTCGCCCCCGAAGATTCCCTGCCCCGCAGAGATTTAAGCCCGCTTTAAGCGATGTGACGTACGTTACGGATCTCAAAAAAGTACTCCTTACGCTCTACGAGAACCCATGAACACCAGAATCCTCTCCCGCGGCGCGATGACCCTCGGCGCCGTAGCCGCTCTGGCGGGCGCATACGCCGTAGGCCATCGCAATGCCGATGCGTCGCAGACCGTCAAGAGCGCCGATACGGTGACCGCGCCGTTCGCATCCGGCGCGCGCCCCGGCACGCCGGACTTCTCGGATATCGTCGCAAACTACGGACCTGCCGTGGTCCACATCAGCGCGAAGCACATTGCCGGCCAGGGTGATTCGCAAGGGCAGGGCGCGGACGACCGATCGAGCGCGGCGTTGGGTTCAGGCTTCATCATCAGTCAGGATGGCTATATTCTGACGAACAACCACGTCGTCGACGGCGCGAATGTCGTCACCGTCATGCTGAAGGACAAGCGCGAATTTCCGGCCCACGTGATCGGCACCGACAAGGAGTCGGACGTCGCCGTGCTGAAGATCGACGCGGGAACCCTGCCCACCGTGAAAATCGGCGATCCGGCGCAAAGCAAGGTCGGCGAATGGGTGCTCGCGATCGGCTCGCCCTATGGTTTTGACAACACGGTCACGTCCGGCATCATCAGCGCGAAGTCACGCAATATGTCAGATGAGAACTACACCTCGTTCATCCAGACCGACGTACCGGTGAATCCGGGCAATTCAGGCGGCCCGCTGTTCAACATGAAGGGCGAGGTGATCGGCATCAACTCGATGATCTATTCGCGCACAGGCGGTTTTCAGGGGCTGTCGTTCGCCATTCCAATCGACGAGGCAATCAAGGTCAAGGACGATCTCGTCAAGACCGGCCATGTGAGCCGCGGCCTTCTAGGCATCGGTGTCGGGCCCATCGACCAGTCCGCTGCGAAATCGCTGGGCATGGATAAACCGCAGGGCGCGCTGGTCGGCTCCGTCAATCCTGACGGCCCGGCCGCCAGGGCAGGGATACAGACAGGGGACGTGATCCTCTCGGTCAATGGCACGCCAGTGACCGATGCGTCGGAGTTGCGCTCGCGGATCGCCGGGCTGTCGCCGGGTGCCACGGCCGATATCGGCGTCTGGCGCAACGGCAGCCGGAAGAGCGTGTCCGTTACGGTAGGCGTCATGTCCGGCACGAAGGAGTTGCCGAACGCCGCACGGCAGCCGGCTCATGCGCGGCTGGGTGTCGCGGTCCGGCCGCTTACGCAGGAGGAACTGGGTGAGGCGTCGCTGTCGTCCGGCTTGCTCGTTGAGCAGGCACAGGGGCCGGCGGCCCAGGCGGGGATCCAGTCCGGGGATGTGATTCTTGCTGTCGATGGCAAGCGGGTGGCGAGCGTGAACCAACTCAGGCAAATGATTTCCCAGGCCGGCGATCAAGTGTCCTTGCTGATCCAGCGGGACGGTGAGCAGCTGTCTGTCCCGGTCGAACTCGGCTGATGGATTGGGACGCCTGGACATAGTCCAGCTGAACACCTGGAGACGGTCACGGGCGGCCAAACTTGACGTCCTCCTCGCCCTCAGTCTGCGGCTGCCGCTGTCGCGGAAAGGGCGAGGATTCCTTCTGCAAGAGGGTCACGTCCGACCCTGGCGCCGGGTGGCACCTCATTCGCGACGGCTTGACCGACCGCCGCGGCAAACTGCGCCTCCATCCTCTCCAGACCGCCACGCAGGATGTTCCTGGCGGCATTGGTATCCCGGTCGTGCGCGGCATCGCACACGGTGCAGGTCCACTCGCGGACCGCGAGCCCTTCTGGGCCGCTGGGTCCGGTACGTGATCCGCAACACGAACAGGTCTGGGTGGAGTAGCGCTCGTCGACTTCTTCGAACCACACGCCCGCGTCATCGCACTTGTATTGCAGCATGGTCCGGAATGCACTCCAGCCTGCATCCAGCACGGATTTGGCCATACCGGTCCGTGCCAGGGCTGAGGCATTCACATTGCCAACGAAGATGGCGCCGTGCTTGCGCACGAGCGCTGTTGAAGCCTTGTGCAGGAAGTCCTTCCTGCTGTTTTTGATGCGGGCATGGATCGCAGCGACCCGCTTCTTCTGCCGGGCACGTTGCGCCACGCCTAGCGCCGCCTCGTATTTGCGGTAGAAGCACTGTGCCTCGATCGGCTCACCGTCACTGGTCTTTGCGAAGTCCTTCAGGCCCAGATCGATGCCAATGGCGCTGCGTCCTTGCTCGGGGGCTGCCTTCCTGATCCTGACCGTGACGTTCAGGTACCAGCGCCCGCGCGCATCTTCGCTGAAGCAACCGGCCCCGAGCTCGTAGCTGGACAGACCATAGCTGTCCCAGAGTGACAGCGGCCTGTCCAGGCCGGACACGAAGATCTGCCCGTTGCGGTAGCGCAGCGCTGAGGCCTTGAACGGCACCCAGCCGAGACTGCGGCGTGGACCAGAGGACACACGCCAGCGAAGCCTGACCTTGCGGGCCTGAACGCGGCGTGTCACGAATTCCGCGCTGATGGCCTGGATCGTCTGGGAATGCAACGGCACGCCAGCCTTTGAGGCACCGCTGGTGTACCGGTCGATCTCATAGCCGCTGATGAAGCGTCGTTCACGCTCCCACACCTTGTACGACAGTTCGTTCGAATAATTCCAGACCTGATTGACCCAGAATGCCTTGTCCAGCAACTCCGATGCGTGCCGGTCCTTGATGCGGACTCTGAGCACGCGCGTGGTGGTTCTCGGGTCGGGCTGTCTTTTCGGCATGCCCCAACGTTAATGCTTTCGACGGCAAAGTCAAGGCGACCTCCGGTCGCCGCGCTCTACATCCTCCACCTGAAGGCCTGGGTTTTACCCACATCTTATGATCCTGAATTAAAGATGCGAAACATCTCGGTGATTTCGTGCAGGACGAGGAAGCCTCTCCAGATGACAGTTGCGCCAGGAGGAGGATCATTGTGGCGATTCAGGTAGCCGCCCAAGGTGGCAATCCACAGTACCGCCTGCTCCAGAGACGGCACCTTGTCCGGCGGCCGGGTGGTACGGTGTACGCGGCAATACAACGCCTGCCATTCAACTGGCTGAAGGACCACTTCACAGGGCAGTTCGCCATCGAGGCGAGCCAGCAGGGTCGTGTAGAGGATACGCCAGGCGATCACGGCAAACAGTGCTGTAGCACGAACGAAACGCTCGAGCGTGCCAAACTGACGGGCTTCGATACGGCAGCCGCTCTTGAGCACCCGATGCCAGGTCTCGATCGTCCAGCGCCGCGCGTACCACCGCAGCCGCTCAAGGGCCTGTTCTGGGGAGTGTGTGGGCACAGAAGTGAGCAGCATCCATTCGAGCGGTTCGATACCGGCGGGCGGTTCGTCCTCGATGACGTGGATGGCAAAGACATCGAGTCCAGGCAGCTGGCTGGCCCGCGCCTTGGGTGGCTGCAGGCGCACAGACGCGTATCGCAGCGTCAGGCTTGCCGTGCGCTGTGCACGCGTACCTTTAGCTGGCACCAGCAGCTCTGTGTGACCGGCTGCAGGGGTATCCAGCACTGCCTGCCGGAGATAGCGTTGGGGATGGCGGGCGCGGCGGTTCCATGCCGCACGCACCAGCCAGTGCACACCCTCTGGCCGCTGCGCAGCGAACAGTTCATAGACATCGCTCTCGCGATCGCCAATGCCAATGAGCTGCGTGTGCGCACAGCGCGACTTCAGCGCTGACAGGTGCGCAAGCCCCTCGATCCACTTGACGCTTTCCTTCTCGTGGATCGGCCGGGACTTGCGCTGCGCGGCACTGCCCCTGGCTCCTTCGGTGCGCGCCCACGTCTTCATGCCCAACACTCCGAGCGGCAGCCCCTCCGGACTGACCGCCAGCAGACTGTGCATCAAGAAGCCACGCTCATTGCCACCGGTACACGGACCCAAGCCTTCTGTGGCATGCAGATGCGTCAGGTTGAATTCGGTGGTGTCCTGTATGGCCAACACCACCGGAATCTGCTCCATGCGGTGCAGCGTTTGCGCAATATGCGGCGCCAGCACGCCGTCAGTGTCGACGAGGTCATTGTCGAAGAATCGATAGGCCGCCTTCAGTTCAGCGGGCGACAGCGCTTGCGGCAGCGACGTGTGTGGACTGGTCGCCAGTTGGCGTGCCAACGCAACCAGGCGCTGCGACAGGCGAGCGTCTCCGAGGTTCGCTTGCGCGAATTCCTCGCTCGCCCAGTCTGCCGTGTCGTCTCCGATCGCCAATCCGCAGCCGTTACATCAATAGGATGGCAAAAGTTAACACCGTCTGACGCGGTTTACAACCGGAATTGTGGGCAATCCTCAGACCTGAAGGAAGAGGCTGGTAAAACGTTGCGATGCGGGCGGCCGCCCGAAAGATATCCGTACAGGACCCCACATTGCGGTTATATGTACCGCGGTCACTACGCAAGGGAATCGACCTGAATCACGGGGCATCCCCGCGTCGCGTTCAAGCCTTGTAGCCGATCTGCCGCAGCAGGTCCTTGCGCCACTGGACGTCTTCTTCGGTTTCGACACCAAGCGGCGTGAATCCGTCCACGACGCCCATGATGCCGCGCCCCTGCTCCATCTCGGCGACGACGATCTGGGTGGGATTCGCCGTCGCGCAGAAGATCCGGCACACTTCGGGCACGGCCTTGATGGCGTTCAACACGTTGACCGGGTAAAACCCGTCGCCCAGAAAGATGATGAAGCTGTGGCCGGCGCCAATCGTCATCGCGTTTCGCCGGGCAAGCTCGATCAGGCCCGCATCCGTACCCGAAGACCGTATGAGGCGCTTGCCTGACGCTTCGCAGAAGGCAAGCCCGAACCTGATTCCAGGGACAGTGCCGACCATTGCTTCGTGAATGTCTTCGACGGACTTGATGAAATGGCTTTGCCCCAGGATGAAATTCATGTCTTCCGGCTTGTCGACGGCCATGGTCAGCAGTTGCATATCGAACCTCCCTCTGTGTCGAACGCGGGGTCTGGAGCCGCGTGCCGGGACACCTGCTGGTCACGCCGGCGTCCGGATCACCGGATTGCCTGCCGCACATCGCATGCGCGAAAAAACCGGCGGGTGTCCAAATGATAGGTTGTTTGCGGGCGGATCGCCTTTTGGTCAGGCGCGTCGCCGCGGCGGAATCCGGCGCCAGGTGGTCAGCACCACCAGCGCGAACGCGACGTACAGAAGCGTGAACACCCAGGCGGGCGCGTCGTAATAGAGCAGGCGGCTCACCCAACGTTGAATGAAGCCCTGCGTTTCGTTCGGGCCATGTCGCAGCCAGTCTTCCAGCACGGTCAGCGGGCAGGCGACGCCGAGCAGCGACAGCGTGGACACGACGCCGATCGCCAGCAGATGCACGAACCGGAAGAGCCGGCCGCGTACCCAGCTCCAGCCGAGGGCTGCACCCACCCAGATCGCGACGAGTCCCCCCACGATAAAAATCACCACCAGCGCATGCAGGACGAGCACCGCGTCGGCCAGCTGGTTCATGACGTCCTCACAGAATTCGCGGCGAACGCCGGACAGCTTCTTGTGCAATGCCGCACG
Organism: Paraburkholderia sp. BL10I2N1; assembly: GCF_004361815.1. Classification (NCBI taxonomy): domain Bacteria; kingdom Pseudomonadati; phylum Pseudomonadota; class Betaproteobacteria; order Burkholderiales; family Burkholderiaceae; genus Paraburkholderia; species Paraburkholderia sp. BL10I2N1. Next base: position 368,904 of record NZ_SNWA01000001.1, on the reverse strand, counting down.
GCTTTCGCGCTGCGTCACGTTTGTCGGAATATCGTTGCATTCTCGCGGGCTATCGGATGTAGACTGAAAGCGAACCCTGCCGGAGGCGCATCGCGTGTTCAGGCTGCGAGCACGGCGAGCGTTTTGCGCACACGCAGGAGAAACGGCGACGGCGATCATCGCGCTATGGAGCGATGTTTCGTGCGCCTGTTTTGTACCCTGTTAGCGACAGGTCCAGATTATCACCAGGCGTGGAAACGAGATCGGGGTCGGGACGGGCCAGGTCCACACTCGCGCGCATCACATGCGCTGGTGTAGCCCAGGCAGGTTGCTGGCGTGCAGCATCCGGCTGCCGTCGCATACGTCGACGGCCGATATGGGATTCAGGAGGGAGGAGCGATGCCGACTTATCAATACCGCTGCGAGGAGTGCGGCGAGACGTTCGAGCATGCCGAACATCTCGTTGAACATGAAAATGCCCGTCCGCTTTGCCCCAAGTGCGGGAGCGAGAAGGTTCAACACAAACCCACGCCCTTTGTCGTAAAGACATCGAAAAAGAGCTGAGACCCGAGCGGCCGGCCCTACACTTAACGTGTTGATGGGCACGGTTTAATTCGTCAAGATGCCCCGTGAGTCAGGGACTCCCGGGGCATCGCTCAGTCCGGAGATTTTTCTGCTGGCGAAGCCGCGTCGCCGCCCGAAGTCTTGTCGCCGTAGGGCGCCAGAGTATGTGCGACTGGCGCCATAATTCCGAGTCCCGGATTATTCCGAGTTCTGCGTTTTTGCGCAGAATTACGTGTTGACTTTCAATGACTTGCGCCGGACCCGGGGCCTTGATTCTCGGCATAATCCTGCCGACTTCCATTGCTGGCAGGATCGCCACCGCTACGAGGAGAAAGGCCATGTTAGAACTGCATTGTGCCGGCAACGCGGGAGCGGAGCGTTTACGTGTCGGGCCGAAGCCGCAGAAGTCCTAGCGAGGACCGTAGCACCGGCGTTCGACAGAGTCGCCATCTGCCCGATGATGGGACTCTTAGCGTCCCCGAAGAGCCTCCGATTATGCCGAGTCGCAAGCAGCCCTTACCCCCGAGATTTCCCGGGACTTTGCTCCGCTGTAATAGCTACTCGGGATAATCCGGGACTCGGAATTAGCGGCACAGTTGTGCGACTAGGGGACAAAGTTCCTGCGACCGACCTACACCGCCAAAAAATCCGCTCGGTTTTGCATCCACCGGTGAATTTGCAGGGCGGAGCTAATCTGACCGGCGTCCTATGAGGCGATGTTCACGCGTGCGGTGCTCGGCCAAAATTTGCCATGGCTGACCGTGTGTTGGCCATCCCGACAGACGAGACTGCGACCTCGTATGTATAAGTCGGTCCGCGTAAGGCAGAAGTCGACCCCACTCCGGCCGCTGAAGATCGTGCCACCTTAATGGCAGCTTCCCGGATGCAGCGGACGTGCGCGCGCATGTAGCCGCCGGCAAGTTTTCGGATTGTGGTCGTTATGCATCACGTCCCACAGACAGTGTCGAGTTACCGCGTTGGCGGACGCTACGTTCAAACGTCCGGCGCCGTAGAGTAGCTGTTCCGGTCAGAGTGCGCGGGCCGCGCCGGCTTCGCCTCTCTTACGAGCTCGACCAACAGCAGCAAGAACATCGTATTGGCTCGAAGACAGGTTGTCGAACGGAAGGGCTCGCTTCGAGCGTTTCGGCAACGATGTGCTGGCAAGAGCGAGCGCTCGCGTTCGCCGATTCGCTGAGAAAGAAGCAGGCCGCCGTCGGCGACGTCAGCTCCGTCACGTTGTGCAGCGAGAATCCGCAGTCGGTCGGGCGAGCGCCCGTCTCACGGACGCCGGACCGCCTCAACGCAATGCCGCGCTCGAAGACCGCTCGAGCAGCCTGAATGCGTGCACACCACCGCCCGTACCATCGTTCGTGTACCCAGAACCAACGAACACCATGTCGCCAACCGGCGTGGCTCCGGAATCGACCGATCCAGGAGGCTTCATCGGGAAGCTCATCAGCAATGCGCCAGTTCGCGAGTCGTAGGCATTCAACGCGGGTGGCTGCAAGAGTCCAACGGTGCCATTGAAGACGACGCCGTCAGCAAGTGCAGTAGGCGCGAAGCCCGGGTCCATGGACTGCTGCCAAAGAACACCGCCTCCACCCAGGTCAAGGGCGTGCATGGTCGGTTCCTGGATGAACGTATCGCGAGGATTCTGTGGATCGCAAAGCCCGGTCTGCGTGTACACATTACCGTCACCAATCCCTGTTGCGCTGAAGATTCGAGATTCGCCAATAGCTGCACCGCCATAGAAGCCCCCCGCGTTTCCGCCGAAGACGACGTTCCTCGCCCACACAAGCTTGCCACCGGGGTTACGCGTAAGACGCTCAAGCAGGTAATACGTCCCGTCCTTTTGGCCTACGCCCACGTACTGGCCTTGGTCGGTCTGAATGAGATTAGGCGAGGCGCCGAAGTCGAAGTCGCAGAGCTTGGGATCGCTCACGCGAGGTCGAAATGCCCAAACGAGTTGCCCCGTACGGCTATCCAAGGCGATGACGGCCTCATGATATGGCGCGGTTGCAGCATTGTTGCAGTCGCCGGTTCCGAAGAAGACGAGGTGGCGATCAACGTCGATCGCCGCAGACGACCAAACGCTGCCACAGCCACGATTTTGCCCACCCGCGACATGTCCGTTCACCAATAGCGGCTGCCCGTTAGCGCCCAATATCGGGTCGACCTCGAAGCGCCACCGCATTGCGCCGGTCTCGCTATCGAATGCCGCAAACCCCCCGCGGTAGTGATTGGCGCCGGGCGTCCAGCCAACGAAGACCATGCCTTCGAAGACGGCAGGAGATGAGTAGATTTGCGACGGATCCTTTGCATCGGAGGCGCAAGCCGGCTCGTCCGGGTTACCGCAAACGACACGCTTCCAGCGCAACGACCCGTCCTTCGCATTCAAACTATAGAGAGTCTTGCCAGCAGCAAAATAGACTTTGCCCGCAATCACGGCCGCGGACGAAGTGATCAGTCCACCTTGACTAAAAAAACGCGGGGGCGGTTGCTGCCCGGACGCGAGGCATTGTGGTGGGACGGGTATCAGTGTGTTCTGGCAGTCGACCTGGAACTTCCAGCGCATCGCTCCGGAGTGCGCATCGAGCGCATAGAAGAAGCCGTCCCACGAGCCGATGTAGATCACGCCATCGACGACGGTAGGTGATGCAGTGACGGCGTCCCCAGTACGGAAGGTCCATACCTCTTGCAGGTTTGCAACGTTCCTGGGATTGATACGGGAGTCCGGATGCTGAAGGTGTGCTCCAGATTCCGACCGTACATCGGCCAGTCGTCTTTACCTTCGCGTTCGCCGTACGTAGTGGCCGGCACAATCAGAGCGAGAAGAACGGCAACTATCCAGATCCGCATGATTGTTCTCCCGATACAGTGAGGCTGAACGGCAATCGAATCGCTTCATGGTTGTCCACGCTGATCGCACTGCCCATGAAGGTCACGCCGACGCCTCTACATTTAAGGCAAGGGACTCGACTAAAAGCAAGGGGGTTCGGCGGAGTCGTGCTAAATTCATGTCCTTGTCATATTTGCGGTCTGCTCCCTGGCGGATCGCCTGATCTTTCCTGCTGGAGTGGTGTAGTGGTCTAATTTCCTCGGACAGGTCGATGGTAAAGGCTTTGAGGATTAGTCGGATCAACCGCCACTGCCGTCCAGGCTTTTTCATGATCGATCGGCGTGGCGGCTGATAAAAGTCCGGTGTCTGGGCTGATCGGACGCCCGAATGTCCTGGTGCCGTTGCAAGCTAACGACGCTTCATGGCCGGTAGTACTCGCAGGACATCAGGCGAGATAGCGGCCGCGCGAGCCCTATCGAACTGACGTGGCGTGCGGCCGGTAACGGCGGCGCTAAATCTCGGTCTGCTCTGAGATCTCCTGCGCGTTCACGCGCATGCCATGGTTTTTCGGGAAGGACAGCCCAGCCTCAATGCTGGCCGGCGTTCAACAACATCCAAATCTGTTTCTCTGGCGGCCCGGCAAGAATGCACGCGAAGACGCCCCCGCACTGCGTGCATGCATAGCGCAACTCGACTACCGGGTCGTCGAGAACACTGGGAGCTCTCACCCCCAAATCGTCATGCGGCGCAACGCTAGCCGGCCTACCGTGAAGATCCGCGCACGCAGCGCATGGCTGAATTCGGAGTTTCATGGGTCGAGGCTACGCCTTGCGCGCGAGCCAGTCCTCGGCGAACTGCTTCGCGTATGCGATCGCTTCCTTTTCGGTCGGAAACACGTCCGGCGCGCGGAAGGCGGCGTATTCCACAAAGAGAACGGCCATTCCAGGGCAAAGAATCGTGATTCCACGGCAAAGCGAACAAGGATTCCACGCCATCGCAAACAAACGGGGCGCAGCGACGCGGGACCTTTACCTTTTTACTCGGACTGCGGCTTTGCGGTCAATCGACTGCGCGTCTTGCGCAGCGATTCGTCCGCGAGCGTGATGCGATGAGCGTCGTGCACCAGCCGGTCAAGGATCGCGTCGGCGACGTTGGGTTCGACTACCGGGTCGTCGGGTCGTCGGCCGTTCGAGCATCCATCCAGTTCACTCTCTTTGAACGACCGGTTACAGGGAAGTCGAACAGGCGCTATCGACCCGTTCGAGCCACTCAGTCAGCATTGGCGCCGGTCCGCTTTCCTGCCGATACGAGACGATCGCATGCAACGCTGCGATCGGTAGCATCAGTACACTCCGTGCAGCGTGATGGACCGGTCTGGCAGCTCGCCGGACTCATAACCCGAAGGTCGTAGGTTCAAATCCTACCCCCGCGACCCGACCCATCGACATGCCGCCGTCGGCCAGCGGTAGCCTTTCGGCGGCGTTGTCGCATTCGGCGTACACCGCGCCGTTTTCCTCGATCAGCTGCACGTCACCGAGCAAGGCCCGCAACGCGTCCCGGGCGCGGGCAAGATCCGAACGCAGCGCGACGTCCAGGCCGGTCACCAACGCGCGTACCTGCGCTCGGACCACCGCAGGTACCGGCGTTACCGCCGCGCGCGTCCTTGCGCGTTTTGGCGCGTCACGTGGCTTCCGCTTGGCGCAACCGTTCGGCAAGTTCGCTCGACAGTCCCATCTGCGCGACAGCATCGGTGAGCCGCTCAATGTCGCGCTGCAGGTGCCGATCTACGTATGCTTAGCTCGCATCGACACCTTCGCAAACTGCAGGACCACGGTCCTTGTGCGCGGCGCATCCGTACGTGCGTGCTTTATCTTGACCACCGAACCGCCACAAGAACCGCAGCGGATGATGCCACCCAGGAGAGTCGTCGGGACGCCGCCGCGCCCTCGTCGACCTCCCGCGCGCCGGGATGAGGCCATGCGCTGGTGCACTGCGTGCTAAAGGTCATCATCGAGGATGCATAGCTCAGGGCGCGCGACCGACTGCCATTCACTCTCCGGCCGAATGAATCGCTCGCGCTTTCCCGTATCGGGGTTCTTGATCCACTTTGAGCGATTCCATACGTAGCGCCCGACGTAGTGCTCGTTGTTCAACACACCGGCGCCCTTCGCTGGCGAACCATAAAGCGCCGATACGCACCAGGTTCCTCCACGTGGCCCGCGGACGCCACGCGCGTCGAGCTCTGCAGCGATCCGCTGACAGGATTCCCCCAACGCGTAGTGCCTGAAGATCTCGCGCACAATCTCGGCTTGTGCGTCGTCAACTTCGAGGCGATGCCCGATCGGCTCGCCGCGCGCGTTCAGACCGGCAATGACCGAGCAATAGCCATACGACAGACCACCGACGTGATAGCCGAGCTTGATCTGCCCGATCAAGCCGCGATGGGTCTTGGCGCGCAAGTCGTCCAGGTAGGTTTCGCAAATCAGTCCCCGGACTCTGCGTAGCAGCTTGCGCCCGGCGCACGAGTTGGTGTCGTAGCCGTCGGAGACACCGATGATGTGAATGCCGCGGTGGCGATCGGCCACATCCTGCTCACCACCTGGGGCGCGGTGATCGTGCGCTTGGTGAGCTGATGCCCGGGCTTCCAGCTCACTGGTCTCCGATGAAGAGACTTGGTGGCCATGGTGCAATTAGGCCTTGTGCGGGGTCAACGGCTGCGTCGAGCGGCCAATGACTCTCTGATTGTTGACTAAACTGGTACACGGAGTCGGTGTCCCGGGCGATGGACATCAAGCTGTCAGGAATTTGACAGAATGCGGCCGGCGGGAAAGCCCTGAGGCCATTTCCTATCATTTATGGGGAGGGGGGCTTTGACGCTGCATTATGCCGCCGCTCCCTGGCACCAAGGTTCAATAGCCCCACGGCATGATTCGGAGGACAACTCGCGGACCCCGATCGAAGCCATTGCTCCGAGCATCCTTTCGCGACGCGGAGGTAACCATGCAACGAAAAGTACTCGCGCTCGGCCTGCTGGCGGTGTCATTCGCTTCAGCAGGTACCTACGCACAGACCCCGCCGTCAGCTGGCTCCAAGCCGGCAGCGAACGCCGTCGATCCGGCATCTGTCCAAGCCCTCAGGGACATGGGCTCCTACCTGCAGAAGCTCAAGCGCTTCAGTGTGTCCACCGAACTCACGGGTGAGCAGGTTCTAAAGGATGGCCAGAAGCTTCAGCATACCGCCAGGGCGGAGCTGGACGTGGTACGCCCCTCGAAGCTGCACGCCTGGATTTCCAGCGCCCGCGCCGATCGTCAGCTTGTCTTCAACGGCAAGACGGTGACGCTCTATACGCCCGCGCAGAAATTCTATTCGACCGTCGAATTCGCCGGCTCGATCGGAGACCTGATCGAAAGGCTCGAGGAAAAGTACGGCGTGGAGCTGCCGCTTGAAGACCTCTTCCGCTGGGGTACGCCCAGCGCTCCGCTCGACAAGATCGATTCGGCGATGAACGCCGGCCAGGATTTCATCGGGAAGGATCTTTGCGACCACTACGCCTTCCGTCAGGGCAGCATCGACTGGCAGATCTGGATCAAAAACGGAGACCAGCCGCTGCCGCGCAAGGTCGCGATTACGAACCGCGCCGACGAAGCACGTCCGCAGTCGGTCTCCGTGATCAGCTGGAACCTGAAGCCGGCGTTCGAGGACTCGATCTTCAAGTTCACCCCACCCCAGGGGGCGAAGAAGATCGAGATCGTCGAGCGCAAGGCAAAGTAGAGGAGCCCGACATGAAAACGTTAATTGGCAAACTGGTTCTGGCCTCGGCGGCTGCCGTCATTGTGGCGAGCTTCGTCATGGCACCCATCGCGGAAGCGCAGCGCCGCGGGGGTGGGGGTGGTGCAGCAGCCGGTGCGCGCGCCGGGCAAGGCGCGCAGGTCAACAACAGCAGGGCCGATGCGCGCACGAACGACGTGCGCAGCACCAGCGTCAACAACGTCAACGCAGAGAGAAATGTCAACGTGAACGTGGACTGCACGGGCCGTTGCGGCGGATGGGATCATCCGGTCGCGGCCGCGGCAGTGGTCGGAACCACGGTGGCCGTGACGGCTGCCGCCGTCGGCTCGATGGTAGCCACGGTGCCGCCCAATTGCGTTCCAGTCAACTACGGCGGCATGGTCTATCAGCAATGCGGTGGCACCTGGTATGCGCCGCAGGGATCGCAGTATACCGTCGTCAATCCGCCATATTGATACCGCTAGAGGTCCGGTGGCTCACGATCCTGCTCCTATGCGGCACCCAGGCGGCCGCGCACGCCCTCGCGGTGAAAGTATCGCGCTCTGATCCATCGTGCGCCCTTGCACGGATGACGGAATGAGGAAAAAGCACCACTTGGACAAGCGGTGCCGCGAGAGAAGCACCCGGAAGGCCTGCACTGCCCGGGAACCGTCCTGCCCGTCGAGCCAGCCGGTGACGAAGGGGGCCGGCTGCCGCAGTCCAATGACTTCGACTTGCCCACTGGCGGCGGCACAGTGTAGCTGCCCTTGAGCACCAGCGAAGCGTGCTCGGTGACCGGGCCGACGCGGGCCTCTGCCCTGAACGCAACGGCGTCGAGTGGCCGAAATGCGTCGAGTTTCAGCCGTTTGTCGCCGTCCAGCGAGCGTCCCTTCATGGCCGATCGGTGACATTCAAATAGCACGTCTTGCGCACGCTGACGTGTATATCGCTCGTCCCTGAGGTGTCCCTAGTACGCCACCTTGAACGTCGGCGAATCCTCCGGACGGCTGCGGCGGCGGTCGTAGATCCGCGTCGTCGCGATGTTCGCGTGCCCCAGCCACTCCTGTACCTTCGCAATGTCGGCGTCATGCTCGAGCGCCATCGAGGGCCGGAATCCGCGAGACGACCCCTATTGCTTGACGCCAGATGCGATATCCATCGTAGCTCCCGGATTCCATCAGCGGTCGACCTCAGCACGCGAGTCGCCGGTGCCAACGCGCAGCACGTTTCCTTCCGGAGCTAATTGCCTCGGAATATCAGACATGTCGGGAGCAATGCGTCGCGTGCCGTCATGGGTTGTGCGCGATTTTGCAGCCAGCTTCGTGGTAGCTGCCGGATGACGCGTCCGTGTCCTTACGAGATGAGTCCCGGCTTGTTTGCGTTTTAAGTGCCTCTGAGCGGTTCGGCCGTAGTGCATCTCGCCTTGCGCTTCGGGCGGAATCCAAACCTCTTATAGCGCTCGCCTGCGAACGCGGAAGATGCGAGCGCCATCATTACCAAACCGCACCCAACGAATTTCACGGTCTCTTCTCCGTATTACTGCGCGTGAGCCAATCTAAGCAGCGGGCTCCCTGGGAGCGATTGGCGTGGTTTATCGCTGGCGGCCCCGCAATGCGTCCAGACGGGCGGTGCATTTTGCGTTCGAACCGCCGCTTTTGTAGGCCTGCAGCGCTTTCGTGTTGTCTGGAACGATGTCGCCCGGAGCACTTCCATCCCAGCGTCCCTCCCAGTACAGGCCAAGGTTGTGGGCGGCCGCACGGTGGCCCAGTTCCAGCGCTGTGGCGTACATCTCTTTGGCCAGTTCGAGGTCGAGGTCCAGGCCACGTGCGAGGCGCGCACTGTCGGCGAGCGCCGCAGTCGCCATGCCCCGCAACGGGGCACTAGCTGAATCGTCTTTGATGACATCGCCCAGTATCGAGTGGCCGAGCTCGTAGTCAACTGGCCCACCGGTTTCTGTGAGCAGGGACAGCGCGAGTGCCACGCGCAGGGCAGGGTGTCGGTCAGGGCCAACCCGTTCAAGTAGTTGACGGCCGAGATAGGGCGCGCCCGACAGCGGGCTTGTAAGCAGGCCATTCGCAATCGCCGCAATAGATTCGAGTGAAAGAAATCCAACCTTGTTTGCTGACACAACGTGCCGGAAGAACTTTTCCACGTCGAGTGCCGCGTCGCACTGGCGAAGTTGCGCCCACTCGCGTTCAATTTGGCCCAACCAGCTGGAATCTACAGCCATGAGATTTTGCATCCTGTGGTGAGTGATACGGACGATGATACCTCACCGCAGTTGTGACTTGGCGTCCGCGTGCTCGGTGCATCACTGCTCGGGGTGCTTGGAGTGTGGCAATGCGAAGGCGACGTGCGACATCTCGTTGCTCAATAGCTTGTAGATACGTGCATTCGGACGCGTAAGAAGGTACGGTCTTCCACGAGAACGAAGGCGCAAGCTTATTGCAAGTGCCGACCTTCTCAAACTAGCGGGCGATAGCGACGAATCCCTGCCGAATGTTGAAATGGGTAATATCCAGATAGTCGCTTTGCCATTGGAATCACGCCGCCCCGTCCAGACTCCTTTGCCATTGGACAAGGCTGCCGCTACCAAGCCAGAACGCAGTCACGTATGGTGTACGTCGGAACAGTCCGGCTGTTACTTATGCCGAAGGCCGTGGCGTGTTGACAGAAGGTATCGATGCAGGTCACGGTTGGCGCTGCACCCGGGCCAGCGGACTGCCTGCAAAAGGGTCGTCTCGCCAGTCGACCTTTTCTCGATTCTTCCGCGGCGGCTCCCCGCCTGAGGATACTTTGAAGTGTTCGACGGATTGTCCGGCGCTAATCGCTTGCTGTAGCCATTGCGGCATCTCACCTTCCCCGTTCCACGTGTCTCCGGCCGCACTGCGGTAGCGCGCTTCTGTCTGCGTTGATCGGTCGCTCGCAATCGCTGACGCCAGGTCGGCCGCATTGATGCCAAATTCCTGCATACGGCGACGGAGATAAGCAACCATGCTATCTCGCTTTCTTTCGTCCATTGAATCATTCCCTTCCTAAAACAATTGCTCGACCTTCTTTCGAACGACGATTGTTGTGAGTTGCCCTGCGCATGCACCGCGCCCATAAAATCGGGGCGTTGCGCCCGTGGCAGGTTGCCGCATCATGCGGATTCGCGGGGGTAGGCGCATGCGGCCTTTCCGACTGAAAAATCAGGACGCCGGCTCTTCGACGGCATATTCGCGCGTTTGGATTGTTACAGAACCTTCGGAACCCTATGAACTTATAGCGCTAGTATGCATGCACGTGGCATAGTGCGGTCGGTTAATCAACAACAAAGGGAGTCCAAATGGCAACACTCGAACAAATCGAGGCAAAGATGAAGAAGCTGCAGTCGCGGGCCGAAGCACTGATTGCAAAGCAATCCTCGGCCGTTCTTGCAAACATCAGAGCTCTGATGGATAAGCATGGCCTGACCACGGCAGATATTGATGCGCACGTCGGTGGCGCACAGAAGCGTGGGCGCAAGCCGGGTGCCAGCGCTGCTAATGGAAAGGCGAAGGCCACTGCCACGGCAAAGGGCGGCCTGCCGCCAAAATATCGTGACCCCAAGACTGGCGCAACGTGGAGTGGGCACGCGCGTCCCCCGGTATGGATTAAGGACGTGAAGGACCGAACCAGGTTCCTGATTGCAGGCGATGCTGCCCCTGTAGTCCCAGCGAATGTGGTTACTGCAAGCAAGACCAAGACTACAGTCAAGAACTCAGCTGCAGTCGGTAGCGGAGGCGCTCACTCGGGGCAGCGCAAAGGCCCGCAGCCGGCCAAATATTGCGACCCGAAAAGCGGGGCGACCTGGAGCGGACGTGGTCCGGCGCCTGCGTGGCTGGCTGCCGTCAAAGACCGCACCAGGTTTTTGATTGAAGGCGCCAGCGCGGTCACGACAGAAACCGGTGCTGTGAACAAGGCGAGCAAGTCAAACGCCGCCGGCAAGAACGGTGCTATTACGAAGAAAACTGCGGACAACAAGGTGGTCGCGAAGAAAGTTCCGGCAGCGAAGCAGGTGGTCGCCACCAAGAATGCCACGGCTAAAAAGGCGCCAGCGACAAAGAATTTGGCTCCTGCGGGGAAGAAGCTTGTTGCCAGGAAGGCTACGTCGCCTGCTATAAAGAAGGTGGTGGTCAAGAAAGCGCCAGCGAAGAAGGCAGTTGCCAAAACGGTGGTCGCAACGCCTGATGTCGTCGTGGCCCCGGAAACGGCGGCCCTGGAAGCAACCGCGTAAAGGGGCTTGCAGACGAGCGGCGGTTATCCGGTCGTCGCTCGTGAGCGGCAACGCCAGAATGTTAAGCTGGCCGGGAGGTGTGCTGACGGTGAGCAACTCGCCAGGGGGGCACATGACGTCTTCTTCGATGTGGGCTGAGCTGCCTTCGACGACGGACAAGATCGCCCGCCTCGCCTGCTCGTTCCTTACGAACCGCGTGCCGGAAACCAACTTCCCGCTCAAAAAACCTTGACGGACTGCCTCAGGGCGTGAAGCAGTCGGCCACCCCGGCGGAGCGCAACGTCTGATACTGTTTAGTAACTAAAAAGGGATCTTCGCGGAAAGTGTGATGAAAAATCGCCATTTTTCAGATTCGAGGCAGCATGCAAGTGAGGATCTTCAGGCGCAGATATTCCTCATCTCGCAATCCGTACGCGCGTCGCTGGATAACCCGAACCTTGTTGTTGAGTCCCTCAACGAATCCGAGCGGCACCTTGTTTTCTGGCTTGCAATAGGAAGCAATCCCGTCCCAATGACGCTCTACCATCGCGGCAAACTTCTCGTAGGGCTTCAAACGCTGCCACTTCAAGCTGGATTTCCAGTTCTCGAAGAAGCGACGTGCCCAGCCTTCGCGCTTGTAGTCCCACAACTGCCCGAACGACTCCTTGAGCAGGTACGCGGTATTCAGACGTCGGTTCGCTGCGAGAAGCGTCTTCAACGAGTTCCTGCCTTCCATCGACAGGTTCTCGCGATGACTGAGCAGAACGTACTAGCGGGTAAGGAGACGGCATTCCCGCCGCCCCCTCCCCAAAGAACCCATCAAGCGACTTTCACCGCAATGGGCTCGCGCATGGCTAAAGCACCGTCACTCAATGCCGGCCTTGCCAGACAGCACAAGTCCTTCGCTAACTTCATATTGTTGGTCCGTCCCATCGCTGAGATGAGGGCGCTGAACTGCAACGAGGCAGTCTCTTCCAAGCTTCCCTGCGTCGGACTTCGAATACGGGCTCACGACAGCCACACCTCGCGGAAGTCTGCACCCTTTCGGGTCAGGGCAAAGTTCGAACCCCTATGCAAGCCATTACAGCCTGCCATTCGCGTTCTCCGCGTTCTCTTACCCGCTCCACCAACAGCGCCCCTTGCGGTTTGCCTGCCGTCTCGCAATATTCCGCGAGCTTGGCGGTGAGTCGGGCTTACCACGTTCCCGTTCCTGCCGACCCAATACAACTGGGCCTGTCCGTTAAGCGCTCGTCTATTCCCCGGCAGCGTTATGACGGCGTACCCCCAGCCAAAAGAGGAGCAACCCGCTGCGTACCTTTTGGTTTGGGCCTATTGGCCGCTTCGGCCCATCATCAATCACGAGGTTTATCAACGATTCACATATGTTGCACATGCGGAACTTGCCTAGCCTCTACGCCGCATTGCGGCTCGCAGCGTCATCACGTATCGTCACCGAGCCGTGGTGTCTTTCGACGAGTACATTGTCCTTGGAGCTTCAGACCCGGTAGTTACCCGCCGCGCCTGTCCAAGTAGGCAACTGCTGGCCGTACAGCAGGTCACGGCACGTCAGACTACTGTGCGTGACAAGACAGAAACGAGCTTTGCTGCCCTGTACTACATGAAACTCGACACGTTGCGGGCAGCAACACGTGTCGCACTCTGGCCTTTGATGTAGCGCCGCTGCTCGCCTTGCAGGCGAGCGTATTCGCTCTTGCGTACTTCATCCAGGGCTTCGTTGAGCTGCTTTATGACGTGGAATTTGTCGTACAGGATGGCCGCATGCGGCACGCGTTCCTGTGCGACGTTGTAAAACGGCCGCCACATGTCCATCACGACAAGCCGGATTCCGCGGGCCTTTTTCTCGCCCAGCCAGTCATAGAACTGATGCATGCTGGCCTCCTTTCGATCTTCGCCACCGAACCAGATCGCACGGCCCCGTATCAGGTCGCTCACAACAATGCGGTACGTCTGTCCCTTGCCAATCGAAATCTCGTCGATGCCGATGACCTTCGGCCCGGGCGTGCCGAACCGCTCCACTTGTGCCCGCATGTACTGCATCTCGAGGTCCTTGACCGTACGCCAGTGCAATTTCAGTTCGTCAGCCACGTCCTTGATCGTGCTGTCGCGACAGCGGCGACCGACATACCACGCGAAGCGCCTCGTGTAGTGAGGGTTGTCCGCCAGAAAGCTCAGTCGTTCGCCTTTCACGCTGCCATCGCATCGACAGCGGACCCGACGAGCTTCGAGTTCCAGGTAAATCCGTACATCGCCGTTCGGCAGATCTCGAACGCGACGCACCCTGCGATCGTGGATTGAGCACCGCCGACCACATCCCTTGCAGGCCGTTTTTTTGAGCGCCGAAACAGCGTGACGACGCGTGCCATGCGATCACCGAAGACACCGCGCAGCGCTTCGCAAGGCCGGAACCCGTCGAACCGGTATGCGTCGGAAAGACGCTTGAGTTTGCGTGAAGTAGCCATCGCGAAATCATGCCCGATTTCGAGAGGCCATCAAGACGCGCAAACCCTTGCCCAGATTGGCTCTCCGACATTTTCATCATGAAAAACCATCACACTTTTCCGCGAAGACCCCTAAAAAGTTAAGTCTTCGCGATTTGTGAGAAGACTTCAGTGTGCTGCGGCCAGAATTGGAACGATGTTGAAACGGGTGAGAGAACAGGCAGCAGCGATGGCGGCACGGCCCAGACGCGTGAGGTAGTAGCGGTAGGTATGGGCCACCTTCTTGATCAAGCCGAGTGTGCGCAGTCGCGAGAGCTGTCGGGACAGCACCGGGGCGCTCATGTCCACATGCCTGGCCAGATCGGCACGGCGCAGGCCATGCACGTTGAACTCGCCGCGCTGCAAGGCACGCAGCAGTGCTTGCTCGCCGCCGTTGAAGAAGTTGAGTCCTTTGACCCTGCGCTCATTACTGCCCACGCGGGACTGGCTCAAACGTTGAAGGTCGCGCTCACCTGCGCTGGGGTCATCCAGACTCGACAAAAACGCGAGGTAGCGCTGGTTGCAGCCCAGCATGATCTCGCGCAGGTCGAACAGGCTGTAGATGGTTTTCCTCAACGCTGCGAGTTCGTAGGTGCTTTGGCCATTCCTGTGGTCCACCTTGCGGTGGTGTTTGAAGAAGCTCACGTCGTTGATGGTGGTTTCTATCCGCAACACATGGGAGAACTTGTCGTAAACCTTGACGCTGGCAACGCCCATATGGTGCTTGATGCAGCGTCCCTCGATGCGGGTGGACAGCCGCGAGCCGATCTCCTGCGCCAATTGCGGCGTGACCTTCTTGCCCAGGAAGCCGGCAACGACACAGCTACCGAGCGCATTTCCTTCGTCATCGCAACCAGCTCTTAAACTAAGATCACCAGAGCGCCACTGGCGTTTGTCGACCCACACCAGCCATCCAATCTGCTCGTAAGCGGACGGTCATCGTGATCACCGTCCGCCATTTAGCATCTATTGTCTCAGCAGTGGCGTGACAATGCGTTGCAGTCGTTCGGACGTCCAAACGGGATATTTGTCGTCCCACCCGTTGTCAACCAGGACGCCCGCCCGGTCGATGGTAAAGCTCACCGGAATGCGCCACATCCGCCCATAGTCGCCCGCCCAGGCGCTGCCCAGCAGCCCTACCGGAAAACTCAAGCCATCGGCAACCTGGCGTACCGCGAGTAAATCATCCGCTCCGTCCAGACTGAACCCCAAAACTTGTAGTCCTTGGCCTGCGTGGCGCGCGGCGTAGTCGGACAAAAGAGGCAGCTCATCACGACAGGGCTCGCACCAGGTAGCCCAGAACGTAAGGATAACCACTTTACCCAGCAGATCAGCTGTGCTGATGCTGTGTCCATCAAGGGTGTGCAGGACCAGTGGCGGAGCCGGATGACCAACAGCGAGCGTGGACGCGCGGGTCGCCATAGACCAGCCAGATGTCCCTGCACCCAACGAGAACGCGAGTGCAGCGCGCAACCACGCGCGGCGAGTAGATAGCGCTGAGGGTGCTACACCGGTGCGAGCCGTTGACGGCCGTGGTGGCTTAGAACGCATAGCTCATCCCCACGTTGCCGGTCCAGCGTGGAAACAGCTGATATCCGTCAAGTTTGCTGTATATCGCGCGCTGCACAAAGGCGTAAACTTCCAGATTCTTCCATACATTTACCGTGATGCCCGGGCTGAGATAAACCACCGTGCCTGCTGTATTCGCGGTGTCGGCGAGGTCCCCCTGGTCATGGCTTTTACGGGTGAAGTTGATCTGTAGTTGCGGAACCCACTTCGGGTTGGCCTCATAGCGCAGGCCAACGCTCACGCTGGCCAGATTCCCAGGGCGATAAGTTGCGCCGGGATGATCGAGATTTTCCGCGATTGCAGACTGAAACTGGCCGTTAATGAACGCGTCGAAGTTCTGGCTAATCGCTTGGTAATAGTAGGCGCCAACGATCAGGTCCGTGCTGCCGGTGCCGGGTTGCAGGCTCGTGTCGAGCGCCTGGCCGGCGCTTGCGTTGGGCCCGTTCGAAAAGAACACCGGGTTGTGTCCGACGGTTGCGCCGGTGTTGACATTCTGACCACCGTAACGACCCGTGGGCAACTTTACGCCCAGCTGCAAACCAAGGTTATGAGTAGGCAGAAATCCCTGATAGCTGGCGATGAGTTTAATGTCCCCCAGCCCTTTACTGGTCGCGCCGCTCACATTATCTGGGGTGAGCTGGTCAGTCGTCGCGTTGCCGTAGGTGGTATGACTACGGTAAATGTAAGGAATAAGAGCACTGAAATTCCAGCTGGCGCTGGGGCTGTAGCTGATGCCCAGATTGATGTATCGGTTAATCGTCTGACGCTCAACCTCCTGGCTACCGCCGGCGTCGTTGATACCGGCGGGCTGCGTGTTCGGCACCGAACGGGTGCCGCTGCGTAGCTGGTTCTGGTTGATAAAGTCGTATTCGACATTGATTCGCCAGCCCGGGGCGGCGGAATAGCCCATTGCGGCATCGGTGCTCAGCGAGCAGCCGCAAGTAGCGCATGCGTGTGCCGCAGCGGGCAAGATACTGACGGCCCATGGCAGCGCGTAGCGCAGCAGGGCGTTCTGGTTGGTTGACATGGAGTTCCTCCGCTTGATACGGATGCGCGCCATCCCCCTCGTCGGGTGGAAGAACGCGCATGTTTTCCTGAGACGACAGACAGCGGCGACGGCCTGATCACGGAGCAGGCTGAAGCGGCGGTCGGCGAAAACGAAGACTAGGAAAGGACGGGAGGATCGCGAGGCCGGCCAGATGGAAACGAGGCGGCGTGGGGGACAAACGCGGGCGGCATCGATACCTGCGTATCCGCCAGCAAAATGTTTGCTAGAAGGCCAGCCGGAGGGACGCCCGGAGCCGGTACGTGATGCGCGAGGAGATCGCAGTACCCGCATGCCGCGAGCTTGTCCGTGGATGCATGATGTGCAGCCACGGAAGCGTCGCTATCAACGACCGAACAAATGGCACCGAACGGCCCATCGGCGCGGGCCGCGAGCATCAGTTGACTCACGAGCGGCGCGAAAACCACAAGCCACATGGCGATGAGGCCAAGCCATGCGACAGAGTGGATGCGGGCGCGAATCTTCATGATGGTCAAAAATTTCCGTGATTCTATCCTTGGGATAGTTCGCCGGCACAGAATTTTCTTTATAACACTCCACTTCCGGGCAACTGGAAATGCGCGCGAGCAGGTAGTGCTCGGCACAAAAGCCTGATTCAGCCTGATTCAGTCCGTCCTACGCGCTGCGTGTCAGCGGGCCGCCTTCAAAGGCAACGACGCCTTGTCGGGGGACGTTGTATCACGGGCGATTTGCGCCGAACAGAATGCATCCGGGATCGCGGCCGACCCTTGATGGGTCGAGAGGGTTTGCGAGGCCGCCGGCACCAGCGTCACCGTAAGGATTGCAAGCAATCTAAAATTGATGTCAGTCTGCCGATGCAAAAGGCTGAGCATGACCGTCTCGAAATCCTGGAACTGCCAGAGTGTTGCAACCACTATGTCACGCGCTCTGAACCAATCCGATGGGTAAACATCCTACAAAGACGGGGGGTGGAAACCGCGGTACGTCCTTCCGCTCTGAAGGCGCAGATCGTAAACGAACTACGCCCCAGATTGTTGCGAAATTGAGTCGAGGTATTGGAAGGCCGCTCTTGGCCGCACCCGGTCCTCTCGAATCTTAAAGTCTCTCCCCATCCATCTGCCTATGTCGGGCACGAGGGACCCAAAGCGGACAGGCTGGCGAGACCTGCTACAAACAAGCTAGGACATTGTCGATTTCCGATCATCAGATTCGTCGTTAGTGAACCCCATTCAAAGGATCCCCCATGAAATACCTCGGCCTGGCGTACTTCTCCCCCGAAAAATTCGCCGCGATGGCACCAGACGAAATCAAGGAACTGGTGAGCCAGTGTCCGGCATTGGACGAGAAGATGCGCGCTACCGGCAAGGTTCTGATTTCCGCCTCCCTTGGCGATCTGGACAAGTGGAAAACGCTTCGCCCGCGCACTGGAGAGACGCGCATCACCGATGGGCCTTACACCGAGTCGAAGGAAGTCGTGGGCGGCCTGTTCATCATCGAGGCGGACAGCGTTGACGAGGCGTTACGCATCGCGTCCATGCACCCCGCTGCCACACTGGGCGAAGAAGGCGGATGGGCCGTGGAGCTTATCCCCTTAGACTTCTATCTGGCGCGTTGAGGATTTGGACGCCTGTCTCAGGAAGGCGTTGGCGTTCCTTTCACCACAGACACCTTCACTGCGTCGGGAGTCATCGCGGCGATGTCCGCTGCTGGCCGAAGATCGCCACCCGGGCTTCGACAGTGGGCGACCGAACAGTCATGGCCGCCGCAAAGGCGGCGTTAGCGGCTTGCCCACCAACGCTCAGCCTCGTCGATGTGAGCGCATAGCGTGTCTGCGACAGCCATCGGCGAATTGCCGTCGTCGAATCGAAACCAGTGGTCATTATTCGGCCCAAGCGACCCGAGTCTATGGCGCTGACTCGGATGTAGATCGTGTGCCGTGACCGTGCTTGCGGAAATGAATTTCCCCCAGTGGGTGGTGATACCCTCCACACCGCATTGAGACAGCTCCACGACGAAGCCTCCTCCGTGGCGATCGAACTGCACCGTCAACAGATCGACCCGGCCATCTCGTTGTCGTCGAAAATGAGGCAAAGAACCTTTGAACCCTAGCTGGCGAAGCGCGGGAACAAAACGCGCTTTCAACGCGCTGTTCATCTCGTCACGGCTCATCGGATTGTCTCGTCAGGATGAGGCAGCTAGGTTGCCGCCTGTTTCGCAACCTCAATTGTCAGCAATTCGGGCGGTGATGTCGACTGACCGTTCCTGGCCGGTCACTGCCTCATGCGATTCACATACTCGGCGTGATCCTCGGATGCTCCGCGGACGGCAGCACGCGACCGAGGCTGTGTGGAAACGCTCCGCGTGTAGCGGCGAGAAGCTGGGGTAAAGCACGATCGAAGGAAACAACTTCGCAGCTTTTCAATTGGTAGCGCGGCAACGGGCGTTCTTACGCCCTCATCGCCTCGATCAATGCCTTCGTACCCAGGATATTCATCGCTCGCTTGAGGTTGTAGGCTAATACGTGAAGGCTCATCTCGGTTCGAACACGTGGCAGGGTCTTTGTCAGAAAGTGCACAGAGCCCATCCAGAACTTGAGCGTTCCGAACGGATGCTCGACCGTCTGTCGTCTCAGTCTCGCGGCGTCTGGCGTCTGATCGAGTCGGCGCTGCATTTTTTCAAGCACCTTCTCGTGCTCCCACCGCGTGACTCTTCGGTATGGACTCGGCGTGCACTGCGGTTTCAGTTGGCATTTCGGACACGCTGACGGCCAGTACTTATGAATCGTCAGGCCGGCCTCAACGGTCGTGAAGCGCCGGATGGCTCGCTCTCCAGCTGGGCAACGATACTCGTCGTCGGACTCGATGTAGACAAAGTCCCGTTTATCAAAGCGACCCTCAGCCTTGCTGTTTGAGGTCAGCGGCTTCGGGACCAGCGTCTTGATTCCGTCCTGCTCGCATCGCAGAATTTCCTCACTCTTGAAGTATCCACGATCAGCAAATGCAGTTAGCTGATTTTCACCAATCGCATCTCGCGCCAGTTTGGCCATCGCGGCTAACTGGGAACGATCGTGGCCGACATTGACGACCTCATGCGCAACGATCATGTGGTTCTTGAGATCTACAGCAGTCTGCACGTTATAGCCGACCATTCCTGTGCCACGACCGCTGGTGGCCATTGAGCGCGCGTCCGGGTCAGTTAGCGAGATCTGGCCGTCTGGAGCTGCACGCATCCGCGTTTCGATCTCGCCGAGTTTATGCATCTGCGCCCTGATCTTCAATATCTTTTCTTTCAGGTGCGGGACGCGTCCCTCCGGGAGGCTCGCTGGCTCACGATCGGCCCGATCCAGTTCATCCATGTAACGGGCGATACTTTGCTCGAGTTGTTCCATGCGAGCCTTGAGCTTGCGGTCCGTAAAGTTCTTGTCGCGGTTGTTGACCGCTTTGAACTTGCTTCCATCGATGGCAACGGTGGCATCTGAGAACAGTTTCAATTGCCGGCAAAGCATCACAAACTCCCGGCAGACTTTGCGGATCGCATCGCCGTTGTCTTTGCGGAAGTCAGCGATGGTTTTGAAGTCCGGGGTCAACTGGCCCGTCAGCCAGATCAGTTCGAGATTGCGCTGTGTTTCGCGCTCAAGACGACGACTCGATTGAAGCCGGTTCAGGTACCCATAGATGTACAGCTTAAGCAAGGTCGATGGGTGATATGCAGGTCGACCGGTTAAAGCGGGTGCGGCACGCTCGAAGCCAAGACTCACCAGATCAAGCTCGTCGACAAAAACGTCAATCACACGTACGGGGTTCTCGGCGTCCACGTAATCGTCGAGAGACTCAGGCAGCAACGCGACTTGCTCTCGCGCCGCGCTTTCGATGTATCGCTTCATGGGCCACCATCGGAAAACGTGTTGACTAACTATAGGCGATCAACGCGTTTTCACACAGCCTCGACCCATAGCCGTCACTAGACAATACAGCACCGGGATGGCCGCTTGAAGTTGTTCAACGGTCTTTGACCAAGGGTAGGCGTTTGCAATCGACGGCGACGCCGAACCGACCGGGAACGGTCTTCTATATCCGTTCGAAGCTGAATGAGCGGTGACCCGTCGTATCGTCCGAGGCAGACACGATTTCGTGCTGTTGTCGCCATTTATCTGAAGGCTCAGTCTTCAGATGAACGCATCGTCACGTCGCCGACGACCACCCCTCTCAGTCCCTCCCGCAGCGCCGTGACATTTTCCACACCGTTCAGTTGCTCGAACTTCTGTTGCGCTTCCCGCCAGAGAGGGGCCGCTCTTTCGTGCAGGCGCCGTCCTTCCTCGGTGAGTTCTATAAGGCGGCTTCGGCCGTCCGCGGGCGACGGCTTGATCGTGACGAAGCCGTCGCGTTCCAGGAAGCCAACCATTTTTCCCATAGCTGTCCGTTCGATATCGAGCCGTTCGGCAAGGGAGTTGACTGCGGCACTTCCCACCTCATTTAGAGCCGCCAGGGTGAGGAATTGCGTGATGCGCAGGCCCGCGGGCTCAAGATAACTATCGTAGAGGCGGGAGATCTGCCTGCTCGCTTTCCTCACGGCGAAGCAGTTGCATTGATCGATTCCAAGCGGCTGGTTGACCGGCAACATCTTTTTCCACTCCTTATTTCGGTTGATCGCCAGAACGCAACGCGCATTGCGTCACGCGAAGGTACCGCGGTATCTTTCGATGAAAGCCAGCACCGAAAGCGCTGGCGTCAGAGTGATCTGCGCGCCTATGTCTCGCTCCCGAAGCCGACTCTCGTCATCTGCGGTGTTCAAAGCCCTGCCGGCGGTGTGATGTAGCCCGGTACCTCAGCCGCAAGCGTGCTCTTCAGCACCGCTGTCCCCTCGTCGGCCATAATCTCGCTCTTGCCGGCGGTGAGGGCGTCATACGTCTGTCGCACAACGTCCTCCGGGCTGGCTTTAGGCACGTCAATGCCGTTGGTCAGGTCAGTATCCACAAACCCGACGTGCAGGCCGAGAACCTGGATGCCACGCTCCTGTAGATGAAAGCGAAGCTGGTTCGTATAACTCCACGCTGCTGCCTTTGACGCGGCATAGGGCGTCAGATAGGGCCGCGGAAGCCACACGATGTCGGAAAGCACGTTGATGATGGCGGCATGCGGCTTGGCCACCAATATCTGCTCGAAGGCCTGCGTGACGCGCACTACGCCGTAGTAGTTCGTATCGAACATGCGGGTTGATTGCGCTTCGACGTCCGCCGCCAGAGGCCCGTCGATCAGAGCGGCGATGCCTGCGTTGTTGACCAGCAGAGTCGTATCCGCCGCCAGCTTCGCGGCCTCGGCGATCGACGCCGTATCCGTGACATCGATCCGGACAGGTACAATGCCCGGCTCGTTGAAATCACTCGTATTGCGCATGCCGGCGTATATCTTCGCCGCCCCACGCCGACGTGCCTCTCGTGCGAAAGCCAGGCCCAGGCCGCGATTGGCACCGGTGATGAAGACAGTGGCGTTTTTGACATCCATGACAAGCTCCTTTTCCAAAACCGCATGCCGAGGGATTTAACTTCCGTCGCTGGCCTGCGGGCACTCGGTTCAAAGAAAAAAATTTTCCGGCAACTGCTTCGAAAGCGCCTCCCGCAGATGGGTGGCGAGCGTCAGCACGGCGCCAAGCGGGCTCATCCGCACGCTGACTCGCGGCACCGATCCGTCGGAGTTGCGGTCAACGACGACGACCGCGCTCAGGTTCTCGCCGCTCGTCAGAACGGCCTCGTATTCAAGAAAGAGCCGCGAGCCGACAGTCTGAAGAAACGTGGGCGACTGTGAGGCGTAGAAGGTTCCGACCGCGTTGACGGCGAGCCGGATTTCGTCGCGCCCGATCACGGGACCGCGCAACACTGAGCTGACCAACTCTGCGTCATCCGTCAGATCGTCCAGAAACGGGTGACGCTCATCTTGTGTGTGTGACATTTTCAAACCTCGATTCGCTTAAAGGACGTGTTCATGCGAATGCGGCCCGATTCTTGGCGACGAACTGCTGGACCGAAAGCGCCGGCTTTCCGGTGATCTTCTCGATGGCATAGTTGGTGCCCGAAAAGATACCGTCGCGGTAGTGCTGCGCGACCTCGACCAGATGCTGCGTGAGGAACGGCGGAAACTTGTAAAGGGTTTCCATCTTGATCCGGAACTCCTCGATAGAAGTCGGCGCGTATTCGATCCGGGCGCCGAGAACGTCGCTCATCGCGGCGGCGATCTCGGTATGGTTCATCTCGACGGGGCCATGGAGCGCGTAGGTCTTGCCCTCGTGACCTTCGGGGTTGGCCAGGACATGCGCGATGACCCGCCCCTGATCATCGGTGGCGATGGGGGCGTGACGGCCGTTGCCAAAGGGAAATTCAATCTTCTTCCTGGCCCAGATCTCCTTCGCAAAATGCGGATAGACGAGCCAATCGGCAAAGAAGGTGGGCCGCAGATGTGTAGTCGGAACGCCGGACCAATCAAAGACCCGTTCGGAAACCCAGTGATCCTGTGCCGCGTGGCTCGTCGACTCCCGGCGCGCGGAAATCTGCGACATGTTGACGATCGCCGTGACGCCCGCTTCCTTGGCGGCCTGAGCGAAATAGGCCGCGGCCCCGATGATCCCCGGCGCGATCGGATGAAGAAAATAGGCCGATCGGATTCCTTCCATGGCTGCGCGGATGTCATCGATGTCGGTGAAGTCCCCGACCGCAATGTCGACTCCGCGCTGCCTCAGGGCGGACGCCCGATCGTCATCTGTGCGCACATATGCCCGCACCCGTCTGCCCATCTTGAGCAGTTCGTCGATAGCGATACCTCCCGTCCGTCCGGTTGCACCGCTCACAAGAATTTCGGCCTCGTTCATAGCTTCGCTCCATTCGAAAGTGAGAGCATATGCTCTCTTGTGGGAAATATAGGAGCATATGCTCTCATTGTCAAGACATTCTGGTCCGCGCTGGGCTTGATGCATCTCGCGCCTCCAGGAACGCACGCTCTATCGGGCTGGCGGCATTGCCCGCGACGGATCGACGGGCTGTCCGGGTACCGTGCAACACGAAGTGCCTGGAGGCGTTGAGATCACCTCTGCTTACCAGGATGGCCAGACGTTGCGCATTCGCGTGACTTGAAAAAAGATGGGATCATTCGATTCGACGAAGTGATTCCCTGCGGTGTCGCGAGGGCGCTGGAAATCAAGGAGGACGGAGAGATTCCAGATTCGCACCATACTCGAACCGCAAATTGTCGTTAGCGCAGGTCAGTGTTAGCGATCCAAAGGCCGATGATGCG
This sequence comes from Paraburkholderia sp. BL10I2N1, assembly GCF_004361815.1. Taxonomy (NCBI): domain Bacteria; kingdom Pseudomonadati; phylum Pseudomonadota; class Betaproteobacteria; order Burkholderiales; family Burkholderiaceae; genus Paraburkholderia; species Paraburkholderia sp. BL10I2N1. The sequence goes on along the minus strand of NZ_SNWA01000001.1, from coordinate 345,143 downwards.
ACTGGTCAGCTCGATAGGGGAAGGGCCGCTGTGATGCGTAGAGCCGACATTTGAGTGCCCATCCGAGCGCGCGAGCGACCGGCTGAAGATGGCCGAGAGTACGCATCCACATAAACGGTCAGAATGCTGCCGCTAAACATTCCCACGCCCGCTGTGTAGAACGTTCAGTGAACTGGTGCTATCGGCCACAAGTTGCCCTTCGACACGGACCGCAGAATCGTCAACAATGTGCATCGACACCGCAGACATCAGCAGCGCTCCGCTGCCCCGGCGGCTCGATCGCGCACGTGCAATTCGCGGCGGCTTGCCGGCGCAAGCGCGGCTTCAACGGTCCGAGCAGGCGTCCATCCGATGCTTCCACTTTGAAAGTTGGTTCGACGTCGCCATGTCATCAAAAGCGCCGCGCGCGCCGCCCAACTTTGCCATCCGCAGTGCTATATTTGTCCCGTCATTCTTCTGCGAGCCTGACTCTCATGCCTTGCGACGCGTGCGAAAGAATGCTGCAGAGCGCCACCCCTGCGCCCCATCCACAGTTGCTGAAATCACACTGTGTGACGAGACTGCGTCCACTGGGTCGTCGCCCGATCGAGGTATGCAAGTATCGCTGTCGTCAGTGCGATGTGCAGTGGATGCTCGAAACCGACATGTCGAATGCGGACGAGCACGAATGGATTTGCCTGTACAACTCGTCGAGCATTCTTGAGCCAGGCAGCGTTGCCGCTCTCACCTCCCGGACGGAAACGGAGTCTCCAGCCGTGACGCGCGTCAATAGCGCTCATGCGGTGGGCCCGGAATGGTCATATCGCATGTTGATTCAGCTAGGATCGCTTCCCTTCGTATGACGAACTAGCGCCGGCCGCCGCCGCGAGCACCTCCGGCACCACCAGCTCCGCCGCCACGGGCTGCGCCACCCGCACGGTTGAAGTTCGACTCCATCTTCGAAGCGATCTATGAGGCCAGGATCGGCCATGATGCGTCATTCAATACATCACTTGCATTGACGTTCAGGTGTCCGGTTGAGACTACAAAACGGCCCTTCAAAGAGCGAAGTAAACGTTTCGGACCGTCCAATGCGGACTCCTACGTCAGGTGGTAAACGTAGGCCATGCAGGAATGCCTTCACTGCCATGAACTCTTCTACCCCGAGGATGAGGATATTCAAGTTCCGCTCGGGCAAAAGGATAGACCGGTCGACGTGACCGCCTATTCCAGTGCGGCCACTGCGTTCGACGATGAACGCAGTGGGCAGGGAGGTTTCGCGGCACCGGCCGAGCGGATTGAAACGCTCTGACCTGACGTAGAACCTCTCAAACAAGCAAGGTCTCCTTGCTTGTTTATCTTTTGGTTAGCTCACGTGTGCGAGGGCGCGTGTCGTGCGAATCCTTGGGCGGCCGGTCGCGCAGCAGCAGGGGCATCAAACGCCGGTTGGCTGTCTGCGCCGCCCACTCGCAATACGCGGCGCTGCCGAGCACCCAGCCCTTGAGCGTCGACTGCATCAGGTTATTGACCTCGCGTTCGTCAAGAGGCTGTGCGCCCAAATCGCGGTAAGCCTGGTGGCGCTCGAACGGCGTATTGCCGAGCGCCCGGTAGAGTGGATGGTCCTTGATGAAGCTATCGACATGCAGCCCGATATGGTGCGTATAGCTCGACCACTGGTAGTTTCCCGGGTCGGCGACAAGGCGGTTGCGCACCGGCGCATGATCGATGGCCTGGCTCGTGAGCAGGAAATACCGGTCGGGCTCAATCACTGTTGCGCAGTACCCGCCACGCCACACCGTACCGCGGCGTCCGTGGCGGCGGTTGAAGGTCTCGATATAGCGGCGGCCGACCGCTTGCATCGCCATGGCCACGCTCGACTCGTATGAAGGCGTGACGAGGAACTGTACCGCGTCAGGCATGAGTACCCACGCGTGGACTGCCAGATCGGCGACGCGCGCTGCGTCGGCCAGGCAGGCGAGGAAGTACAGGTAGTCTCCTTCGTCCAGGAATGCGGGCCCCGTGAGCCCCTGCAAGATAACGTGCTGCGGTTGTTCTGGGACGTAGTGCCGTGCAAGCCGTGTCATGCTGAATTAACCGGAAATCCGATGTGGGAAAGCGATCCGACAGATATCAAACGCGTGGCGGTGCGTCACGTGGGTATAGGACGAAATTCTATCGGTCATATGCGCGGGTTTGCATCGCGAACAGGCCGCTTTTCCGGGCTCTTTTCGTTGATTTGTCGATCGCAACCAGCATCTCTTTTATGCCACCACTGAATAGCAGCGCCGCGCTATACACCTCCAGACGCGCTGCCTGCGCGTCATCCCGCACCAATACATCAGGCAGCAAGACGGTACAGCGGTCGAAGCGCCCCTAGTCTCCATTCGCATCCCATCTGAACCGGTTAAATCCCAGCGACGCGAATTACGATGAAGCGTGGAGGACCGGCCGTCGTATAGCGGATCAAAGACACGTCGTGGGACGGTCGTCGAGGCTAATGTCCGTAAGACCGAGTGTTAGGGATACCGCCAGTTCGCGTCGTGGCTGATTACTGATGAGACAAATGGGCCGCAAGGCATCTCTGTTAGGTCCCGTTTCCGTCGGGGCCGGTGATTGACTGTTTCCAGGATTAGATCTCGTAGATACTCTTGACAGCTTGTCAGTCGCATACGTGCGACCTGCGGTCGACGGTTGGCAAAGCTGCATTTCAAGGGGGCGTCCCGATAGTAGTCGCCCTCTCAGAATCTTCCTTTTTCCGTTCCCCTTCCACCCTTGCCTGTGCGGCCTCGAAGGACGAACTCATCGCGGCATTCCTGGACTGGCGCCATGATTTCTGGATACGCTGGTTCGTCGAAACGGTGGAAGCGCGCTTTGCCGAGCGGGCCGGGTTGTCCGCGATTGCTGACGCACTGGGCGAGTGGTTTGCCCAGGAGGACTATCGCGGCTGCTCCTTCATCAATGTGGTTGTGGAGGCCGGGTCCACGGGCGATCCGGGTCACCTGCAGCAGGCGGTTTCGCACAAACAGGCAGTGGAACAGTTCATCGCCGGGCTGGCCAGCCGGCTTGGCCTGCAGTCGCCGGCCCCCGTGGCAGCAGAGGCGATGCTGTGTGTGGAAGGGATGATCGTGCGCTATCAGATGACGCACGATGCCACAGTGGTGGAGTCCGGCAGGCGTGTGCTGGCGCGAATCGAAGAAGCCGCAACGGCAGGCAGGCGCAAAGTCAAGGTCGCCGAGCGCCAGTCTGGGCGGCGGCCATTTCCGATCTTTCCACTATCTTTGACGACACGAGTAGCGACCGTACCAGATCGCCTGGCCGCAGTGAAACTCACGAGGCTGTCCTGGCAAGACCCGCTGATTGTCGTGCCCCATCGCATGATCCGGCTGCCGTCATATCCGCAAGTCATTTTATCGAGTCCTCTAAACTGATGGGGCATCGCGACCGTCGCGTTGACCGACGTCTGCAGTTTGGGTGGAGCAGACGGTTAAATGGCTGTCCTTTCCGGCACGCGAATGGCCGGAACTGGCCGGTTGCCGACGCTGGCAAAGGACTGGCCGCGTCCATTTTTCGGTCGCACTAACTTTGGCGCGTTCGTAGCCTAGTCTCACCAAGTTAGACAGGGTCGCCGGGCCTTTATGGCGCGCTAACTTGAAAGTGGTTGATTTTCAGCGAGATGCAGGTGCGCCTTTTATGGCGCCCTACGGTCGCCTTTACTTCAACCCGATTCATTCTGTCCAGGAGCTTTGTGCGCTTGCGAAGAATGCGGACCACGCGCCTGGCCTGCAAGCGGCGAACCGGCTCCAAGGTGAACCGAAAAACGTAGCCTTCAAGAAGACGGTAGGTCAAATCATTGAGCGCCCCAGAAGAACATCCAGAGCCCAGATTGCCACCAGAACAGCGACTACGTCGCCTCGCGCGGCGTCGGCGCGGGGGAGAGGCTCACTAAAATATCTTCGAACTCCATTGATGAGCCCGACACTTTGGTCGTTCTACACAGTTGTACTCGGCCACCCTTATGTGTCTGCTGGCCCTTGACGCTCACGGGAATTGACCCACGTCTGCTCACGGAAAATGACCCATTCGGCTGCCGCACGATTGGCTGTACGACCAAAATATTGCGATCAACCTCTTGCCAAAGAGGTCAACATCACCTAAAAGTTAACCTTGCTTGATCGCCAAAGAACTCATTGCCGGGTCGCGGCGATATGCTGATGTTTGCCGGTGCTACGACGACAGTTAATGACGAGGCAGCAGCAATTATTTTGCGCGCTGACTCACGTGGCTGTCTTGCCAGCGTGCGCGAAGTCTGCTGGTCGTCGGCGTGGGGTTGCGGATAGATCAAGCCCGTTGGCGCGCGCCAACGCCGATGCGCAGGTTCTGAATTGCACAAGCAATTCTCAATAAAATCAAGCAATTAGATGGCTGTGCCGGCGGCCGCGCTAAAACCAGCGCCGCGCACACGGACGACGTCGCGGAAGCGTTCATATCGGCTGAAATAGTTAGGATGCCTATGTTAATGATGGTTAATACCAGCCTTACACGGTAAGCCTGTGACGGACATTACGCGAACAAGGATCGCCTCGTTGTTGCGCGTTGCTGTCCGCATGGCTGTGGGCGCCCAATGCCGCGCTCACAGCCATGCTCCAGCGTATTGCCCCTGCGCCGCGCCAAGGGCCCGCTTCGCTGGGCTTCCGCCCCCCTTGACCCGGCTCCAGGGCGTCACATCATGGCCCCGCTTTGCGAGGTCAGCCCAGACGCCGTCGCCGTTCGCCGCGATCCCCCATCCGTTCGTCGGCTCATCCCCCACTAGTCACTGCACAGTTCGTGGCCCTACAGGCAAGCAAGCCACCGGAACCCGTCCAACCCACCAACCTGTCCGCAAACCTTCTCGCTCCCGACGCTCGAGCTCCTTCACGAAGTACTGCGCACCGGATGGGTACGCTCAGGTGAGCACAAGTGGGTCCATTTCTATGAGCGTCGAGGGCTGGCCGTATAAAGGCACTTCAATCACCCCATCCGAAGCTACCCGATGTGCCGAACCCCTTGTATCAACGGGGCCCTGGCTATCCTGCAAAATACTAGTAGTTCGTTCCATCAATACAGTTACTAAATAAGCGATAATAGCCTCGTTTCGTTCGCAACTCTTGACGGAGGTGACGATGGCGAGGAAGTCCAAACGTGCGGCGCTGGTGCTTACACCGGAGCAGACGACGACGCTCAAGGAACTTGCTGGATCGAGGACAGCGCCCGCGCGCGAAGTCGAACGGGCGAAGGTGCTGTTGGGCTACGCCGCGGGCACTTCGATCACGGAGCTGCAACGCCAGCTCGGGTTCAGTCGTCCGATGATCTATCGCAGCGTTGACAAGGCGCTGGCAGCAGGTGTGCAAGCGGGTTTGAAAGACAGGTACCACCGGCCGCATGAACCCGAGATCAGCGATGAAGCCAAAGCCTGGGTGGTGAGCATCGCGTGCACCAAGCCCAAGGATCAGGGCCTGGCGGCCGAGTTGTGGAGCATCTCCGCACTGGCGCGGTTTGTATCTGAAGGAGCCGAGGCCGCTGGATTCGCTCGCCTGGCCAACGCTGGCAAGAGCACCGTGTGGCGCATCCTCAACGAGAACGAGATCAAGCCCCACAAGATTCGCTACTACCTGGAAAAACGGGACCCGGAGTTTGACCGCAAGATGCAGGAAGTCCTGATGGTCTACCGGGATGTCTCGATCTACCGGGAGGGCGCCGTTCATGATGCGCGACCCAACCCCATCTATACCGTCAGCGTCGACGAGAAGCCGGGTATTCAGGCGATCGGATTGACCGCGCCGGATCTGCCCCCGGTACCGGGCAAGGCATCAACCGTCGGGCGCGACTACGAGTATGTGCGTCGGGGCACGGTATCGATTCTCGCCGGAATCGACTTGCACTCGGGTCACATCTTCGCCAACGTCGAGGACCGCCACCGCAGTGTGGAGTTCATCGCGCTGCTCAAGCGCCTGGACGAGTACTATCCGAGCGAGGCCATCATCCGCGTGGTGCTGGACAACCATTCGGCCCACATCTCCAGGCAGACCATGGCCTATCTCGCCTCGCGCCCCGGGCGCTTCGAGTACGTTCACACACCCAAGCATGGCTCCTGGCTTAATCTGGTCGAATGCACCTTCTCCAAAATGGCCCGCACTTTCCTTCGCCACATCCGGGTCAAATCGATCGATGAACTGAAGGAGCGCATTCTGAGGGGCATCGAGGAATTCAATGCCTCACCGGTTGTCTTCCGCTGGAAAAAGGTCGACCTCGGCGTGGCTTAATATGTAACGACTTTGATGCAACGATCTACTAGTTGTATCGGACAGCAAAATAGTAGTGATATTGAGTGACATAAAAGTAGTGTCATTGAGCGACGCAGTTTTAGTGATATACTATGGCGCAAAAGTAGTGAACTTACCTGGGCCAACAAAATGGCGGCACCCAACGAAAAGCTGGCGGACTCTCTGAAGGTATTCAAGGCGTTGCAGGACCAAGGCTTTCGGGCGTTCCAACCTTCGGCCATGCGCTCGCTCACTCGCACTCATCGGGAACGACTGGTTAAGGCCGGGTTCCTGAAGCAGGTCATCCAGGGATGGTATCTCGCGAACAATCCAGAGGATGCTGACGGCGATTCGACTCACTGGTACGCCAACATGGAGGTCTTTGTCGCGGCGTACGCCAAGTCGCGCTTCGATGACGACTGGCAACTCAGCGCCGAACTGTCGGTTCTGAAGCACAGCGGTCACACCAGCATTGCGAAACAGCTGCAGTTGCAGTCACCGAAGGCCAACAACCAGATGCAGGAACTACCGCACGGTTGCTCCCTGTTTCTCTACCGCATCTCGGAATCCCAACTCGTCGCCTCGCGAGCCCCGGACGCCAGAGGGCTACTGCTTATGCCGTTGCCTGACGCGCTGATTCGCGTCAGCCCGACGTTCTTCACTCAGCATGAGATGGCCGCCCAGATTGCGATGCGACAAGTCGACATCTCGCTGCTCATCGCACGCCTGCTCGAGGGAGGGCACAGCCTGGTTGCGGGCCGGCTGGCCGGCGCGCTCAGGGCCGTAGGACGCACGGCCGATGCAAACCAGTTGCTCACCACCATGAAGGCCGCGATGTACACGACAACGGCGAACAATCCGTTCGAGCGGCCTCTTGCGCAAATCAACGGACGACACAACGAATCCCCCTACGTCCTACGCATCATGGCGATGTGGTCAACCATGCGCGAGATTGTCCTCACGCGGTTTGAGAACGTTCCGAGGCGGGAATTACCTGATGCAGACAGCCTGGTCTCGGACATTGCCGCCCGGTACGTCGCGGACGCCTACCATTCGCTGTCCATAGAAGGCTACCGGGTCAGCGCGGAGCTCATCGAAAAGGTCCGCAATGGCCAGTGGAGCCCTCTCACGCACCCGGAGGACCGGCAGACCCGGGGCGCCATGGCAGCAAAGGGTTACGCGGAAACGCACAGCCACGTCAAGGCGCTCATCGGCCGCGTGGTGAAAGAAGGGCTGGAACCGGCTGAAGCCTTCAGCGCCGATTTCTTTCAATGGTACGTGACGCTTTTTTCGCCGAGTGTGCAGGCCGGTATTCTCAAGGCAGGAGACCTGGCCGGCTTTCGCAACAGTCAGGTTTTCATCCGTAACGCCCTCCACGTGCCCCCCTCTCCGGAGGCCGTACGAGCGTGCATGCCAGCTTTGATGGACCTGCTTGAAAGCGAAGACCACCCCGGCGTCAGAGCCGTGCTGGGCCACTTCATTTTCGTTTTCATTCACCCGTACATGGATGGTAACGGACGGTTGTCACGATTCGTCATGAACTTCATGCTGACCACGGGCGGCTACCCGTGGACAATCGTGACCGTCCAGTCGCGCAAGGCTTATCTGGACGCGCTCGAACAAGCCAGCACCTATGGCAATATCGAACCGTTCGCCAACCTGCTTTGCAGTCTGATATCAAAACAGGCAGCGACACCCGTCGAGCGTATTACCCAGCGCCCAGAAGCGGGCAATTGGACAGCGCCTACGGTCTGACGGCCTCACTGCCCGACGGGCAATCGGGCGGAGCCTTTAACGTTCTCCCCGCTCCCAGGGACGGGGCTTTCCGCGCATCCCGATAGCGAAAAATTTTCTTAAACGTTTGCGGGCATTTGTACAAGAAAGCGCGGAGATTTGGTCTTCGCCTCGAATCAGCCTTGCTGGGCCTGGCTACCCATCAACACGCTCAGTGAAGGGCTGGCCCGGTCGGCCAGCCGTTCGATTCGTTTCGTTTCAGGTGTGGGTGACCCGCCGGGGCGGACGCGTCCCGGCGCCCCTCTGTTTGCGCTGACGCGCCGTCAACCCGCAGGCCGGTCAGGCGAACCCCTTTGGATTCTGCTCCTGCCAGCGCCAGTGATCCGCGCACATCCGCTCGATGCCGTACTGTGCGCGCCAGCCGATGATCTTTTCAGCCGCGCGAGGGTCCGCGAAACATGAAGCCACGTCGCCCGGACGACGAGCGACGATTTCATACGGCACCGGTCTGCTGGACGCTTTCTCGAACGCGCGCACCACGTCGAGCACGCTATACCCCTGGCCCGTACCCAGATTCACGACGAAGCTCGCATCGCGCTTTACCAGCGCATCGAGTGCGGCCAGGTGCCCGCGCGCCAGGTCGACCACATGAATGTAGTCACGCACGCCGGTGCCGTCAGGCGTGGGGTAGTCGCCGCCGAATACGCGCAGCTTCTCGAGCTTGCCGACAGCCACCTGCGCGACATACGGCATCAGGTTGTTCGGAATGCCGGCCGGATCTTCACCGATCAATCCGCTCTCATGTGCGCCGACCGGATTGAAATAGCGCAGCGTTGCGATGCGCCAGCCCGGATCCGAAACCTCGAGATCGCGCAGCACCTGTTCGGCGATCAGCTTCGACTGTCCATAAGGATTCGTCGCGGAAAGCGGAAACGATTCGTCGATCGGCGAGCTTTTCGGCACGCCATACACGGTCGCCGACGAACTGAACACAAACTGCTTCACATTGCGTTGACGCATCACGTCGAGCAGCACGAGCAGGCTGTCGACGTTGTTACGGTAGTACTCGATGGGTTTCGCGACGGATTCGCCAACCGCCTTCAACGCTGCGAAGTGAATCGCACCGGTGACAGGATGCGTGTCGAAAATGCGCTTCAGCGTGCCTTCATCGCGCACATCAGCTTCGTAGAACGCGACGGTCTTGCCGGTGATCCGTTCGACCCGCGCGAGCGACTCGCGATTGCTGTTGACGAGATTGTCGATCACGACCACGTCGTAGCCGCCGTTCAACAATTCGACGCACGTATGGGAGCCGATGAAACCTGCTCCACCTGTGACCAGAATCGTGCCCTTCGCTTCTGTTGCTGACATGCTGTGCTCCGTTAAAGTGAAACGCCCGTCAAGGTCTGCAAAAGTTCTTTGTATCGTTCGACCACCATGCGTTCGTCGAACTCCGACGTGACTTTCTCGCGGCCACGTTCTCCCATTGCCCGGCGTTCATCGCCGTTCATGTCCAGCATCTGTGCGAGCTTCGCGGCGAGACTCTTCGCGCTTTTCACCTCGCACAGCAAGCCATTTACGCCATCCGCGACCACTTCGCGGCATCCCGGCACATCGGTGGTGACGATCGGGCGACCCATCGCCGATGCTTCCATCAGCGTGCGAGGCACGCCTTCACGATACGACGGCAAAACCACGCAGTCAGCATCGGCAATAAAAGGCCGCACATCATGCGCCTCACCCAGATACTCGATGATGCCTTCGCGCTCCCATGCCTCGACTTCGGCGCGCGTGATCGCGCTGGGATTATCCACGCCGACCGGCCCAAGCAGACGGAAGCGCGCCTGCGGATAACGCGATCGCAGCCGTCTCGCGGCCTCGACATACTCGCCGACGCCCTTGTCCCACAGGAGCCGCCCGATGAGTACGAAATCGAAATGTGTCTTCTCATCGAGCGGCGTGAATGCGAACTGCTCGAGATCAACTCCCTCGCCGTGCAGCAGTCGCGCGCGCTCGGGATGAACAAGCAGGTTCTGGTCGACGAAAGCGGCCTTGTCGTCGCGATTCAGGAACCAGACCTCTCGCGGGAACCGGAAAGCGAAACGGTACAGCTTTTTGGCAACCTGCGCCGCGCGGCTCTGCTGAATGAACACATAGCCGAGACCGGTCGTCACGGCGACCGAATCGACGCCCGCCAGTCTTGCCGCGATGGTGCCATAGATATTGGGTTTGATCGTGTAGTGAATCACGACATGCGGCCGGATCGAACGGTAGTGCCGGTACAGTGCCCACAGCGTGCGCAGATCCTCGCGCGGACTCGTGCCCTTCGAGGCCACCGGCAGGTCGATGCAGCGGCAACCCATCTGCGCGAGCAGATCGAAGGTGCGGTCGCGCGGCGCGATCACCGTGACCTCGACCCCCTTGCCGACGAGCATGCGGATCAGCCCCTGCCGGTAGGTATAAATCGCCCACGCCGTATTGCAGACGAGGCTGATGCGAAGGGCGCTGGCGGATTCGCTGACGGGCTTCATGCAAACTTCATCGGAAAGGAGAGTGTGTGGCGACACGATTCAGCGGCCCGTGCGAGGCGCGAACAGAACGCGCTTGATACGTTGCAACGTGCGATACGGCATCACGAAATGCACTAGGTTTTTCGCGAGGCCGAGCCAGTCATAGACATTCTTCGCGTTGAAGTAGTGCAGTTGCAGCCTGAGCGTCGAGGTGACCTGTTGCCGGCGTTTCGTCGCGCTGATGCCGCCTTCGTTCAGCTCGTAATAGAGGCCGAGTTCCGGCAGGTTCGCACAGTCATGGCGCTCCATCAGGCGCAGGAACAGATCGAGATCTTCGGCAGAGCGATACGCCGCGCGATAGTTGCCCACAGCCCGCACGGCGTCGATACGCAGCATCATCGACGGATGCACGAAACACGCACGGAAAAAGCGGATGCGGCGGATCGCGTCGGGTTCGACAGGCGGGCGCAGCACGAAGAGCGGCAGGCCATCGCGCGTGACGACCTGGGTCCACATGCCGAGGCCCGCGACCTGCGGGTGCGCTTCGAGATACGCGCGCTGCTTCGCAAGCCGGTGCGGCACCGTGAGATCGCCCGCGTCGATGCGCGCGGCGTAGCGATAGCCGCGCTCGTGAAGCGCATCGATGCCGGCTTGCAGCGCGCGTTCGATGCCGCCGTTTTGCGGCATGCGCAGCACCTCGATCGACATGTTCGGCAGGCGAGGCGCGACGATCGGCGGCGTGCTGCCGTCATCGACGATCAGTACGTGAACCGGCGCAGCTTCGCTGAACGACGCGAGCGTGCGATCGACGTCAGCCTGGCCGTTGTAGGCGGGCATCAGCACGGCGACGTCGTCGAGCGCGCCGTCGCGTGACGTGTTCGTGAGCCGCGCTGCTGAGGATCCCGGAAGGGACCCGGATGAGGACGCGGACGAAGGCAGGAATGAGTTCATCAGTGTCTCGGAGAAACCTCGGCCTTCAGGCCGGGGAGGTAAGGAGACGGTTTTGACGTTGCTCCCGTGCTCCAATTAACGCACATATCCATGGTATTGTGTGAAGAATGGACATCAAGCGTGCATACCGATTCCGGTTCTATCCGACGCCCGGGCAGGAAGTGATTCTTGCCCGGACGTTTGGATGCGCACGCTTCGCCTATAACCACATGCTCCGGCAACGCACCGATGCGTGGTATGGGCGGCAGGAACGCATGGGTTATCACGAGACCTCCGCGGCGTTGACGGCGCTCAAAAAGACCGAAGAGCACGCCTGGCTGAACGAAGTGAGTTCGGTGCCGGTGCAGCAGGCGCTTCGGCACCTGCAAACCGCGTTCGCCAACTTTTCGCCAGGCGTGCGAAGTACCCCACTTTCAGGCGCAAGGATGGCCCGCAGTCGGCCGAATACACCACGAGCGCTTTCAGGTGGGACGGCGCCGCGCTCAGGCTGGCGAAGATGGATGCGCCGCTCGCGATCCGCTGGTCACGCGCGATCCCCAGGGGCGCAAAGGTAACGACGGTCACCGTTTCGAAGGACACGGGGGGCCGATACCACGTCTCAATGCTTTGCGACGAAGTGGTGAGCGCGCGCCCGGTCGCCGCAGGAAAGATCGGCGTCGACCTGGGGCTTACCCATTTCGCCATTCTGTCGACTGGCGAGAAGATTGCCGCGCCGAACGTGTTCCGCAAGAACGAGGCGAAGCTCGCAAAGTTGTCGCGGCGCCTTGCGAAGAAGCAAAAGGGCTCGACCAATCGCAGGAAGGCGAGGCTCAAAGTTGCACGCATGCATGCCAGGACGGCAGACGCCCGCAGGGACTTCCTGCACAAACTTTCGACCCGGTTGATCAACGAAAACCAGGTGATCGCCATCGAAAGCCTGTCGGTCAGGAACATGCAGAAGAACCGTTGCCTGTCGAAGTCGATCAGCGATGCGGGCTGGTCCGAGTTCACACGGCAACTGGAGTACAAGGCGCGGTGGCATGGGCGCACGCTGATCGGTATCGACCGCTGGTATCCCTCCAGCAAGCGATGCAGTGATTGCGGGTACACCGTCGCCAAAATGTCGTTGAAGATCCGTGCATGGAACTGCCCGGAATGCGGGTCGATCCACGATCGCGACGTCAACGCTGCGCGTAATGTTCTGGCCGCCGGACTGGCGGTGTCAGCCCATGGAGAGGCTGTAAGTCCCGTGTCTCTTTGAGGCATAGGCTGGGCTCCGCGAAGTGGGAATCCCCTTTTCTTTAGGAAGGGGAGCAGTCAAGGGCGCAGCTTGAAGCGGATGTAATAGAGATTGACTGCGGTGGCGGCCAGATAGCCGCCGGCGAGTCCGACGAGCGCGCCATACGCGCCAAGATGCGGAATCGTCAGCAGATTGATCACGAAGGCCACGGCAAGCGCCAGCAGCCACTTCGACAGCAGGACAAATTTCGCCTGGTATTTAAGCACGACCAGATTACCGATTGCCTCGATGCCGGCCGGTACGGAGAGCCACACGGCCCAGCGGAAAATCCCGATCGCGTCATCGAAGGCCGGGCCGAACACGCGGCTGATGATAAAACCGGCCAGCAGATCGAGAACGAGTGCCCCGCCGGTCATCAGCAGCGCGGTCATCCCCATCAACCGCCACATATTGCGGCGCAGGTGCGCCGCGTCCTGCACGCGATAGACGAAAGCCGGTGCGAGTGTCTGCGCGAGCATGAGGGCAAGGGTGATCCAGTTCTCGTTCAGCTGTTGCGCGGCCGAATAGCGCCCGAGATCGGCAAACGAGATCGCGCGCTCGAGCATCAGCCGGTCGAGCTTCAGGAACAGGTACATGCAGATCAGGCCGAGCCAGAATACGGTGCCGGCGGTCGCGAAATGGCGGAAAAGGCTGCGCTCGACGTGCCAGCCGAGCTTGCCGTTATGCTGCCGCATAAAGTACGCGAGCAATATCGCGCTGATGGCCGCCGATTCGAGTGCCCACAGCCAGCCGAAGTGCGATGGCGCCGAGGCCGCGCGCACGAGCAGATAGACGAGCGCGGCCTTCACGATAGCCGTCGTCATGCTCGTCCGCAATTGCGGCTTGCTGTACGTCATGCTTTGCAGCCACGCGTTAATTACGCCGACAAACGGCTCGCGAAACAGCATCGTCACGGCAAGACCCGCGAGCATTGCGCCGACGAGCGGATCGGTCAGGTCCATCGCGATCCCGGCCGCAATGCCGCACCAGGTAAGCAGCAACGCCGCGACGGAGACGGAGATCCGCAGCGCAAACGCGCTGCCCAGCACGGTGCCCAGTTGCGCAGGAGGGCGTTTGACGATGGTCGGTACGAGAATTTCCGCGCCGCAGACCCAGGTAACCGGCGAGAGAACGAGCAGCAGCGTATTGGCGTATTGCCATTTGCCGAAGGTGTCCGGGCCAAAATAGCGGGCCAGCAAGCCACTGATCACGATCGCGACGGCGATCTGCGTGAGCCGTTCCAGTCCCAGCCAGACGATATTGGCGACCGCTTTGGTCACATCCGGATTGGCAAAGCGCTTGAGCGTCAGCATCCAGGTCGCGGCAACTTTATGAGAGGAAGGCGTCTAAGCATTAGAATAGGCGCCAGATAGGCGTGTCCGAAAAACCGCAATTATAAGTTGGAACCGGAAGGCTTCCGGCAAGGGTGCGATGCGAGGACCAGTCGAGACTCCGTAGAGAGGCTCCGTAGAGGCTCCGTTATTTCCGGGTCAATTTTTTCCATTGCACGCAAGTGAGCGAATTCATGATCTCCAAATCGATTTTCAAGGCGTATGACATCCGCGGCGTGATCGGCAAGACGCTGGACGCCGACACCGCCCGTTCGATCGGCCGTGCGTTCGGCAGCGAAGTGCGTGCGCAGGGCGGCGATGCGGTCGTCGTGGCCCGTGACGGCCGTCTGTCAGGCCCTGAGCTTATCGCCGCGCTCTCCGACGGTCTGCGCGCAGCAGGCGTGGACGTCGTCAACGTCGGCATGGTGCCGACGCCGGTCGGCTACTTTGCCGCGAGCGTGCCGCTCAAGCTCGCAGGCGGCGAGCGCCGCGTGGATTCGTGCATCGTCGTCACCGGCAGCCACAATCCGCCCGACTACAACGGCTTCAAGATGGTCCTGCGCGGCGCGGCCATTTATGGCGACCAGATTCTGGCGCTGCATCAGCGCATCGTCGACGAAAACTTCAGCGAGGGCAGTGGAGGCTACACCGACTACGATATCGCGGACGCGTATCTCGACCGCATCGCCAGCGATATCAAGCTGGCCCGGCCGCTGAAGATCGTCGTCGATACCGGCAACGGCGTGGCGGGCGGGCTCGCTCCGCGTCTTTTCAGGAAGCTCGGCTGCGAACTCGTGGAACTGTTCACGGAGATCGACGGCAACTTCCCGAATCACCACCCGGACCCGGCCCACCCGGAAAACCTGCAGGATGTGATCCGCGCCCTGAAGGAAACCGATGCCGAAATCGGTTTCGCCTTCGATGGCGACGGCGATCGTCTCGGCGTCGTCACCAAAGACGGCCAGATCATCTATCCGGACCGTCAGCTGATGCTGTTTGCCGAAGAAGTGCTGTCCCGCAACAAGGGCGCGCAGATCATCTATGACGTGAAGTGCACGCGCAATCTCGCGAAATGGGTGCGTGAAAAAGGCGGCGAGCCGCTGATGTGGAAGACCGGCCACTCGCTCGTGAAGGCGAAGCTGCGTGAAACCGGCGCGCCGCTCGCGGGCGAAATGAGCGGCCACGTGTTCTTCAAGGACCGCTGGTACGGCTTCGACGATGGCTTGTACACGGGGGCGCGTCTCCTCGAGATCCTCGCGCGCGTGGCCGACCCGAGCAAGCTGCTGAACAGCCTGCCGAATTCGCATTCCACGCCGGAGCTGCAACTGAAGCTGGAAGAGGGCGAGAACTTCGAACTCATCGCCCGCATGCAGAAGAACGCGAAGTTCACTGGCGCCGACGATGTCGTGACGATCGACGGCCTGCGCGTCGAGTATCCGGACGGGTTTGGTCTCGCGCGCTCGTCGAACACGACGCCGGTGGTCGTGATGCGCTTCGAGGCCGATAACGACGCCGCGCTTGCGCGCATTCAGGAAGACTTCCGGCGCGTGATCCTCGCCGAGAAGGCCGACGCAAAACTGCCGTTCTAGGCGGCAGACAACGGTCAGACGCGCGGCATGCCGGGCGGGTTGCACCTCGCCCGTGATGACACCGCCGTCGGACGCGGCGCATGGCTCGCGCCATCGCGCCGCGTTTTTTCGTATCGTGTCCGGGTTTATGAGCGTGTTTCCCGACCCGTCGCGATAGAATTGCGCTCCTGTTCATGCCCCTTCGAGCGGCTTTGCCGGCATTTTCCACTTGAGCGTACAAAAGATCCTGATCGTGAGGGTGTCGTCGCTAGGCGACGTCGTCCACAACATGCCCGTGATTGCCGATATCCGCCGCCGGCATCCTGATGCGCAGATCGACTGGCTCGTCGAAGAAAGCTTCATCGACCTCGTGGAACTGGTCGACGGGGTGCGCCGGGCCATCCCGTTTTCGCTGCGTCGCTGGCGCAAGCGGCTGTTTTCGCTGGAGAACTGGCGCGAAATCAGCGCGTTTCGCCGTGCGCTCGCCGCCGAAAAGTACGATCTGGTGATCGACTGCCAGGGGCTCATCAAGACCGCGTGGGTCGCCAGCTGGGCGCGCGGGCCGCTCGTGGGTCTCGCGAACCGTACGGACGGCGCGGGCTTTGAATGGCCGGTGCGCTTTTTCTATGGCCGGCGCGTGCCGGTTCCGCCGCGCACGCATGTCGTCGAGCGGACGCGCCAGCTGGTCGCGGGTGCGCTCGGCGCACCCATGCCGCAGCCTACCGACGATATCGACTTCGGCCTCGACACGCGCCGCGCGTCGCTGGCGCTGTCCGCGCTCGGGCTGAATCTTCCCGTGCCTTACGTGGTGTTCGTGCACGCCACGTCGCGGACCGACAAGCAGTGGCCGGATACCGCGTGGATCGAACTGGGCCAGTCGCTGGTGCGGCGTGGCGCGTCGATCGTTCTGCCGTGGGGCAGCGACGCCGAACGCGAGACCAGTGAGCGGCTCGCGCGTGAATTCGGCGCCGCGGCGATCGTGCCGCCGCGGCTGTCGTTGCCGGCTGTCGTCGGGCTGATCGATGGGGCCGCGGCGACCGTTGGGGTTGACACAGGTCTGGTCCACATCGCGGCGGCGCTGAAGCGGCCGACGGTCGAGTTGTACAATTTCGCCACCGCGTGGCGCACCGGCGGTTACTGGTCGCCGAATGTCGTCAATCTCGGCACGGCCGGCAAGCCGCCGACGCTGCAAGAGGTGAAGTCCACGCTGGCCGGTTTCGGCCTGCTGTAACGGGCGCGGCGGCTGCCGCTGTGCGCGGCCGCTGGAATCGCTGCACCGCGTTTCAAGGCGCGCTGCGTGAAATGGGCGAACACGAGCGACCGCTCGTTGTCCGCCACACGTGGAATGCCGCACCAGGAGCGCGCCGCGCAGACGCAACGCCGCCACGTCAGACAACACGCTACGCTCAACCCGCTTCAAAGGGCGACCATGAACCAATCACAGATCATCGAAGTCGCAACCGCCGACTGGCACGGCGGCAACCTGTCCGTCCCGCGCGAGACGCTGATCGCCGGCGTCGAACGCGGCAAGGTGCTGTATTTCCCGAACCTGCGCTTTGCGGTCGAAGGCGGTGAGCAGGCGCTGCTCGACCCTGCGCTGGCCGATCCGAAACGCAAGAACATCAGCCTCGAGCCGAATGGCGGCGCGCTTCACGGCGTACTGGGCGACGCGGTTACGCAATCGGCCGTGCGGGCATTGATCGCGCGTTATCAAACGAACGCGCGCACGCTCGTCGACGGACTCTTTCCCGAGTACGACGGCAAACTGCGCGTCGCGCCCACGAGCCTGCGTCTGCATCAGGTCGAAACGCGTCAGACGTCGTGGCGTAAGGACGACAGCCGTCTGCACGTCGACGCGTTTCCGTCCCGTCCGAACTACGGCGAGCGCATTTTGCGCGTCTTCACGAACGTGAACCCGCATGGCGCGCCGCGTGTGTGGCGTGTCGGCGAACCGTTCGAAGACATGGCGAAGCGTTTCCTGCCGAAGATCAAGCCGCAGGCGCCTGGTTCCGCATGGCTTTTGAACCTGCTGCAGGTGACCAAGTCGCGGCGCAGCGAGTACGACCACCTGATGCTGAACCTGCACGACGGCATGAAGGCCGACCTCGCCTATCAGAAGGCGAGCCCGCAGGAGACCATGCCGTTTCCGCCTGGCAGCGTCTGGGTCTGCTTCTCCGACCAGACGTCGCACGCGGTCATGTCCGGTCAGTTCATGCTGGAGCAGACGTTCTTCCTGCCGGTCAAGGCCATGGCGCAGCCCGAGTGCGCGCCGCTGGGCATCCTCGAACGCCTGAAGGGCAGGGCGCTGGTTTGAGCGCGGCCCGTTTTGCACCGTATGGCGTGCTTCGCCTCCACCCGGGGGCTGAATGCTGAGAGTCATCTATAACGCGCTCTGGTGGATCGTTGCGCCTCTCGCCGTGCTGCGGCTTCTGATCCGTTCGCGTCGCGAGCG
Source organism: Paraburkholderia sp. BL10I2N1 (assembly GCF_004361815.1). Taxonomy (NCBI): domain Bacteria; kingdom Pseudomonadati; phylum Pseudomonadota; class Betaproteobacteria; order Burkholderiales; family Burkholderiaceae; genus Paraburkholderia; species Paraburkholderia sp. BL10I2N1. The sequence continues at coordinate 327,061 of NZ_SNWA01000001.1, read as the reverse complement.
CGGTTATCGTGAGCATATCGGCGAACGCTTCGGCCGTACCCGCGGCCGTCTGCCGGAGGACGGCACGCCGCTCATCTGGGTGCATGCGGTATCGGTGGGCGAGACGCGCGCCGCACAGCCGCTGATCGAAGCGCTGATGAAGGCGCGGCCCGATGCCCGCATCCTGCTCACGCACATGACGCCGAGCGGACGCGCGACCGGCGAGGAGATATTCGGCGACCGTGTGTTGCGCAGCTATCTGCCGTACGACATGCCGCATGCGGTGAGGCGCTTTCTGCGTGCGTGGCGGCCCTCGCTGGGTATCGTCATGGAAACCGAAGTGTGGCCGACGCTCATCGACGAATGCCGCCGCGCCGACGTGCCGCTCGTGCTGACCAATGCGCGGATGTCACAGCGTTCGTACCGTCGTGCCGCGAAGTTCGGCGGCGGAACGCGCCAAGTGTTCGGCGGCTTTGCCCGCGTGCTGGCGCAGAGTCCATCCGACGCGGAGCGTCTGACCGCGCTTGGTGCGCGCAATGTCGCGGTGCTGGGTAACCTCAAGTTCGATATGAGCACGCCGCCGGAACTCGCGGCGCGCGGCCATGCCTGGCGGGCGGCCATCGGCCCGCGTCCGGTCTGGGTGGCTGCGAGCACGCGCGAAGGCGAGGAAGCGCTCGTGTTGCAGGCATTCGCCGCGCTCAATGTCGAGGATGCGCTGTTGATTCTCGTGCCCCGGCATCCGCAGCGTTTCAACGAAGTCGCTTCACTGGTTCAGAAGACCGGTCTGCGTCTTATGCGGCGCTCGAAGTGGACGCCGGCAGGCGCCGCGGCTTCCGGGCAGACGATCGATCCGTTGCCGCGCGATATCACCGTGCTGCTTGGCGATTCGATGGGTGAGCTGGGCGCGTATTACGCAGCGTCGGATCTGGCGTTCATCGGCGGCAGCCTGTTGCCGCTGGGCGGCCAGAACCTGATCGAAGCGTGTGCGGTAGGTGTACCCGTGCTGATCGGGCCGCACGTATTCAACTTCACGCAGGCGACCGCTGATGCGGTGGCCGCGGGCGCGGCGGTGCAGGTGCAGGATCCAGCCGATCTTGCACGTGTGCTGTGTGAACTCTTCGAAGACAGGTCGCGCCGCATCGCGATGAGCGGCGCTGCGTCGGCATTTGCCGCGCGCCATCGCGGCGCGACGGCAAGAACCGTCGATGTGTTGACGACGCTCCTGCCGCAGGCCTGAACGTTGTCGGGTTGCTGCAATGGGCTAGACCGTCAGCAACCCTTTCTTCTCGATGAAAGCGATGACGTCGGCGAGTCCATCGAGTGCTTTCAGGTTGCACATCACGAAGGGCCGTTCGCCGCGCATCTTCTTCGCGTCCGATGCCATCACGTCCAGATTCGCGCCGACCATCGGCGCGAGATCCGTCTTGTTGATCACGAGCAGGTCCGACTTCGTGATTCCTGGTCCGCCCTTGCGCGGAATCTTCTCGCCGCCCGCCACGTCGATCACGTAGATCGTCAGGTCCGACAGCTCCGGGCTGAAGGTGGCCGCGAGGTTGTCGCCTCCCGATTCGATGAACACGATGTCGGCATCGGGAAAGCGCGTCAGCATGCGGTCGACGGCCTCCAGGTTGATCGATGCGTCTTCCCGGATCGCCGTATGCGGACAGCCGCCCGTTTCGACGCCCATGATCCGCTCGGCCGGCAACGCGCCGGCGATCGTCAGCAAACGCTGGTCTTCTTTCGTGTAGATATCGTTGGTGATCGCGACGAGGTCGTAGCGCTCGCGCATCGCCTTGCAGAGCATTTCGAGCAGCGTCGTCTTGCCGGAGCCGACCGGGCCGCCTACGCCCACGCGCAGCGGCGGCAGTTTCTTCGTACGTTTGATGCTGGGGTGCTGAGGTGCGTTCATGGTGGCTGAGCTTATGAGCGGAAGAGCCGCGAATATTGCGACTCGTGACGCGCCGACAGAATGCCGAGCTGCGGCGCGAAGGTGTTGATGTCCTGAGGCGGCGTCGCGAGCGCGCGCGCTACCGCTTCGTCGATGCGCTCGCGCAACGCGACGATGATGCGCTGGCCGGCAAGCTGCCCGAGCGGCACGGCTTTTAGCGCCGCGGCGGCCTGGTTTTCGACCCAGCTGAACGCGTAGGCCGCGAGGGCGGCGTCATCCGCCACGCCGTGCGCATAGGCGGCAAACGCGAACGCCGTCGGTTGCGCGACCGGCGTCATCGAAGCGAGCGTCGCGCGCCTGTCGGCGTCGCCCCATTCGAGCGATGTGCACAGCTGTCGCAACGACCAGCCCATCTGCCCGGTCTCGCGTCGCAGTTCGGCGGATTCGCGGCTCGCGAGGAATTCCACGTTGCCTTCGACGAGGGCTGCGACGTCGTGGGCGCGCCAACGCCCGATTTGATGCGCGAGAAATGGCAACTCGCCGCGAGCAAGCACGTTCGTCAGACCGCTCGCGATCCATTCACGTGAGCCGTGCGCATCGGTGATGAGTTGCGCTTCGATCGCCGCTTCGAGTCCCTGCGAATAGCTGAACGCGCCAATCGGCAGGGCTGGCGACGCCAGATGCAACAGCGCCGTGAGTTCAGCGATGCGCATGGTGATGATGTGTATGTCCGCAGGACGAATCGCAGTCGTCGTGATCGTGGTCGTGCTGGTGATCGTGCGGGTGATCATGTGCATGCGAATGCCCATGGTCATGATCGTGCGAATGTCCGTGCCCGTGATGTTCATCGAACACCTGCTGCGCGATGGCGTAGTCTTCGGCGAACGTCTCGTCGTGGCCGTGCTTATGGCCACCGCCGTATGCTCCGGTTTCCGGCTGGAACGGCATCGACACCTGATCCACCATCGCGCCGAGGCGCTTCAACATATCCGCGAGCACCGGATCGAATTCGAGCTTCAGGTAGTCGTCGCCCACTTCGACGGGCGTATGACGATTGCCGAGGTGATACGCCGCGCGCGTGAGCGTGAGCCGGTCGGGAGCACGTACGTACAGCACTTCTTCCGCGGCGGCCACCACACGCACCAGTCCGCCATCCTGCGCAACGAGTACGTCGCCATCGCGCAGCACCGAGCCGCGCGGCAACAGCAATGCCACCTCTTCGCCGTTATCCAGTGTCGCCGCCAGACGGCTTTTGCAGCGAGCATCGAACGCGAGCGTCAGCGTCGGCGCGCGCTTCACCAGCACGGCAGCGAGCTTGATGTGCGGGTCGATGCGTTTGTTTATCGTGCGCATGTCAGAAAAGGAAATAGCGTTGTGCCATCGGCAGCACGGTGGCGGGTTCGCAGGTCAGCAACTGGCCGTCCGCGACAACTTCATACGTTTCAGGGTCGACCGTGATCGAAGGCCGCCACGCGTTGTGGATCATGTCCGCCTTGGAGATGTTGCGGCAGTTCTTCACTGCAACGATACGCTTGCTGAGGCCATAGCGCTGGGCAATGCCTGCGTCGGCGGCCATCTGCGATACGAAAGTCAGCGAAGTGCGGCCCAAAGCGCCACCACGCGTCGCGAACATGTCGCGATAATGGACCGGTTGCGGCGTCGGAATCGACGCGTTCGGGTCGCCCATCTGCGCCATCGCGATCATGCCGCCCTTCAGAATCAGCGACGGCTTGATGCCGAAGAACGCCGGCTCCCAGAACACCAGATCAGCCCACTTGCCCGGTTCGATCGAACCGACTTCATGCGAGATGCCGTGTGTGATGGCTGGATTGATCGTGTACTTCGCGACATAGCGCTTTGCGCGGAAGTTATCGTTACGCCCCGTATCTTCGGGCAGCGCGCCACGCTGCACCTTCATCTTGTGCGCCGTCTGCCACGTGCGGATGATCACTTCGCCGACCCGCCCCATCGCCTGCGAATCTGACGACAGCATCGACAGCGCGCCGAGGTCGTGCAGGATGTCTTCGGCGGCGATCGTCTCGCGACGGATCCGCGATTCGGCAAACGCGATGTCTTCCGCAATCGACGGGTCCAGGTGATGGCACACCATCAGCATGTCGAGATGCTCGTCTAGCGTGTTGACCGTATACGGGCGCGTCGGATTGGTCGACGACGGCAGCACGTTCGCTTCGCCGCAGACCTTGATGATGTCGGGCGCATGGCCGCCGCCCGCGCCTTCGGTGTGATACGTGTGAATCGTGCGGCCCTTGAATGCAGCGACCGTTGCTTCGACGAAACCGGCTTCGTTCAGCGTATCGGTGTGGATCGCGACCTGGGTGTCGGTATCGTCGGCGACCGACAGGCAGTTATCGATGGCAGCCGGCGTCGTGCCCCAGTCTTCGTGCAGCTTCAGACCGATCGCACCGGCAGCGATCTGTTCGGTGGCCGGCGCCGGCTGGCTCACGTTGCCCTTGCCGAGAAAGCCGAGATTCATCGGATAGCCGTCCGCGGCCTGCAGCATCCGTTCGAGATGCCAGGGCCCGGGCGTGCAGGTCGTTGCATTTGTGCCGGTCGCGGGACCGGTGCCGCCGCCCAGCATCGTCGTGACGCCGCTCGCGAGCGCTTCGTCGATCTGCTGCGGGCTGATGAAGTGAATGTGCGTATCGATGCCGCCCGCGGTGACGATCAACCCTTCGCCTGCGATCACTTCGGTGGCCGCGCCGATCGCGATCGTCACGCCCGGCTGGATGTCCGGATTGCCGGCCTTGCCGATCGCGGCGATGCGGCCGTTCTTGATGCCGATATCGGCCTTGACGATGCCCCAGTGATCGAGGATCACCGCATTCGTCACGACCGTATCGACGACGTCGGCCGCGACCCGTTGCGACTGGCCCATGCCGTCGCGGATCACCTTGCCGCCGCCGAATTTGACTTCTTCGCCGTAGGTTGTGAAGTCACGCTCGACTTCGATCAGCAGTTCGGTATCGGCGAGGCGAACGCGGTCGCCGGTCGTGGGGCCGAACATCTCCGCGTATGCGCGGCGGCCAATGCGTAATGTCATGGTGTGATCCGGAAAATATCGGTGCGATGATCGAATCGAGGCGCTATGCCTCAGAGCTTGCCCATCACCTTGCCGTTGAAACCGAAGACGACCCGCTCGCCCGCCAGTTCGACCAGCTCGACGGTGCGTTCCTGGCCGGGCTCGAAGCGCACCGCGGTGCCGGCCGCGATATTGAGGCGAAAGCCGCGCGCTTTTTCACGATCAAACGACAAGGCCGGATTGACTTCGTAGAAGTGATAGTGCGAGCCGATCTGCACAGGGCGGTCGCCTGTGTTCGACACTGTCACCACGATGGTGGCGCGGCCTGCGTTCAGTTCGTGTTCGCCGTCGTCGGTCAGCAGTTCGCCGGGAATCATGCGGGCTCCTTCACGGGATCGGATGATGGACGGTCACGAGCTTCGTGCCGTCCGGGAAGGTGGCTTCGACCTGGATATCGGGAATCATCTCGGGCACGCCTTCCATGACGTCGTCGCGCGTGAGGAGCGTGGTGCCGTAGTGCATGACTTCGGCGACTGTCTTGCCGTCGCGCGCCGCTTCCATGAGCGCCGCCGAAATGAACGCGATGGCCTCCGGATAGTTCAGTTTCAGGCCGCGTGCGCGGCGCCGCTCAGCGAGCAGCGCGGCGGTGAAGATCAGGAGCTTGTCCTTTTCGCGAGGTGTCAGCTTCATCGGATGGGTACGTAAGCGAGCCCGCACGGTGGTACGGGCTCTGGTGGTCGGTCAGTGGTTGTTCTTCGCTATGGTTGCTGCAACGTGCTGGTGTGGGACGTGGCGATGGCAACGACATGCCGCACAATAAAGCGCAACGGAACAACTTGACAAGCTGAACTAACGCGCGGCTTACAGATCGGCGGGCAGGGGCGCGCCAAACCACTTCTTCGACATCGTGTTGAGGGTGCCGTCCTGCTTCGCGGTCGTGATGGCCGCGTCGACCTTTTGCTGCAGTCGCGTTTCACCCTTGTTGAGGCCGACAAAGCACGGCGAATTCTTGATGACGAACTTCGGCTCCGGGCGGCGTGGCGGATTCTTCGCGAGGATCGCGGCGGCGACGATGTTGCCCGCCGCGATCAGTTGCACCTGACCGGACAGGAACGCGGCGATGGTTGCGTTGTTGTCCTCGAAGCGCTTGATGGTGGCGTTCGGCGCCATCTGCGTGAGGGCGATTTCCTCGAGTGCGCCGCGCGTCGCGCCGACGGTCTTGCCGGTCAGGTCCGCCGGCCCGCCCACCTTGACGTCGGCGGGACCGAAGACGCCCTGATAGTACGGCGCGTAGGCCGTCGAGAAGTCGATGACCTTCTCGCGCTCCGGCGTCTTGCCGAGCGACGAGATCACGAGATCCACCTTGTTCGTCTGCAGATACGGAATGCGGTTCGCGCTGTTGACCGGCACAAGTTCGAGCTTCACGTTCATCGCCTTTGCGAGCACCGCGGCGGTGTCGATGTCGTAGCCCTGCGGTTTCATGTCGGGGCCGACTGCGCCGAACGGCGGATAGTCCTCCGGCACCGCGACCTTCAGCACGCCGGCTTTGGCGATGTTATCGAGCGCGTCGGCATGCGCAGCAGTTGCGGTGAATGCGAGCGCGGGTGAGACGAGAAGCGCCGCGAGCCACGCGCGACGCGTGCGACGGACGATGGGATGGGTGAGTTTGTTTTTCATGGGCGTGTAGGTCGGACGGGCCGGTCGGCTGCCGTCGAGAGTGCGGCAGCATCGAGGCGCCATATGGAGCAAGCCGTGTGCCATGACGGTGCAGCAAGCGCGAGCGATGAGCGGCGCGCGGAAGTGCACTACGGTTGGGCGTGTTGTGTGCGTTTCATGCGCGAAGTTGGTGCGTTTGCTGCATCAGCGAAGAAGCATGACGCTATGCGGTTCTGGCCAGCTTGATTGCGCGTTCAGGACACGCCGTCACGCAAATACCGCACGACCGGCAGGCGTCCGCGTTCGGCGTGTAGGCGACTTTCATTCCATGCACGCGTAGCTTCAGGCGATGGATCAAATCGAGGCTGAGATAATCGATCTCGTCGATGCGCCGGATCTCAAACACATTTTCGGGGCAGACCTCCAGGCAATCGCCCTTGCCTTCGCAACGTTTCAGGTCGACGATTGGCGCAATCGCGCCCGGCTTCTGTTTGCAGTCGGCCGCTGATTTCTCGCGCATGTTCAATCTCCCGCGCGCCGGGCGCGGCCCGATCGCCATGCCGTCTGGAAATGCTCCCGTTCCTCAGGCGTCATGGCTTCCCACTTGCGCCAGTGACGCCGTTCGCGCCAGCCGCCGTGTCCGCGGAATCCGCCAAACAGGATGCGGCTCAAAACCAGCAAGCCCAACGCATGCGCGAAGTCGATCGCACGGGCGCCGACAAATAACGCCGGAATCACCCAGTTCCATAGTGTCATGACCACCCACCCGAGCACGCCTATGCCGACCAGTACAAGCAGCGCTTTACCCGCACATCTAATTCGATAATTCATCCGTCGACTCCTCTAAATACCCAGTTCGTCATAAATGGCCTGCAATCGGGCGCGCAGATGCAAGACCGCGTAGCGTTTGCGCGCGAGCAGCGTATTGAGCGTGACGCCGCTTTCCGCCACCATGTCTTTGAAGGGCCGCCCCTCCAGCTCGTGCGCGATAAACACCTCACGTTGACTCGGCGGCAATTCATCGAGCGCATCCTGCAAGGCCCTGAGCACTAGAGCGCGAGCGTATAGAGCTTCAGGACGAGCATTGTGCGCCGGTAGGGCGAGGTCGAGGCGATACTCACTGCTGGCGTCATCCTCGCCCTCAGACAGATCAGTCAGAGGCTGCTCTCTCTTCTTGCGAAAACGATCGATGATGCGGTTGCGCGCGGCACGGAAAAGCCACGCGCTCGCTTGTTCGATCGGAGCGGGAAGCCTGTAAGCCTGCACAAATTCGTGGAACACATCCTGCAGGATGTCTTCGGCATCGTCGGGATCGCGTATTCGACGCCGGATGAAATTGACCAGCCTCGTTCGCTCACGCACCACGGTCGCGGTGATGTCGCTGTCTCGTTTGGTCATCGTGTGCGAGGTGGGTGGCGGTTCCATGCGTCTGAAGACGTTTCAGGAGCGCGAATATTGTGACCAGCGTAAAAAATATTTCCTTCAGCAACTGCCGGTTCGCCCGAAGCTGTGCGGCACAGGGTTGTGACCATTAAGTAACAGTAGGAAGAGGGGCGTTTCCATAACGATGCGGCGGGATTCAATAAACGTTCATGGGTCGGATGCCCGATCCAGGCATAGCTGCGTTTGTTTTCGGACGGCCGGCTGATCGGGCAGAGAGCGGCCAGGAAGAGACGTCCGCCAGTCGACGCCGGATGGCCGTCTTCCGCCCTACACCGGTCCGCCGTAATCTCTTCCGCTTCAGTCCGCCTTTACCTGATTCCATACCCGCATCTATCGCGCGCAGGCTAGCGGGTGAAGCGTATACTGGCATGCCTCGTGCCGAATTCGTCAGCCGACCGTGAGGGTTCCATGGATACGACAGAGCGGATCATCAAGTGGCGCAATCTGCGGCACGCAGAGGGTGTCGCCAGCGAGCCGCGCAATCCACTGCCTGCGGTCTGTGACGTATCGGTAACGAACGTTTGCAACGCCGCATGCGACTTCTGCGGGTTCTCGCGCGACAAAAACCTGGCAGGCCCGCGTCGCTATCTCGACCCTGATGAGTTCGCGCGTGCGCTGCCGATCCTGCGCAGACGCCGGATTCGCTACATGACGCTGCAGGGGGGCGAGCCTCTGGTTCACCCGAAGATCGAATCGCTCGTGGCCTCGACCACGAAAGCCGGCATCGATTGCGGTCTGATCACGAACGGCTGGTTCCTCCCGCGCCACATCAAGCAACTGGCGGCGGCCGGACTCAAGCGTCTCCTGATATCGATCGATAGTGCGGACATGGGCGAGCACGAGCGCAATCGCGGCCTGCGCGGTCTGGAGGCCCGCATCCGTGAGGGAATCGCTCAGGCGCACGCCTTCGGCATCCCGGTCTGTGCATCGGTGACGGTCAGTCGTCTGGTCCGTTACGCGTCGCTTCCAGAAACGCTCGACCGGCTCGGCGTCGATGCCGTCACGTTTTCCTATCCAAGGCGCGAGGCGTTCGGTTCCACATCGCTCGTCTACGACGAAACATCGACGCTCGTCGACCTAAGCCGTGACGAACTACTTGAAGCGTTGAGCGCAATCGCCCGCCTCAAAAAGTACTTTCGTGTAATGGACCCGAGCGCTGCGCTGGCCGAGGTCGCGCGGTTCGTGCGCGGCGAACAGCAACTGATTCCATGTATCGGCGGCAGCAAGTATTTTTATATCGACTGGAACCTCGATGTCTGGCGTTGCGAGGCGTGGCCTGAGCCAATGGGCTCCGTCTTCGACCTCGACCGCCTGCCCGATCAACGGGAGCCCTGCAATGACTGCATGATGGGGTGCTACCGGCATGCCAGCGTCCTGATGCACGGCGCCATTGCCGTGACCGACTCGGTGTACGCGCTGGGCAGGGGCGAGCTTCGCGCTGCTGTCGGTACGTTGTTCCAGCGCAGCGTCGCGTATTCGCTGTGGGCGCTTTCAGTTGAAGAATTACCCCGAGCGGCGCTTACCTCGTTCGCAGGACGGAATGGCGGACGCCGTTCGTCACCGCAACGTTCATAAGCCCGATCTGCCGCAACTGAGGCTCCTGGCGGGAGGCTACGTCGCTTGTTCGAACTCAAACGGACATTCTCGGGGCGATTCGGGACCTCTTTAACGGGCGGCCAAAGGTTGCTCGGCGCCGCGGCCCACGCGGCCACTTTCCAGAGCTCAGCCACGGAAGACCGGTAGTCAATGTGGCTCCAGGAAGCCTCGAGGAAACTGATGCGATTGGACTCGCTCACCGTCGCCCGTTGGGGCTCACCTAACACCCGCTTGACCGGGAGCCTCGATTTTAATCTAATCAAGGCGGACGGCAGGTGCTCAGCGGCACTGGCAACGTTCTTGCGCGGAGGCTGCCGATTCAGGGATACGAAAGCACGGTCCCGCGTGCACATCTCCCCGCGCGGGGGGAGATGTGTCTAGCGCGCCGCGATCCCTTGTGCCCCCGGCGGTACGCCGGTGACTGAGCCAAGTGGCTCGAGTGTTCCGTCTGGCATCACGCGAAAGCCACTTAAAGCGCCGTTACCTTCCCGAACGTAGAGGAATTTGCTGTGACGACTGAGCGCCATGTCAAGGGGAGCGCTGAGCGTGCCCGCAGTCGAATTAAGCAAGCGTACTGTACCGTCCGCCGCAATCCGCAGACTGCTGATCGAGCCGCTACCGGCATTGGCCGTGTAGGCAAAACGTCCATCGCCCGTGGTGACAAGCCAGCAAGGGGCGCTCTGGCCCAAGGGAATTGCCGCACTGATCGAAGTCAGATGTTTGCTGTCCTCGACCTCATATGAGGAAACGGAACCAGACCCGGCCTCGGAGACGATCGCATAACCCCGGGTCGTGATAGAAAAGCCGAACGGCGTGACGCCGTTTGACGCATGGGGCGTTGGAGTCGAGGCGTAGCCGGTGAAGCCGACATAATACGTGTCAATGAGTTGTGTGCCCTTTTCGGTCACGAGCAGTTCGTTGCCTTCCGGCGCAAACTTCACTTGCGCGGGCTGGGCGGATTTCCCACCGGCAAGCGGTCGTTGTGAGCCTGGTAATGGAACGAGACGCTTGCCGAACGCGTCGACGATAAAGCCATTGATGTTCGGTGTGCCTCCGGCATTAAGCACATACGCGATGGGTCCCTTGACTGTCACGCTGACGGGCATCTGACCGCCCGATGGTTTTCTGTCGAGCAGCGTCAGTTTGCTGCCGTCGACCGCGAACAGCGAAACATCGTTGCTGCCAGGATTCACGGCGAAGAGAAAGCCCGCTGCCAAGGTTAGGGAACCTTGCGAGCCTAGTGGATCGGCTCCTGTGCCTGCTCCTTTACCGCCAGTTGGGTACGTGGCCTCGTAGTTCAGTATTCCGTTGGCAGCGCGCGAATAGACAAGAACCGAGTTCCCGGACGGCTGGTTTGACAGAACGTAAACCGCTCCTGGCGGATCGACCTCCGAGTCGGCTTGCGCAGTGCTGACAGAAGCGAATCCTAACGCCGTCGCGAACGCGATGGCTCGCAATATAAACATTAAACGGCACGTGACTAATGACATGGCGTACTCCTTGCGTGGGCGACGACCGAACGGGTGACGTCGGATGGACGAGTGGGCAGAGAAGGTAGCTGTACGTTACGTCCTTGATAGGTTTGGGCTACAGGCAGACCTGCAAGAGCGTTACCCGGTTCGCGAGCTGTTTCACTACCTCACCCCTTCGCGTTCACTACACAGTGGTTAAGGAGGTCGAACAGGGAACATCGGGCAGGGTGGATTGGTCAGGAACGCCTCGCCCCGGAAATGATGCTAACGCTGCGATCCACTGACGGGTCTATGTGGGAAAAGACGGGTCGCGACTATTCGGCGTCGTACATCTCCGTTCGGCTGACTGCGGCTCTCGCGGGCCTGAGTCAAGGGCGGTCTTGGTTGGACGTACAGCCGTTCGCCGCCCCTCGTTTGTATATAGTCCATCTGCGCCGCTTGACCATGAACTTTTTTTGACGGTGCTCCCGATGCCGTTGAATCCCCGCAAAGGTATGACTGATCCACCAGTAAGTGCCGCCAGTGGACTACCTTCGGCCTTGACTTGAAAAACCTTGTGTGGCGAACAGATCGAAGATGGAGAAGGAAAATTGCCGGCGAGCGCGGCGAAAGCGGAAGTCCTAAGGGACACGTACGGCACCGGACCATTAGAACGCGACCACTGCTTAGCAAAGCTCTTAGCTCGGCCGTTGTCTAACTGATGCGGCGGAGCGAGACGCCGCGTCCGTTACGAAGGACTGCTGCACAGCAGCAAGGGGACATTCGTCAACGTCGATTGAGTGACTCGAAGGGGTCGTGTGCTGCCGTCCGCCGAGAATCTGAGGATCACGCCGAGTATGCGAATCGCATGAGGCAGTGACCGGCCACAAACCGCCGTTCACATGCGTCGTCGGTCGGACGTTCAAGCGTCGGTTCCATGCCGTGAACGGCCATCCAATCGTAAAGGGCGAACGCTCGTTCACAGGCTAAAGCCGTCAAAGTCGGGGGATTTTTTGAGCAGGTTGTGTCGCAGCATACGCTTGCCCCCGCCGAACCGCCTATTCTTTGCAGACGTATCGGACCTTGGTCCGATAGAACGAACACGTCCAGCGCGCTAATTTAGAAGTGGCGCCGTGCTTCAATCGAAATAAGTCCCGAATGGCCACCGGGGGAGTTCGTAATGAAACGTCATCCTCTCTTAACTGCACGGGCCGTTTGCCTTGCAACGCGGCACCGCTATCCCGTGTGGGCGGTATCAGCTGAGCATCGGGGCGAGGTTACGCGGCGGGCGTTGCCCACGCGACGCGCCCTGGTGGCCGTGGCTTCCGCGATGCTGCTCGGCGGCTGTGGCGGCGGTAATAACAATGCAACTACAACATCCGCACAACCGGTTTCGGTGCCGTTGCAGGCCGCTATTGCCAATCAGGTTGATAACGGCGACACCGCGAGCTTCTCCGTCTCTGGCACGATAGACAGCGTTCCTGTCACCGGATCGGGGACGCTGACGGACTCCGCACCTGTTGTGGCTACGTTTAATGATGCTGCTGTCCTTGAAACCATGGAAACCATCACCGACATCGTGCTGGAAAACGGTACGCCCATTACGGTTACAGAGACAAAAGAGATCTTCACCAATCCCGAGACGTCTGCTGAAGTCGGTCAGATCAATGATGACGGGTCGGTCGATGTCATCACTCAAATCGATCCCATTCCAATCTCTGCACCGGTGGGGAGTTCCGGTGTGCTTGGCGAAGGCATAGAGTACTCAAACTCGAGCGAACAGACGATGGTTGGCACTGTCGAGGAAACCTATACCGTGGAATCGGGTGCAGCAAGCTCTGGAGGGTCCAACACCGGGAGCTCAGTGGGATTCAGCACTGCGAACTGTGATGTGGTGGACGTTGTGAAGGAAGTTAAGGACAAAAACAAGAACCAGATCAGGAAGTCGGACAAGAAAACCTGCGTCGACGATAAAGGAAACTCCAGGTTCGTGTCGGGGGAAGAGCACGAGCGCAACAACGGGCACGACGACGATTTCGACGAAAACGAACAATAGGCTGCGAATACAGCAGGGACAAACGATCCGCTAAGATGAATGGCCGATTCCCGCTGGTTCCTGTCACCGGTTGCCCTTCAGGTTAAAGGACTGCTTCGGATCGGCTTCGGCCAACCGCATCGGGCAGTAGTCGGCCAAAGCTGCTGACGTTCGGTGTAGCACTCAGGCGGCCATTCAAGCGGCCGCTCCGCCCCTGTACGGACCTTCGTGCGCGGACCATGTCGGTCGCGTCGTCGGCCGGCACGGCCGTTCGCGTTGGTTTCGTTTGCGGGTTTCGGTAGCTTGCCGGCAACGTGAAAGCGAGCTGGGCCCATCGCACGATCAATATACCGCAGGCATGCCCGGTGGACGATGCTTGAAGCGTCGATGCACCCAGTAATACTGGGCTGGGAATTTCAGTATCTGGGTCTCGAGAAACGCATTCATGCGACACGCATCATTCGTGTCGCTTCCCGATGGAAAATCGCTGAGCGGCGCAAAGACGGTCAACCGATACCCTTTGAAATCCGGCAGTACTTCCGTGACGAACGGTACAACGCGCGCGCGCCCCATTCTCGCAAGTCGCGAAACAGAAGTCAGAGTGCACGCAGGGACGCCGAAAAAAGGCACAAAAACAGAGTTTTCGATGCCATGGTCCATGTCCGCAGCAAGCATGACCGGTTTGCCCTCGTGAAGGACTCTCACGATCTTTCTGGCGCTTGTCGAACGTTCGATCATCTCAGCGCCGAATCGGCCGCGCTGCCGTTTGGCGAGGTCGCAAAGACGCGTGTTCGACATGTGTGTGTACAAGGAAGCGGCAGGCATTTTCAGCGAGTAAAGTATGCACCCGATCTCGATGCCTACGAAATGAAACCCCATAAAGATGGTAGGCGGAGCATTCCTGTCTTCGAGATCAATGGCGCTTTCGATCTGGACGAGATTTCTTATCCTTTGCGCGCTACCGAACCATTGAACGCCTCGTTCGAGATAGCTGCGGATGACATGCCGGAAGTGTTCCCTCGCAAGCTCATCGTACTCACGTACTGACTTTTCGGGAAAGCAGAGGCGCAGGTTGACAAGGACTATATGTTTGCGGCGGCTGGGAAGCGTATACAGGGCCGCGCCGAGCGCGCTGCCAAGCCTCGCAACCAATGGGTACGGCAGTATTGAGAGCGCGCGAAGTAAACCTACGACGAGCAAATGACCGAGTTGATCCAAGACCGGCTCCTGTGTGGCGGTCGGCTGTGCCACGTGGAGAACTTCTGCCAACACCCCACTTTGCGACGACTTCGTATTCTTGCCGTACTCGGCAAACTTGACTTCGTTTTCGAAATGGACAACGACCGATCAATACTGCCACTTTTACCGCAAATGGAACAAGTTACTTAACAAGGCGACGAACGTCAACGCACGGGAAGAGTGAGACTTATCAACACGTGACGCAAGCACCGGTTAGCGGACCCGCGGCGCGGACGACCGTTCGCCCCTTAAAGCCGCCAGTAGGCTGGGGCGACGCCGACGGCCGGAGCGGGTCGGGTGCTGCCGATCGCGACCGGCGGTGTTCAGCCCCCTCACCCAAAGCTTGCTGTCGGACCGGGTTCGGCCAACTACGGACATTCCGATAGCGCGGCGCATTGTCCTCCGAGTGACTCATATACGCGTGGAACAGGACATTGGTCGCAACGTTAACCCCTCCTCTACGAAGTCGTTGTTGCTGACATGCCAGTCGCTGAATAATAAGACATGGAAACGTTGCCGCCCTGACCGGTCGTGCCGACGCCGCTGTGCGCGGCCCCACGGTCCGCGAGCCCATACCGCGGATATAGTCAATCGGCGCGCTTTCTAGCGTGACATCGTTGAAGGTAGAAGAGAGGATCGGAGAGTGACGCGACGCTTTACAGAAGAGGAGTGGATCAGCCTCGCGAAGGCACGCCATGGGGATCGGTACCGGTACGACAACTGCGGCTACGTGGGGATGGCAGAAAAGGTAAATATCGTTTGCCGTAGCCATGGTCCGTTTAGTTTTAGTCAGCGGGCTCAAGCACACATCCAAGGGCGCGGATGCCAACTGTGCGGACGCGAAGACAGCCAGGAAGCGAACAGAAAGAGCGC